>JABDCB010000001.1 GCA_013288325.1 Bacteroidota bacterium
GGGTGGGTGTAGACAAGTACCTCCAGGATTTAAATTTTCTATTCGTTATTTCTTCCTGGAATCTTCCGTTTTCATAAAATGTCAGAATACGTTCTGCCGGTTTTTCAGCATACATGTTATTAATTGAATATCCAAGGTTAGACATGGTGTCAATCCGCCCCCAGCTTCCCACCAGCATTTTCTTAACGTTGTCCCTGTTTTGTGCGATGCACGAAAGCATAGGCCAAGCCATCATGAAAAGAAGGAAGAAAATGAATTTACGCAACATGGAAAAAACGTGAAACGAAGTTTTGACGGAAAGAAAGCCTTCAGACTTTAGGCGGCTCATCGATAAGAATTTCTTTGGCCATTTTCATGGGTACACTGATATATTTTTTCTCCATGTAAGCAATTACTTTTTCAAGAACATCCTTAGAGCCTTGATCAAGGCCAGCAATTTCTTTGGCAAAAACGGAATTAATAGCAGTGTCTCGAATTTCCTTCACCTTTTTAGGTACTTCGCTCATGGCCAGTTCAACTTTTCTTTCCCGGAGGATCGTATTGAACTGATCTATATTACGGGCAACAATTTCAATACAGGCATCCAATTCTTTCTCTCTTTCTTGCAGATTTTCTCTGGCTACTTCCTGCAGATTGTTTACTGCAATAAGGTTTATATCATAGTTGTCCAGTATTTCAGGATCCAAATCATTAGGAACGGCCAGATCGATTACAATTTTGCGATTTTTGTCGCCGTTAACGAGGTTTTCATAAATACCCTTGGTAATAACGGGTTCAGCAGCACCCGTACAGGTCAAAATAACATCAAACCCTTTGTTATAATTTTCAAGCTCGGCCAAAGGATAGGCAGCGGCATTTAATTCTGAAGCCAGGGCCTGTGCATTAACCAGGGTGCGATTAAATACAGTAAAATTGGTAAAACCGTGTTTTCGCAAATATTTTGCCATGCTATTATTGGTCACACCGGCACCAATGATCAGAATCCGGGCATCCAGTTTTACGTTTAAGTCCCTCAAACGACGATAGGCGAGGGAAACGATAGAAACAGGTTTGTCAGCGATCTGGGTTTCTGTATAAACTTCTTTGGCGGTTTCAATAGCTTTTTTCACAATCAAACGCAAAAGGTCTCCTGTTAGACCGGCTTTTGAACAGCGTTCATAGGCATTACGCACTTGAGTAATGATCTCCCTTTCTCCTACTACCAATGAATCAAGGGAGGAAGCCACGTGAAGAATGTGGCGAAGAGCAGCATCTCCTTCAAAAACAGAAGCATAGGAGGTAGCCCAGGCTACTTCAGTAGTACTCCAATCAGGCCGGAACGCAGTAAAAAATCGTGTAAGCCAAGCTTCATTTATTTCATCTTTACAAGCAAACAAAAACTCCACCCTGTTACAAGTGCTTAAATACATAAGCTCGTCAACCCCGGGAATGCTACGTAAAGAATGCAGGTGAGATTCTGCAACACTTTCGTCCAAATGAAAACGCCCGATTTCCTTCAGGTTGATATTCTTATGGGTAAAAGCGATTATTTTGATCCGATTCACTTAGCTGGATATTTTCTTGATACAAAAATGCAAATATTGAGACTCAAAAGTGTCACAGTATTGTCATAACAGCCTGATTTTCGTCATAGTTAGATAGGATAGAACCCGGTTAAATGGCAAAAATGGGACTAATCTGCAAAATACCGTCTTTTGTCGAAACACTTGTATTGTATTGGAAGTGACCATAGGGTGAATTTTGATCATTTTGATTCTTGCCCTGCAAATGTTAATTTTGTGTTTCTATCCCAATATATTTATTGCGTCGCAAACAGAACAATATGTCCGAGAATATAGATTCTGCAGAAATATATAGGATTGACCAGCTGAACAAAGAAGCCTGGAATTTAAACCGGAACAATCCATCTAAGGCAATCCTTCTTGGTGAAGAAGCACAACGGTGCTCGGAGGCTATCTCGTATAAAAAAGGTCTTGCCTACGCTCTAAAAACATTAGGCGCAAGTTATGTCTGGGTTTCGAAAAACGAAGAAGCCCTCACTGCTTCTATCGGAGCTCTTAGTTTGTTTAAGGATTTAGATGATAAGCTCAATGAATCCCAGGTGTATTATAATATGGGCACTAATTTTTCGTACCTGGCCGATTATGATAATGCCCAGAAGTATTACCAATTATGTTATAATGTAAATGAAAGACTGAATAATAATATTGGTATTGCTGACGGGTTGAACGGATTGGGAACAGTGTACTATTCTATCGGGGAAAACTATAAGGCTCTGGAGGTGTTGGAAAGGAGCAGGCGAATTTGCGAGAAGGAAAATGAAAAACAAGTATTGGTTAAAGTGTTGGATGGGTTAGGAGAGACATACTATAATCTGGAACAGTTTCCACAAGCTCTGGAAAATTATTTTCTGTGTTTGGATTTGATTAGAGAAACCTCATGGTCACCGTTGACGGAGGCCTTTGCATTGGAAGGGATTGGGAATACTTATATCAGGATGGGCTCAGGTGAAAAGGCTTTGGAATATTATAATCGTAGCCTTAAAATAAGAGAAGGCTTAGGTTTTAAAGGTGGAGTGGCAAGAACGTTAACAAGCATCGGAAAACTGTTTTGCATAACAGGTGATACGGCGACTGCTTCCGATTATCTGGAAAGATCTCTTCAGATTTCAAAAGAAATCAATTCGTTTGAAGGAATCTATAAATCCAGCGAAGTGCTGGCTGGTATGCTTGAAGAACAAGGACGATATCAGGAAGCGAATGAGCAGTTAAAAATATGCTATCAGGCAAAAGACGAAGTAAAGAACGAAAATGCAATTCGTCGGATACGCAGTATGGAATTACAGCACAAAATGGAGCAGACGGAAGGCGAGCGCGCTTTGCTGGCCTTAAAGAATAAAGAACTGGAGTCCTATTTCCAGGACATTACCCTCTTAAGTGAAATTGGTCAGAAAATTATTAGCAGCCTTTCCGTTGAAGTTATTCTGGATACCGTGTATGCAAATGTGAATACATTGATGGATGCAGCCGGATTTGGGATCGGATTATATCAGGAAAAGAAAAACGAAATTCTATTCCCTGTCTATATAGAAGACGGGGTTAAGTTGCGTGATACGCACTTTGATGCTTCTGATATGAACCGCCTTGGTTCCTGGTCTTTCCAGAATAAAAAAGAGGTTTTCATCAATGATATTTATAAGGAAATAACCAATTATGTGGAGAAGAGGTATGAACCTGTGGCCGGCAGAGCTGTGGAGTCGCTCATCTATTTGCCGCTGATGGTCAAGGACAGAAGATTAGGTGTTATCACTGTTCAAAGTTTCAATAAGAATGCCTATACTAAATATCACCTTGATATTCTTCGTAACCTGGCAGCATATGCTGCGATTGCATTGGAAAATGCAAAAATTTACGAGGGGATGGAAGAAACTGTTGAAGAGCGGACCAGGGAAGTTGTGAGTCAAAAGGAAGAAATTGAAAGGAGTTATGAAAACACCCGTTTGTTAAGCGAAATAGGCCAGCAGTTGACTTCCACTCTTAATTTTGAACGCCTTTTCAATAAACTGCACGAGAATGTAAACAGATTGATGGATGCTGCCATTTTTGGCGTACGCATTTATCATGTGGATCGGCAAGAGGTAGAGTACAAATTTGAAATTGAAAATGGAAAGCAATTTCCAGCCGAAATAGTTAGTATGGCTGATCAGGATAATTACTCTGTTTGGTGTATTAATAATAGAAAGGAAATTTTTATTAATGATAACCTACGGGAATACAAGAAATATACGCAGCAAATACGAGTTGTGTCGGGAGACATGCCTCATTCTCTTATTTTTTATCCCCTCATGATTGGCGAGCGCGTACTTGGAGTGATTACGGTACAAAGTTTTCGTAAGCATGCCTATACTCCCTATCATCTGGACATTTTAAAAACATTGGCATCCTATACGGCCATTGCACTTGAAAATGCCAGTTTGTATGAAAATCTGGAAGAGAAGATTCGGGCACGTACTACGGAGGTGCTAAAGCAAAAGGAGATTATCGAGGAAAAAAACAAGAACATTACTGATAGTATTAAATACGCTAAAAAAATTCAGCAGGCCCTTTTACCAAATGAAGCTGAAATGCTACGTGCTTTACCGGAAAGCTTTATTTATTATAAACCTAAAGATATTGTAAGCGGGGACTTTTATTGGTACACGCAGTTCGATGATTTTGCCATCTTTGCCGCCGCAGACTGTACCGGCCATGGCGTGCCAGGGGCATTCATGTCGGCAATCTGCAATGACTTAATGAATCAGGTGATACGTGACGAGCATGTAAGTGATCCTGCTATGGCATTACAACAATTAGACATTAAGTTGGGAATGCTACTGAAGAAAAGTGCAGATCAGGGTGCAAACGATGGGATGGATATTGCGCTTTGCTCGTTAAACATGAAAACGCATGAACTCAAGTATGCTGGTGCACATCGGCCATTACTTATTCAGAGGGGGGAGGAGATTCTGGAGTTTAAGCCGGATAAAATTTCTATCGGGGGATATAACGTAGACGAGAAAGTATTTCATAATCATCAGATCAGGCTGAAAAATGGTGACATCCTTTATCTTTTCACGGATGGTTATACGGATCAGTTTGGTGGCCCGAAAGGAAAGAAATTCAAATACAAACAACTGAAGGACTTGTTTCTTCAAATAAAGGGCAAACCTATGGGTGAGCAAAGAGAGGAAATTGCCGCAACCATTAAAAACTGGAGACAAATGCAGGAGCAGGTTGACGATATACTTGTTATGGGAGTGAGAATTTGAATTCAGGATTCTCTTTCCAAAACATGGGTAATAGTAGTGGAAGCGGTACCCCCGATACTTTGTATAAGACCAATACGGGCATCGCGTTTAATTTGGTTCGCACCGGCCCGGTCAGTTAACTGAAGATAAGCTTCTACTGCCTGATAAACACCGGAAGCGCCAATGGCATGGCCTCGTGCTTTTAAGCCACCGAATGTGGAAATAGGAACTCTGCCATCCGCCAGTATTTGTCCTTCGGCAGCAAGTTTCCAACCCTCACCCGGCTTAGCAAATCCCATTCCTTCAAGCGAAAGAGTTGAAATAATTGAATAGGCATCGTGCAGTTCAAAAAAATCAACGTCTTCCTTTTTTATACCAGCCATTTTGTAGGCTTTATTTCCTGAGCGGCTGATACCTTCTGCAAGTAATGGATTACTGCGGTCATTAATGCCGACAAATTCAGTAGATCCAGCAGACCCTGTTATTTTTACATTTGGCAGCTGTCTGGATGTAGACTGTCTTGGATATTTTGAAAGAACCAAAGCCGCCGCTCCATCACAAACCGGAGAGGCATCATAAATTCTTACCGGGTCGGCAATGAAACGGGAATTTAAATATTCATCCAGGGTAATTTCTTTATGAAAAAGAGCCTTCGGATTATGGTTGGCATTTTTATGGGCATTTACACCAAACATGCCAAAGGAATCAGCGGAAATTTTATATTTTTCTATATACATTTTCATTAATCGGGCATTGAGCGTAACAAAGGTTTCCCCCTTGCTGCCTTCCGTCTCCCAATCCGATGCTGTAGCTATAGAGCGAGTGATGAAATCCTTGTCGATATGAGACATTTTTTCCAGTCCGCAAACAACCACGGTTTCACAAAATCCGCTCATTATAGCCATCACCCCAGCCCGAACTGCAGCCCCTCCCGATCCACATGCGGCTTCAAGAGTTACTGATTCCGTTCCTTTTAATCCGGCACTAGCGGCTACCAATGGACCTAATTGTTGTTGATTCGAAATCACACCGCTTAACATATTGCCAAGGTAAATAGCATCAACATGTTCAATACCTCCATCTTCCATTGCCAGTCGTACCGCTTCAGCGCCCATTTCCCGGATACTTAAAGCGGAATTTTTTTCCACTTTCAGTTGGCCGATACCGGTGATGTAAACTCCTGGTTTGTTTTTAGATTTCATGATGCATTCATTGTTATTCTACTTAGCAAAACTATTTTAATTATACCGGAAGCGTATTAAGGGATAATCACCAAATCATGAAAAACAACAGTTTGTTTAGCAATTCATTATCACAGTGAGGTCAAAACTATTCGTGTTAAGGCGTTTTACCTATGTTTTCTTTCAATAAGGAATATGATCTCTATCCTTGTGATGATCGCATACTTTCATTTTTCAATAGCCCCTGAAATATCAAATAAAATCCCACCTTTGTCAGGCAGGTATGGGTCAATCAGAAAAACACACACTTACGAATGGAAAGCCTCTTATAAGAGGACTCGGGCTCAAAGAAGCGACCGCGATCAACATAATTGATATGGTTGGTATGGGTCCGTTTATTATCATTCCTTTTGTTATAAACCGGATGCATGGCCCCCAATGCATATTAGCCTGGTTACTTGGAGCATTTCTGGCATTTATGGATGGGTCGGTTTGGGCAGAGCTGGGGGCTTCCTATCCGGCAGCCGGCGGCTCCTATGTATTTCTCCAAAAAATTTATGGAGAAAAAAAGTGGGGATCTCTTTTTGCTTTCCTTTTTATATGGCAAACCAGTATACAAGCTCCTCTTGTAATAGCTTCCGGCGCAATCGGTTTTGCACATTATTTTAATTATCTGGTCCCCCTGAGTGCAGTCGGCCAAAGAGCTGTGTCAGGAGGGTTAATCCTGCTTCTGGCTTTTCTGTTATACCGTAAAATAAGTGACATAGGAAAAATTTCATTGATTATGGGACTGCTGGTTGGCCTTACGCTCCTTTGGGTTATCGTTGCAGGGTTTACACATTTTCATGCTTCCTATATTCTGGATGTTCCTTCTGATTCATTTAAGCTAAGTCCGATTTTTTTTACAGGACTAGGCCTTGCATCCACAAAAACTATTTATTCTTTTCTTGGCTATTACAATGTCTGTCACCTCGGTGCTGAAATAAAAGATCCAGAGAAAAATATTCCCCGAAGTATTTTTATTTCGATTAGCGTCATTACGATTATTTATCTCCTGATGCAGGTAAGTGTACTTGGAGCAATGCCTTGGCAGGAATCCGAGACATCTACCTACTTTATCAGCACGTTGTTTGAAAGATTATATGGGGTTATAGCTGCCAATATTGTTACCATACTCATCCTGTTCGTGGGAATTGCGAGTCTGTTTTCTGCAACACTTGGCTACTCACGTATTCCTTATGCGGCGGCAATTCAGGGTAATTTTTTCAAATTATTCGCCAGAATACACCCTTCCAGGCAATTTCCACATATTTCGTTGCTGTTCCTTTGTGGAGTAGCTTTTTTGTTCAGCCTCTTTTCTGATTTATCAACGATTATTACCGTTATCGTTATTATGAGGATTCCGGTACAATTTGTAGGTCAGGCAGCAGGGTTAATAGCATTGCGTTATCGAAACAAAAAGAGCCCCAGGCCATATCGTATGTTATTATTTCCGATACCGGCTGTAATTAGTATCTTCATCTGGCTCTTTGTGATGTTCAGTATGGAATGGAAAGTATTTGCTATGGCATTTGGTGTGGTTGCCATAGGATTGATGTTATTCCTGGTCAGAGCAAAGAATAACCGGACATTTCCCTTTGTGGGAAAAGGGCAATCGGTTGTAAATCAATCATAAAAAAGTACAGAATAACAAACAATTTGGTTGGTTTTACGTACAAGAGAACCAGCATTCTGCAAACCTCAACGAAAACATACGTTTTATGAAACATACCTACCGTGTATTATCAATTTTTGCTATTTTTCTTTCAATACATTCTTACTCACAGGAATTCTGGGGTATGACCTCCAGCGGAGGAGCTTATGGGCTTGGTACCCTATTTAAAGCAGATACAGGATGTACCAATACTCAAGTCAAATATTCCTTTGTATCCAATATCCCGGGATCAACACCTGATGGTGACTTAGTACAAGCCAGTAATGGTAAATTTTATGGTATGACCTCCAGTGGAGGTTCCAATTCTACCGGAATATTATTTGAATATGACCCAACGAGTGGAGTCTACACGAAAAAATTTGAGTTCAATGGGGCCAATGGAGCAAATCCCAACGGTTCACTAGTTCAAGGAGCGAATGGGAAATTGTATGGTATGACTCCTTTGGGGGGGGCAAATAACATGGGTGTTCTTTTTTCTTATGACCCTGTAACATCACTCTACAATAGACTGATTAATTTTTCGGGTTCTGCTAATGGAGCTAATCCAATGGGGTCTTTGATACAAGCATCAACAGGAAAGTTGTATGGGATGACTTCGGCCGGAGGGGCTAATGGATTGGGAATACTTTTTTCATATGACCCGGCAACAGGAATCTTCATCGATAAAATTGATTTTGCGGGAGTAGCAAATGGGTCGGTACCCAATGGCTCATTAGTACAAGCATTTAACGGCAAATTGTATGGATTAACTTCGACGGGTGGAATAAAAAATGACGGAGTACTTTTCTCTTACGATACGACTGCGGGCACATTGACCAAAATGATAGATTTTGACAGTATACCCAAAGGTTGCAACCCCAATGGAGCATTGGTAGAAATCAGTCATGGTAAACTTTTTGGAACCACGCTGAATGGTGGGGCACTAGGAAACGGAATTGTTTTCTCGTATGTTATAAGTACTGGAATTTTTACGGATGTAACAGATCTGAATGCTAGTACCCAAGGTGGAAATCCTTCCGGATCACTTGTACTTGCGCCGAATGGTAAGTTTTATGGTTTAACATCGGCAGGTGGAGCTAATGGATTTGGTACACTTTTCCAACTGGATACTACATCGCTCACCCTTGTAGACAAAGTGGATCTGGCCGGAATATCCAATGGCCAATATCCCAAGGGATCTCTTATCTATGCTTTGGATGGAAAATTGTACGGAATGGCAAGCAGTGGAGGGCTCAATAACAGCGGCGTTCTCTTTCAGTTCGATCCCGGTTCAGGAACATATACCGATAAAGTTGATCTGGAAACGGCAACAAATGGAGCTGTTCCAACAGGGAGTGTTATAATGGCAAGCAATGGGAAGCTGTATGGTATGACAACCAGTGGAGGAACCGGAGGAACGGGAGTTCTGTTTGAGTATGATACCGCATTGGCAACCTGTACAGCTAAAGTACAATTCACCGGAATGAATGGAGTTAGCCCTAATGGATCTTTAATCCAGGCCAGTAATGGTAAAATATATGGATTGACAACCGCCGGCGGAATTTCCAGTCTTGGTGTTTTATTTGAATACGACCCTTCAACAAATATCTGTGTAAAGAAATTTGATTTTGATGGAGCCGCCAATGGAGCCGCTCCTTTTGGCTCACTTGTGCAGGCGAATAATGGATTGCTTTATGGAATGTGTTCTGCTGGAGGAGCAAATAGTGCTGGCGTTATTTTCTCATATGATCCTACATCGGGAACACTGACTAAGACAATTGATTTTGATCCGGCTCTCAACGGATCCACTCCATATGGATCGCTTATCCAGACAAATACAGGAACCTTATATGGGTTAACATCGGCCGGAGGGCTGAATGGCACGGGAATTCTTTTCAGTTATTCAATAGCTTCGGCTACCTGCAATAAAATGATTGACTTTACCGGTACAACCAATGGGACTAATCCTTATGGATCACTGATAGAATCTCCTTCCGGAAAGTTGTATGGAGCTACATCCGGCGGAGGCTCGAATGGACAAGGAGTAATTTTTGAGTACGACACAGTTTCGGCTACACTTACGAATATTTTTTCGATGAATCCAATGCCGGATGGCGATTTTCCACAAGGATCTTTGACGATAGCAGGCAACAAATTTTATTTAACGGCAGATTATGGTGGGATTAATAATGTAGGAGCTTTGATGCAATATGACCCAACACCCAACACTGCGATTGATAAAACGGATTTCTCCCGAACCACTACGGGTGCGGATCCTTATGGAGATTTACTCTATCTCTGTAACCCTGTTACCATTACTAGCCAATCTGTTGATACCGCCAAATGTCCTGGCTCTTCATGCATTCTTTGGGTAAATACAACCGGTAAATATGTTACATATCAATGGTATAAAAACGGAACACTCATAGTTGGGGCCAACAATGCCAATTATGTGATTCCTTCCGCCGGCCCATCTGATTCGGCTACTTATTATTGCGCTGTAAGCAACCCTTGTGGAAATTTGAATACAGTAAACACAAAAATTTCTCTTTATCCTCAACCAGCTATTCCAACCATCAGTTCAGGAGGATCTACTCTTACTTCCAGTGCTGCAACGGGTAATCAATGGTATCTGAACGGAACCATTATTGGAGGAGCAACAGCTCAGAGCTATACAACAACACAGAATGGAAATTATACCGTTACAGCAACAAATGCTAATGGTTGTTCGGCAACATCAGCTCCGTTCAATATGACGAATACGGGGATTATGGAAAAGTCTGGAGGGTTGACTGTGGATATGTATCCCAATCCGGCATCTTCTGTTTTGAATCTCACATTTCAAACAGATCGCGAACTGCAGATTGATATGACAATAATTGATCTTTTAGGAAATACCATTTTGAGCGAAAAGGTGTACCTGACAAAATCTGCTAACAATACTACGCTGGATGTGAGCTCGCTAAGCGCAGGGGTATATGTTCTAAAATTAAATAGTGTGTCAGGCACAACCCTTATAAAATTCTTTAAGCAATAACATCAGGAAAGTAATTTCTGACGAAGCATAAAGTCGAGCTGTTCATTGGCTTGAATAAGTTTAGTAGTAAGCTCTTTGTTTGCTTCCCGCAGCGCATATACTTCATATGCGTTTTCAATCGACATTTTTAACTCCTGTTCATCCCAGGGTTTTGTAATATATCGATATACCTGTCCTTTGTTAATTGCGCTAATTACCGCTTGTATATCTGCATAGCCGGTAAGCAGAATCCGAATCGGGTCGGGGTATTCTCCAATAATAGACTCAAGAAATTCAACACCGGTAACACCGGGCATACGCTGGTCGGTAAGGATCACATGAAAGGTTTGTTCTTTCATTAAAGCTTTTCCTTCTTCTGCAGACACAGCTGTGAAAATATTGAAATCTCTTCTGAAAAGAGCTTTGAATGCAACCAGATTGTTGGATTCATCGTCGACGTAAAGAACATTGATTTTCTTTTCCATGATTAGCAAATTAAAAAATGTTTATGCCGTGCATTGTATTTTCTAAAATTTTTCCGTTTGTTGGGTAATCGGAATGGATATAACAAACTCACTGCCTTTGCCAACTTCGGACAACACCTTAATTTTTCCATGATGCTTTTCTATAATGGAATGGGTAATAGATAAACCTAGCCCCATTCCCTGACCTACAGCCTTTGTGGAGAAAAAAGGTTCGAATATTCGTGGCAATACTTCTTCTTTTATCCCTATGCCATCATCCTTTATGCTCACATATACATTTGATGCATCCGAGGAGGTACAGATGGTGATATGCCCTTTTTCCGAATCCTTTTTTTCGGCAATCGCCTGAATGGCATTGTTAAGAATATTCATAAATACCTGGTTGATTTTACCGGGGTAGCATTCAACAGGAGGAAGTTGACTGAATTTTTTCTCAACCAGCACCTTATCTTTCAAAATGGTATTCAGAAGAATGAGTGTGGCATTTAAGCCTTCATGGAGATCTGTTGTTTTTAATGTGTCTTCATCAAGACGGGAGAACACTTTCAGCCCTTTGATAATTTCTGATGTACGTGTAGCTCCGTCATCTATTCCATGCAGGAGATCATCAATTTCCTTGATGGAATAATCCATATCCAGGTCTTTTTTCAGTTTTTGAGCTGCCGCAATTTTTTCCGCCACTTGATGCCCGTCTTCAATAAGGGCATATTGTTGATAAAGTTGTTTTAGTTCATCCAGTGTACGTTTTAAGGACTTGATGTTTGACTTAACAAAATTAATCGGATTATTAATTTCATGGGCAATACCTGCTGTAAGCTGACCAAGGGAGGCCATCTTTTCGGAATCCACGAGTTGACTTTGTGTTTCTTTAAGATTTGTGAAAGTTTCACTCAATTCCTTATTTGCAGCTTCAAGTTCTGTAGTACGTTCTTGAACTTTTATTTCTAGAATTACATTTTGTTCTTTAACAATACGCTCATTTTCCGTCAGGGCTTCCAGAGCCTTTGTCTGACTTTCTTCTTTTTCCTTTTTAAGAATATTAATCCTGTCGGCCAAACCAAAAGAAATTAGTACTACTTCGAATGCAGAACCTGTTTGCATCGTATACCTTGTAATGTTGTTATATGGAAAGATTCCAAAATCTTTCATAATATAGATAACAACCCCAACGAGGAAAAAGGTCCAGGCAATAAGAAAAAATTTAGCAGGACGGTACCCTTTTCTATAAATAACAATACCCATTGTTAACATGTAAGTAGAGACCAGCATGGCCGTTATTTCCATGAGAGCATAACTGGCTGTATAAATGTTAAAAATGGCCAGAAGGATGCTGATAGAATAAATTATATAGAAGACTACAGCTATCCTGTCCAGCTTGGGAGTGAACTCTGAAGTATGCAGGAATACTCTTAGAAAGGCCAGACCGGCAATCCCTACGAGAGAAGGAAAGAAAAATCCTCCGTGTATGGCCATCCATGGAGAGTGAGGCCAGAGATATTGAAAAGGGAACCCCTGCAGGCTTGTCTGGGTTAAGAGAATAATGACAATATAAACTACGTAATAAATGTAGCTTTTGTCTCGAACAGTAAAATAAATAAAAAGATTATAGAGCAGCATAACGAGCATAATGCCGAAGTAAATTCCGGATAGTATATGTTTCTGGCTAAGAAAATTGAGTATGGAATCTTCAGTGCCTAACACAAGCGGAACCTGGATTTGCTCCGTGCTTTTTATTCTCATCAGATAGGTAACTTCTTTTCCAGGAAGAATACTTAGCCGAAAAAGATAATCAGGGATTTGATACAGGCGAATTGCAAAATCCTGATATTCCCCCATTTTTTGAACGGTGTATGTACCGTCTGTTTTGGGAAAATAAAGAGCGACTTCGTCCATATTTGGCTGCTCCAGCATCAAAAGTAGTTGCCCGGAAGAGCTTTCATTCCGGATGTGGATTTTTAACCAAAAGGCAGAAGAGGAAAGGCCGAGATTTGGAACTTTTTGGGTACTTGATTTGTACTGATCGGAAGCGAGTGCTTGTTCAAAGGAAAGCGCTCCTGCTTTATCCTCCAGAATTTCTATGCTGCCTCCGATATCCAGACGGGAAGTATTGTCGGAAAAAAAAACCGTCTCGGTTGCAGATGCAACCGAGAGAAACGAAAGAAAGAAAAACATGGAAACTAAATATCGACTCATAGGGCGTATTATTCTGCTAACGTTTGAATACCATTGACTCAACAAGAACGTGTTTGGCAACAGGAACAACCAAATCATACTCCACTTCCTGGTTGCTTTTTGGCCCTTTTTCGAGTGCTATACAACGGGGAGTCTTTCTAAGCTCCAGCATGCGTTCTCTGTCGTAATCAGTACTGGTAGCTAAGGTTTCTGCATTCATAATACCCACAACTTTAGCCAGATATTCTTCCGTAGGATAGATGAAATCTCCATTGTTGCCAAGACTCCGGTCTATTATAAATCCAACACGTGTGAACATTGGCAGTGAGTATTCAGCACAAATACCAAGTAAAGTGCGAAAATGTAATTGATTAATGATGGATATAGCAGCGCGTACAAGTAAAATACTAATGCCCTGTCCGGCTACTTCTTTTGAGTTCCAGAGCCCGCATAATTCCCCTGCGCCTCCGTCTATCCTATGTTTAACAACCAAATCATAAACCCGATGATCCATTTTGCCTACTGCCGTTTCCACAGGCAGGGGATGAAGTCCGTCGGCTACTTGTACGCGTATTCCACCTACTAGTTTTCCATTTAGTTCCGCCACAACACCATAAGTATATGGATTTTCTATCCAATCTTTGTTATAAGAAGTTATATTAAGTATACCGTAGTCTTCCAGCACCTTCCGATGTCCTTCTATGTATTCAAGGCTTACGGAATGTTCCTCCAGAGGGTAAAATGATCTGATCTTTAACATAGTTTACTCGAGGTAAAGCACGTCGTCCACAGGGCGCCGAAGCGCCCTAACATCTATTTGATCTGCAACATGAATTCGAAACAGGAAAATCTCCCCTAACTCGGGAGACAATGAAAATAAACGAATAAAACGCGATCGTAAGTCCTGTAATTCTTCCTTCATAGCAGGTGTAAATCCAGCTCCATTACCCTGGATGAGGCGGTGAAAGAAAAAAGTGCAGGCAGAAACGGGGTGAACAGAAAGTCCGCTTTTATTTGCCTGAAGCCAAGCTTTTTGTAATGCCCGTCCACCATTATAAAAATTAAAAGGACTGTAGGCCGGCATTGTAACAAGACCAACAGCAGAGGCGGAAGCGATTGCCTTACGCCCCATTTTTTCAAAAGCCTGTCCGCCTTTCCATTCATTCAGATGATGTATAACACCCGGAGCTGTTGACATCCGTAAGCCGGCAAGTTCAGAAGGAGTTAACTCAATTGTAGCAAGATCTACACCATCTTTTGTTTTTGCTGCTTCCTCGGGTGTCCATCGTATCTCACTTACAAAATCACGATGATCTTCTTCACTCATTAAGCGGATGCGATCCACAGCCCCGACAATATCTGCTACCTCATCAAGCTCCTTAGAGGAGCTAATGATTTTCAATTCGGCTCCGTGAATAGTCTGAGAGGCTCTTTTAATTTCTTCAAGCAAGTGAGGAGCCAGATTTTGTCGCTGTCCATATTTCCGGTTAGTGCCCCGGCTAAAAATTGTTCCGGAAAGCATGTCACAATCGTGAGATTCTAATATACCGGTGGAAGGAACCTGGTTTTTTGAATAAAAACGAAAAACAGAAACGAGCTTACTGGAAGAAGGCAGAAGACAATCAGTACTCACTTCCAGATTCAATTCGTGTGCCTTTAGAATAAGATTTTCGGTTGCTGCCCCTAGTCCTATATGTGAGGCCGTATTTTGAAAGTCGAGTAACGACACAGAGCGAATACGATCATGAAACAAATAAAGGCTTTTGTTGGTGTACAACCATTTCCAAGGCTGACAATTGGCACCAGTAGGAGCAGCAATAGCTGCCGAGATAAGGGTAACCAATTGGGTTTTGTTGAGTTCAAGTTGTTGATCGTCAGGAACAATATTTTGTTTTTGTATAGTGTCGTGCATTTCCTTTTGGGTCAGCACCGTTTCTCCGGTAGTTTCGGGTTGAGCAACTGCAGAAGATGGTTTATCGCAGATCAGCTCTTCTAAATCCACAAAATAACGTCCGGATTCATGAAACTGATCCAGGCTAATTCTTCTGCATACATCCGCAGCCAGCGCAGCTCCCAGAACAACGGATGAACCAAGTTGAGGCCATGTGGTAAGGGTTTGGCCTATTTCTATCATAGAAGCCTTTAGCTTAGATGAAATAGTCTCTGCTCCCAACATGGGAAGGATATAAGGTACTTTTTCTTCATTGTTCAGATTTTTAATACGACTGATATCCAGGTGGTCAATCATTCCATGCAGCAAAGGGCGATCGGGTTCCAGATCAAATCGTTCTACGTCAAGTGTACCGCGGTCATTCATATCCATTACAACCGGAATTCGCATGGCTCTTGCTTTTATTCTGCACTGTATTTTGATATCCAGTCCGTCACACTCTTCAACAAGTATATCAAGTTTACCACCTTTTTCGAAAAAGTCATCCATGTTTTCCTCTGTGAGACCGTCGGTATAACACACCGTTTTCAGATATGGATCCATTTCTGCAATTTCTCTTGCTACTACAATGGCTTTCGAAATGCCAATATTGTGTAAGCCGGTCTGAATCCGGTTCATATTGGTAAGTTCCAACAGATCGAAATCGGCCAGCCGGATTTCCCCGAAACTACGTTCCAATGCCATGGCCATGGCAATCGTTTTGCCAACGGAGAGACCGACCACCCCGATTTTTAGTTTGCCAAGACGGTCGCGCTCCTGAACTGTAATTTTATATTGA
Source organism: Bacteroidota bacterium (assembly GCA_013288325.1). Lineage (GTDB taxonomy): Bacteria > Bacteroidota > Bacteroidia > Palsa-965 > Palsa-965 > Palsa-965. The sequence continues at coordinate 16,063 of JABDCB010000001.1, forward strand.
TTCCGGTTTGTTCTTACCTCAATAAATTCACTTTCCCCGAGTACATGTACAAGGCGTGAAGACCAGGGATAGTATACCCAAGCACCGTATTCATCGGGATTAAAACCTTTCAGATGGTGATCTGCCAATTCATTCAATTGGTCGGTATTCAGCTTTAGCTTGGGGTTTCTTGATTTGAGCAGTTCACGAAGCTGTGAGTAAATTTCATTGCTTATCTGGAGGTGAGGAACATCTTTTATTAATTTGTCCAGCTCCTTCCTGTCGGCATCCTGCTGCAGATAAAAAACGCGGGGATGATAAACAGTGTCAGAAGAAGAAGCTTTTCTTTCTAACGACGCAAACAGGGTTTCCGACATAAAGAATATGTATTGATTTGAGTATGTGAGTTGGTTCTTGTTTCATTGCCATCAGCAAGGAAACAAGCAAGGATTTAAGCCTGATTTGGAATAACGATCTTGAATTTCGTTCCTTGTCCAATGACCGAACTGACTTCAATTTCGCCACCTATTTTTTCAACGGCCTCTTTGGCAATATAGAGTCCTAGTCCCGATCCTGGTTTTTCTTGTGTGGCCCGATAAAACATATCGAAAATTTTATCGAGGTGTTCCGTTTCAATTCCAATGCCGCTATCTTCAATAGAAAGAGTGGCATGCTCATGCCCTACTTTTAAATCAATAGAAACAAACTGGTCGCTACGGTTTTTATTCTGGTATTTGATAGCATTTAACAGAAGGTTGTTGAGGATAACCTGGAAGCGGAATTCGTCAGTGCTAAAAATTTCGGCCTGTTCAATATTGTATTTGAGTTCGATTTTGTTTTTATCCTGGAAATAATCAAAGCTAGCCCATGTTTCACGTATGATCTTGTCAAAATCAAGTATACTAGGGCGTATCTCGTACTTCACATTCTGATAGTAATTGATAATATTACCGACAAATACATCAAGCCGGTCAATGCTTTTTTCAATCATTCCCAGAAAATCTTCAGGATGGTTGTGGGGTTGGGTTTTCGAAAAATTTATGATGCCTTTAATTGACATAAGGGGTGCCCTTAAATCGTGTGAAGCACTGTATACAAATTTTTCAAGCTCGTTATTGGTTTTCTGAAGTTGGATGTTTCGTTCCTTCAGCAATCGGCGAGTACAAGCCATTTCAAATGCATTGCGAATAATAACCCTGAGCTCTTGCTCATCCCAGGGCTTATTTAAATAACAATATATTTTTCCTTTATTGATGGCATCAACCACATCCTTCATATCGGAATATCCGGTAATTAATATTTTTATTAAATCAGGATACTCTCCCACAATAGATTCCAGAAAATCCACTCCGTTAATGCCTGGCATTCTCTGATCGGTGATGATGATGTCGATGGCTTCTTTTTGGAGCACAAGCAGACCTGCTTCGGCAGATTGAGCCACAAAAACCTTAGCATCCCTTCGAAATGCAGCTTTGAAAGCTGTCAATTGTCCAGGGTCGTCATCCACGTACAGAATTTGAGGGTTCTGATCAAGCATATTCTATATTCAACATCATTTCCATCAGGCTGGTATTCCTTCCATTATATGCAAAAACACATAGAAATTGAACCTGTCGGAACCTGGATTTTAGTATTGTTTATGGATTAAACCAAAGATATGTATTTAAACGGATGGAATTTTTATTCGGTCGCTTACAAACATACAAAAACATGAAATTTCTTACATCTGCAAGATTTGCCTAAAAATTGGTAAAAAATAGAATATCAAAATCGAAAATATCCAGGTTGCCAAATTGCCTTCGTGTCTGAAAAGCAGGTGCATATTTTAGCAAATACCTGAAAATACTATATGGATTGAGATTTTGAGCAGTAAAAAATTGCCACATTTCCTGACGAAAATCATGGCTGTGAAAAGAGATATTTTCCAGAAGCAACGACTATTAAATATTCTAACAGGAAATTAACATGTAATGTTATCTAGTTAGGATGATATTTATCGATTAAATTCACAAAATCGGGGCTTCTAAGACATGTGCTTAGAGGACGAAAATTACAATAAGCGAGGATACTCCTCCTACATATTAGAACCTGCAATTAAGCCGGATCAATTACCCATATTTCAAATTACGATTAGCAATTAATAAGTGTATAAACCTCTTTGTCTAATTTTTCCCGATGATCGGGGTGAGCGATTTTAATCAACGCCTTTGCTCTGTCTTTTCTGCATTTACCATAAAGATTGGCTATGCCGTATTCTGTAACAACATAATGCACATGCGCACGGGTGGTGACTACACCGGCTCCCGGGTGAAGCATATTTACTATCCGTGATTCGCCTTTTGACGTGGTAGCGTGGAGGGCAATAATAGGCTTTCCCCCTTCGGAAAGGGAAGCACCACGGATAAAATCCATTTGTCCTCCTACACCGGAATACATTATCGATCCAATACTGTCGGCACATACTTGTCCGCTTAAGTCAATTTCTATCGCACTATTGATTGCTACTACTTTTGGATTTTGACGTATAATATGCGTATCATTTACGTAGGCTGAGTCTTCCATTTCAATTAATGGATTATCATCCACAAAATCATACAATCGGCGACTTCCAAGAATGAATCCGGCAACTATTTTACCGGGATGTTTTACCTTATGCTCTCCAGTAATAACTCCTCTTTCAACCAGATCAATGACCCCATCGGAAATCATTTCACTATGAATTCCCAATTGTTTATGATTTCTCAGTTCGCTTAATACTGCATTAGGAATATTTCCAATCCCCATTTGCAAGGTGGAGCCATCTTCTATAAGACCGGCTACGAGTTTCGCTATTTTGATGTCACGTTCGCTTGGCTGGCTGCTAATGACTTCGGGAATAGGCTCATTCACTTCCACCATGTACTTAAAGCGTGACATATGAACCATACCTGCCCCATGTGTACGGGGCATTTGCGGATTTACCTGGGCAATGAGACAGCCTGCGTTCTCAATGGCTGAGGGAGAAAGATCTACAGATGTACCCAGACTGCAAAATCCATGTTTATCGGGTGGAGACACGTGAAGCAAAGCCATATCGAGAGGAATAACCTTTTTTCGGAACAGCGCCGGCACCTCACTTAAAAAAACCGGAATATAATCAGCCATCCCATTAGCAATAGCTTTCCGCAAATTACTGCCAATAAAGAAACAATTGGTTTTGAAATGACCACGCAATGATTCATCAGCATATGGAGCAGGTCCTTCCGTATGCATGTGGTACAGATTAATGTTTTCCAGCATACGACCATTCTCTACCAAAGCCTTAATAAGAGCCTGTGGTGCAGCAGCAGCCGATTGGATAAAGACGTGGGAGCCGGATGTGAGTCCAGAAAGTGCTTCGGAAGCCGATACATAGGGCTTGTTTGTCATAATAATTAGAGTAAAGCCGGTATCAAACAATCACTTTTATTGAAATGTACTAATGTTATGCAATATTAAAGCGTTTATAGCGCACTGAAAAAGAGATCAATCAGGTTTGATGTTGAGCTAAATCATTTTAACCTGTGATGCTGGTCATGATACCTTGCTGTTGGACTCGGTTTCTTTGTATGGTAATTCATCAGAGCCATAATTGTTCATCTGTCGAAGACAAAAATGAAAAAAGACACAAACTATCCCGAAATGAAGAAGAGAAGGACCATACTGATTTGGAACCCTCTTTATCTGATAATGATTGCCGGAGCCATGATCTCTTTTCAGTGTATCCAAGCTCAATCAAAAGTTTGGAGTTTGAAAGAGTGTATTAGCACCGCCCTGGAAAAAAACATAGGTCTGAATCAAAGTAAACTGGGTAATGAGATTACACATATTACGTGGGATCAAAGCAAATACAATCTTTACCCAAACCTGAATCTGAGCGACGCACATAATATCAGCTTTGGACGGGCACTGGACCCTGTATCCTATGAATACACTAACCAGAATGTTTCAAGTAATGTACCGTCTTTGAATAGTACGGTTACCTTATATAGCGGGATGAAAAACCTGGATCTTATAAAAGAGAACAAATTAAACTATGATGCCGGAAGCCTGGATATCGAAAAGCAACAGAACGACTTGACATTAAATGTGCTTGCAGCGTATATGCAGGTGCTTTTGGACGAGGAAGCCGTGAATATTACAAAGGAGCAAATGGCATTAACCGCCCAACAGGTAGATCGTACCGAGAAATATGTTAAAGTGGGCAAGTATCCTGAACTTAATCTGTTTCAGGTTAATTCCCAATTGGCAGCAGACAAATCTGCGGAAGTGGATGCTGAAAACACATTGCAGATTGCAAAGGTAACGCTTATGCAGTTGTTGGAATTGCCGCTTATGCCTGATTTTGAAATAGAAAAGCCTGCAGTGGAAACGCTTCTTAGTGAAGCTCCGGCACTTTCGACAGAAGATATTTATAAAACGTCACTGGATATTTTGCCTCAGGTTAAAAGTGCGGCGCTTCGCACACAAGCTTCTGACTGGGATCTGAAAGTATCTAAAGCAGCATTAATGCCTACACTGAGTCTTACAGGCAGTTTACGCACGAATTATTCCAACCTGAGAAGCCAGGAAACCGATCAGTTGGTTTATCAACGTGAAAATATTGGTTATTTGTTAGGCAACCCACTGCAGCCCGTTGTCGGTATGGTTCCGACGGACCTTGTCAATATCTCATCCTACCCGGGATGGAAACAGCTCAATGATAATTTTGGAGAAGTACTCAGCTTTTCTCTTACCATACCCATCTTTAACAATTTCCAGGTAAAAAGTGCTATTGCCAAGTCGAAGATAAATATTGCCAATGCAAAACTTAATGAAGAAGCAGTTAAAGTGACAATCCGGAAGTCGGTGGAACAAGCCTATACGGATGAGGTGGGGGCTGCAAAAAAACTGGTTTCAGCCGGTGAGCAGGAAAGATCGGAAGAGCGTACATATGGAGATATGGAGAAAAAATTTAATGCAGGTATGGCGACTACCACTGACTATCTGGTTGAAAAAAACAATTACAATAAAGCGCAACTCTCCAACGTGTCGGCAAAGTTTGATTATATCTATAAAACCAAGGTTGTTGATTTCTACCTGGGAAAACCTGTAACCTTTTAAAGACCATGAAGAAAAACATCATTATTATTTCTGTGATTGCCATTGTAATGGCTGCAGGATATTATTACTATACCAGGAAGAAGAGTGAAACGCTTCCACTTTGGAAAACAGCTAAGGTTGAAAAAGGCCTTCTTGTTCAGTATGTAACTGCTACTGGATCGGTGGCTGCCGATACAACGGTACAGGTTGGAACACAAGTCTCGGGTATTATTGCGAAAATACTAGTGGACTTTAATTCCATCGTTAAATACGGACAGATTGTGGCGGTATTGGATACTACTTTTTTGTATGCCTCTAAGGAAGACGCGGATGCAACATTGCAAAAGGCTATTGTACAGACAGAAGAAATGAAACGCGAGCTGGATCGTACAAAAGCGCTTTTCGAACAAAAGGTAGCTGATCAGGCAGATTATGACCTGGCTATATATAATTATCAAAGCGCTAAAAACGGAGAACGGTCTGCAAAAGCACAATATGACAGAGCCGTCATTAATCTGAGATATGCGACTATTCAGGCGCCGGTAAGTGGAACGGTTATTTCAAGAAACGTGGATGTAGGGCAAACGGTTATTTCCAGTTTTAACGCTCCAACCTTATTCAGTATTGCGAATGATCTTACCAAAATGCAGGTGCAGGCCAATGTGGACGAAGCCGATATTGGCCAGGTAAAGGAAGGACAGGATGTTGAATTTACCGTCGACGCCTATGCGGATGATGTTTTTCATGGAAAAGTGCAGCAAATACGGATTCAGCCGGTAATGGTTCAGAATGTGGTGAACTATGTAGTCATAATTGATGTCCCCAATAAGGATGGAAGATTATTACCTGGTTTGACGGCGAATATCAGGATCCGGGTAAATGCCAGGGATAGTATCATGAAAGTTCCGGTTAATGCACTTCATTTTAATCCGCCGGCAGACTACCCGGGTAGCATTAAGATTCCGGACTCCATATTGAGTAAATCGGAAAGTTTGATTTCCCCACCGAATGAGGACGTTCATAAAAAAACGTTTGTTGTCTGGGTTAAGTCTGGACCTTATATATATCCGATACGGGTCAATGCCGGTATCAGCGACGGCTTGGTAACGGAAGTAAGCGGCAAACTGAAAGCCGGAGATGAAGTGGCAATTGGAGTACTTGCGCAGGCAGCAGCAGTTGTAACGCAGAAAAGTCCATTTATGCCAACCTTTCAGCAACATCGGAAAACACCCTGAACCATGGAAAAGAAAACAATCATACAGGTAAAAAATATCTGGAAAGTGTATAAGACAGGCGACATGGAGATGAATGCCTTGAGCGATGTTTCACTGGAAGTGAAACAAGGAGACTTTGTAGCTATTATGGGTGCAAGCGGATCAGGAAAGTCAACGTTTATGAATATTCTGGGATGTCTGGATTATCCTACGAAAGGAGAATATTATATAGACGGGGCCGATGCATTAAAAATGGACCGGAACGAATTAGCCGATCTGAGGAATAGAAAAATCGGATTTATATTCCAGTCATTTAATATTCTGGCCCGTACATCAGCTATTGAAAATGTGGAGTTGCCGCTTCTGTATAACAATCGTTTCAATGCAAAAGAGAGAAGAGAAAAAGCATTGAAAGCGCTTACCGCGGTTGGTCTGGGAGATCGGATAAACTCGATGCCCAATCAGCTATCCGGCGGCCAGCAGCAACGTGTTGCGGTTGCAAGGGCATTAATCAACGATCCCGTGGTTATTATGGCCGATGAGCCTACCGGTAACCTGGATACGCGTACCAGTTATGAGATTATGCAAATTTTTCAGGAGCTGAATGACAGTGGTATCACCTTTATAATGGTAACACACGAACCCGATATTGCACAATGCGCCCAGAGTAATGTCATGTTCAGAGACGGGCAGATTATCTCCAATCAGCCGGTGAGTAACCGTAAGATAGCTTCTGAAGAATTGAAGGTGATTCCGGATAATCGTATCAAAAAAGAAGCGGTATGAGAATAATGAACCTTATCAAAGTAGCGGGTCGCAGTTTAAGCAAAAACAAACTGCGTACTTTTCTCACGATGCTGGGTATCATCATTGGGGTAGGCTCTGTTATTGCCATGCTGGCTATTGGAGAAGGATCCAGGCAAAATATCCAGGCCTCTGTTGCAAGTCTTGGAACTAATTCGATTATGATCTTCCCTGGCTCTGTCAATCAGGGTGGAGTGAGAATGGGGGCAGGTTCATATTCCACTCTTACGGTGAAGGATGCCGAGGCAATTATGGTCCGATGCGATTTAGTCAGCCAGATTACCCCGGTTGTGAGTAAGAGTGTACAGGTCATTGCAGGTCCACAAAACTGGAGAACCATGTTGGTGGGAGCGAATATTGAATATCTCTCTATTCGAAATTTAAATGTGGCGGAGGGCAGCGCTTATACACTTGCTGATGACCGGGCAGCAGCTAAAGTTTGTATTGTAGGGCAAACGGTCTCCGATAATATTTTTGGAGAAGGAAAGGACCCTGTTGGGCAGTCCATTCGTATTAATAGTATCCCTTTTCGTATTATAGGATTGTTGGAGAAAAAAGGGCAAAACACTTTCGGGCAGGATCAGGATGATATTATCATTGCGCCTTTTTCAACTGTTCAGAAAAGGCTAATGACATCTTCCATATTCATCAGCAGCATTTTTGCTTCGGGAGAATCCGAGAAGGTGATTGATCAGGCAAAGGATGTCATAGGAACAATACTCCGCGAGCAGCATAAACTTACCCCCCATGATGACGATGACTTTACTGTCCGGAGTCAATCGGATATTGCAAATATTTTTGGATCTATTTCAAAAATCATGACCATTCTTTTAGCCAGCATAGCCAGCATCTCATTACTTGTGGGTGGCATAGGGATTATGAATATTATGCTTGTATCAGTTACCGAACGAACAAGGGAAATAGGAATCCGTATGGCAATAGGTGCCAAAGGAAGGGATGTGCTTATTCAGTTTATGATTGAAGCTGTTTTTATCAGCTTTTTAGGGGGTCTTATAGGAGTGGCATTGGGAATGATTACTTCCGGCTTGGTTGCAACGTTTGGCGGTTGGCCGGTGGTTATTACTTCTACGTCTATCCTTCTTTCATTTGCTTTTTCCGCTGCAGTCGGTATTTTCTTCGGGTGGTATCCAGCCCGTAAAGCAGCGAGTCTGAATCCTATAGATGCTTTGCGGTACGAATAAGCACATGTGCTTAAACAAACGTATCTTCGGTTAGAACTACAGAGAAATAGGCTAATGGAAAAAAGGAGTCGCGCTTATCGGATTAACGGAAGAGTCAGAAGGTTGTGGAAGGTGCTTGGCCCCGGACTGATAACAGGCAGCAGTGACGACGATCCATCTGGTATAGCTACCTATTCACAAGCAGGGGCTGGTTTTGGCTTCGCTACTTTATGGAGCGCACTGATCACATTTCCTTTAATGGCCTCGATTCAGGAAATGTGTGCAAGAATAGGCCTGGTGACCGGCGAAGGTCTTGCTACCATCATCCGAAAAAATTATAAAAAGGGTACACTTTACCTCATGCTCATCCTGAGCCTTCCGGCTATTGTTCTCAATATCGGAGCTGATATAGCCGGAATGGGTGCTGTTGCCAATCTTCTTTGTCCGGGAATTCCGTCTTTCATTTTCAGCATTTTCATAACCGCATTGTTGATCGTGTGTATTGTATACCTGCCATACAAGCGTATTGCTGCGGTGATGAAATATCTGTGTCTTACGCTGCTTGCCTATGTATTAGTTCCTTTAATTGTAAAAACAGATTGGTCCGGCGCCCTGAGAGAATCATTTCTTCCCCACATTCATTTTAATAAAGAATATGCTGCTATCCTGGTAGCTATCCTGGGTACCACAATTTCCCCGTATCTTTTTATCTGGCAAACTTCTATGGAGGTAGAAGACATGAAAAAGAAGCAGGGAGGTGCGATCATAAACAACCGAATCATACATAATATGCGTCTGGATGTAGGTTATGGCATGTTCTATTCGAACCTGATCATGTATTTTATCATTCTGGCTTGCGGTACTGTTTTGTTTAGTGCCGGTATCCGGCAAATAGATACGGTAGATCAGGCAGCCCTGGCTCTTAAACCTCTTGCTGGAGATTTTTCATACGCACTCTTCTCCCTGGGTGTCATTGGTACCGGTTTTCTGGCTATTCCGGTTCTGGCGGTATCGTTGTCTTATGCATTGTCAGAAACATTCGAATGGAAAGAAGGTTTGGACAAGAAATACAAAGAGGCAAAACCTTTTTACGGAGTTATAATTGTTTCACTCATCGTAGGCCTCGGCATTAATTTTTTGGGAATAAGTCCCATTAAAGCACTCATTTATACAGCTGTTTTGTATGGCTTGACGGCACCTGGTTTAATTGCAATCATTCTTATTATTTGTAACAACAAGAAAATCATGGGAAACCGCACCAATGGATGGTTTTCGAATATCCTTGGGATTGTTACCTTTCTTCTGATGACCGTTAGCGGTATTGCAATGATCTGGTTCTATTGTTTCCCTTCCTGATAATAATCAGTCTCCTTACAAAGGAATGTCATTTTCTGCGAGCCTCTGTCTTCCTACTTTTATTCTAATAAATAAAATGGAAAACATAGAGGGGGTGTATGATACGCTGGGTAAGTAGTGGTATGCAATTGCCGGCCTTTACTTTCGCTCGCCTGGCTGATTCCTTCCAAAGTACATCCTTACCTGTCCCTCCAAGGGTGGCTTTAAATAAATCAAAGGATGATTTACATCACGTAAACATCTGACCATCCTCATAAACAGGCCAAGTTCACCTGCCTACATTTATCATCATAATATTTAGCATTTAAAATATGGATACCAATAATGCATTTCTGCGTCCTGTAAAAAGCTTCCTGGTAGAAGCAGGGGAGCTCTCTGCATTTGCCTGGAGATTTATCCGAGAAGGATTTAAACCACCCTATGAATATGGCGAGTTGCTTAGACAGTCCTATGAAATAGGTTATCGTTCTATTCCTTTAGTATCGTTTACAGCATTTATTATGGGATTGGTTATAACCATCCAGTCTCATCCGGCTCTGGAAGCTTTTGGTGCAGAATCCTGGTTGCCTTCTATTGTTTCAGAATCGCTTGTAAGGGAAATAACCCCGGTTATTACAGCACTTATTTGTGCCGGTAAAGTGGGATCAAGTATTGGAGCAGAGATTGGATCTATGAAAGTAACCGAACAAATTGATGCTATGGAGGTATCAGGAACCAACCCATTTAAATATCTCGTGGCTACCCGGATTATTTCTACTACCCTCATGTTGCCCCTGCTGGTCATATTCGGTGATGTAGTGGCCCTTTACGGAGGATACCTGGGGGTTAATATCAGAGGAGTCACCAGTATGAATCTGTTCTGGACACAAGTATTTAACAAGCTGGAGTTCGGAGATGTGTTCCCTTCCATTATAAAATCAATTTTTTTCGGGTTTGTAATCGGAGTGGTTGGGACATACAAAGGATATACCACTAAAAATGGAACAGAGGGAGTAGGAAGATCAGCAAATGCTGCAGTTGTGATTGCTTCTTTTGTTGTTTTTATTGTCGATTTGCTGGCGGCTCAAATAGCGGACATACTTCAACTGACATAAATAGTATCATGGAAACGAATGGTTCCCCAATTGTTGTTATTAAGAATCTGGAAAAATCTTTCGGAAAGAAGGAGGTATTGAAAGGATTTAATCTGACAGTTAATAAAGGGGAAAATGTGGTGGTACTTGGAAGATCCGGTGAGGGTAAATCGGTACTGATCAAATGTATTGTGCGTTTGGTGGATGCCGATGCCGGTGAAATCAATGTCCTGGGAATAAATATGCAAAACCTGAAACACGGGGAACTGGATATTATGAGAGCTAAAATAGGATTTCTGTTCCAGAGCAGTGCATTATATGATTCCATGACTGTGGGAGAAAATCTGGAGTTTCCTTTACGCCGACACAGGAAAAAAAATGTGAAGTACGATGTGAACCAAATGGTAAAGGAAGCATTGGAGAGTGTAGGATTGAATGGAACGCAGGAAATGTCGCCTGCAGAACTTTCGGGTGGCATGAGAAAGCGGATTGGAATTGCACGCACGCTTATCCTAAATCCGGAAGTTATGCTTTATGACGAACCTACCACCGGACTTGATCCTGTCACAGCCAGAGAAATCAATCACCTCATGCTGGATGTTCAGGAGAAATACAAAACATCTTCGATAATTATTTCGCATGATATGAATTGCGTGCGTATGACGGCAAACAGGGTAGTGGTACTCATAGATGGCAAGTGTTATGCAGAAGGTACCTATGAGGATCTTAAGAAAAGCCAGGATAAATATGTTAAACAATTTTTCGACTAGCCATGAACAGCTCAACCAACAGCCGGTTACGGACCGGTATTTTTGTGATAATAACAACGTTGTTATTTATCATCGGCCTTTATAAAATTGGCGGAAAGCACCGGATATTTGGCTCAACGATGAATGTCAGCGCCATATTCAGAAACGTAAATGGCCTTATGCAGGGCAATAACGTACGTTTCGGCGGAATTGACATTGGAACAGTTTCGAAAGTGGAAATTATTTCGGATACGGCAATAAGAGCGACATTTTCAGTGGAGCATGAAGCGGCAGTGCATATCACGTCCACCTCGATTGCTTCCATAGGAACTGATGGACTTATGGGAAACAAAATTGTTAACATCGCTCCGGGTGCAGCCGGAGGAAAACAGATCGGGGAAGGCGGAGTTGTTATCACATTGCCACTTGTGGAGCTGGATAATGCCATGAGGACGCTCAACAAAACAAATGAAAACCTGGAGCTCATGACAGACGATGCCAAGATTGTGATGAACCGGTTTAGCAAGAAAAATACCTTATGGAGTTTGCTTCTGGATACGGCTGTAGCTGATAATGTAAAACAAGCGTTGGTGAATGTCCGTCAATCGGGAAAAAATGCGGTTAGAATTACAGAGGGCCTGGATTTGATGGTTGATAATGTAAACAACGGGAAAGGAAGTTTGGGATCACTTATTAAAGACACGGCCTTATCGGGTAATCTGCACCGGGCTGCAGCCGATATTGGTATTGTAGGCAAGCAGGCTGCTCATATCAGCAATGAATTGAATACGGTGTCGGATAAAATTTTGCATGGACAGGGAAGTGTCGCTGAACTGGTGCAAGATACCAGCCTTGCTCATCGCATTGACCAGGCCATATTTGACTTTAAAAGGGGAGCGGCCAATTTTGATTCCAGTATGGTGGCATTGAAACAGAATGCGTTGCTACGCAAAGGCATAAAAAGACAAGAAAAAAAGGCAAAGCGAGCGAAGGATAATAATATGAAATAGTCAAAAGCGGAGAAGAGGTTATGGAATTAAAAGAACATACTCCTGTAGAAACCAAACATGTTTGTTTTCACTGTGGAGAGGATTGCCCCGATTCATCCATACGGGAAGAAGAGAACTATTTTTGTTGCGAAGGATGCCACCTGGTTTATAACCTGTTAAATAGAAATGGGCTCTGTACATATTACAGCCTTAATGAATCGCCGGGCACTAATCAACGACTAAAGGTCAGGCCGGATAAGTTCACATTTCTGGATGATGAGAAAGTGAAGCAACGCCTTTTGCTTTTTACCGATGGCAAACAAAGCAAGGTAAGTTTTTACCTGCCGCAGATTCATTGCAGCTCGTGTATCTGGCTGCTGGAATATCTTCATAAACTCAATCCGGGTATTATTTCAAGTCGGGTTGATTTCCCCCGGAAGACAATCGATGTCTTGTATTCAGAGAACTCTATGAGTCTGAGGAAAGTGGCCGAATTGCTAACCAGTATTGGATACGAGCCCCATATCAGCCTGAACGATCTGAATGAAAAAGAAGTACGTAAGGTGGATAGGAAGCGATTGATCAGACTGGGTGTTGCCGGTTTTTGTTTCGGTAATATAATGATGTTGAGTCTGCCAGAATATTTTTCCGGAGGAGCCATTGCAGATCTGACCATGAAGCATTTATTCTCCTGGCTCAATCTGGGTCTTTCGTTACCCGTTTTCTTCTATTCTGCAACTGAATTTTATCAATCTGCATGGCAGGGGCTTAAACAACGTTTTCTGAATATAGATGCACCTATTGTGCTGGCTATTTTTATTACCTTTTTTCGGAGTGTTTATGAAATAACAAGCGGGACAGGAACCGGATACCTGGATTCGATGGCAGGAATTGTGTTTCTGATGTTAACAGGACGTGTATTTCAGGACTATACCTATCAGACCTTATCCTTTGAGCGTGATTTTAAATCTTATTTCCCGATCTCTGTTTGCCAGAAACAGGAAGGGAAGGAGATTTATGTACCGGTTTCGGAAATCAAGCCCGGCGATCGGATTCTGATTCGCAGTAATGAATTAATCCCGGTGGATGGAATTCTTTTTCATGGAAAGGCAGCGATTGATTATAGTTTTGTTACTGGAGAATCAGCACCTGTTGATAAAGGCATAGGCGAAATACTGTATGCAGGAGGGAAGCAGAGGGGTGGTGAAATAGAGCTGGAGGTTATAAAGGATGTGTCGCAAAGCTATCTTACACAGCTTTGGAACAATAGTGTATTTAAGGATCGGAAAAAAGAGGATCCCAGCTTCATTCATAAGCTTGCCCGTTATTTCACCGTCTTATTGCTGGGCCTTGCAATAGGAGCGGCTATTTATTGGAGCATCCAGGATCCGCATAAAATATGGCCTTCGGTTACCGCTATTCTTATTGTGGCTTGTCCCTGTGCTTTGCTGTTGTCTGCCACCTTTACCAACGGACATATTATGAGGATGCTGGGACGGAATGGTTTTTATCTTAAGAATGCTTCTGCCATTGAAACCCTTGCAGGAGCGGATATGGTTGTTTTTGATAAAACAGGGACCATTTCTCAAAATGGATCTTCTCAGATCACCTATGAAGGAAAAGAGCTTGGCCTTACGGAAAAGCAATTGATCCGTTCATTAGCCCGGCAGAGTAATCATTTCTTAAGCCGGTTGTTGGTGTCTTATCTGCCCGATAGCAAAGCGCTGAAAGTAGAGCACTATAAAGAAACGATAGGCCGGGGTGCGGAAGGTTATATCCGGAGCACAAAAATAAAAATAGGGTCTGCGGCTTTTCTGGACATTGAGAAAGACAGTGATGCGAATTTAAGCAGGGTGTATGTGGCTATTGATAGGCAAATACAGGGTTGCTTTCTGTTTAAAAACACCTACCGCCCCGGAATGAAAAAGCTTATCAAAGATCTGCTAAAAACACACAAACTCGCCTTGCTTAGCGGTGATAATGATTCGGAGAAACCGTATCTGTCGCAAATTTTTGGTAGTGATAGTCAGCTGTATTTTGATCAAAGCCCACAGGAAAAGTTGCAATATATATCCGATCGTCAGAAGGAAGGAAGAAGGGTAGTCATGGTGGGAGATGGATTGAATGATTCGGGTGCACTAATGCAGAGTAATGCAGGTATAGCCTTGTCGGAGGATACTAATAATTTTTCCCCGGCTTGTGATTGCATTCTTACCGCCGGGCATCTTAATAAACTACCGATTTTTCTGGCTTATGCTAAATGTGGTAAACGCATCATTATTGCCAGTTTTATTATTTCCGTACTCTACAATATCATTGGACTGGGGTTTGCCATACAGGGCAACTTATCGCCCCTCATTGCGGCTCTGCTTATGCCAATAAGCTCCGTATCCATCTTACTATTTACTTCCGGATTTAGCAGGCTTTGTGCCCGTTATATGGGTTTGAAGTTGGGCTAATGCCGGATGGTGAAAACTGACGAAGGTCACCCTGGGCCTTGACGATGGTCATTAAGATTGTTTGGCAGGCCTCCTACTTTTGAAACAAATAAACCAACTGCTTATGAGTGCCCTGTTCATACTTCTTGGAGCTAGCTTAAGCATTGCTATCGGATTTCTGGTGGCATTTATCTGGTCGGTAAAAAGTGGTCAGTATGATGATGAATACACTCCTTCCGTTCGAATGTTGTTTGATGATACAAAGCCAATTATAAATAATGTACAGTCGAAATTAACAGAGAAGAATACCGGTAAAAAAAGTAACTAAAAAAAAGAATCAGAATTATGGAAGTCGAGAAATTTTCATACGACAACAAGATTGTCAAAATGTTTGCCTACGCAACAATGGTTTGGGGGCTGGTGGGTATGCTGGTGGGACTCTGGATAGCACTCGAGCTGGTGTTCCCATCCCTCAATCTGGGTATTCCGTTTACAACCTTTGGTCGGATCAGACCATTGCACACCAATGCGGTAATTTTTGCATTTGTAGGAAATGGAATTTTTATGGGAGTATACTACTCTCTTCAGCGTTTGTGCAAAGCACGGATGTTCAGTGACAAGCTAAGCCTTATCCATTTTTGGGGCTGGCAGCTCATTATTGTTTCGGCTGCCATTTCATTGCCAATGGGTTTTACCACCGGAAAAGAATATGCGGAGCTGGAGTGGCCCATTGATATAGCCATCACACTTATATGGGTTGTTTTCGGATGGAACATGTTCGGAACCATTATCAAGCGCAGAGAGCGCCATTTATATGTAGCTATCTGGTTCTATATTGCTACACTCATTACAGTTGCCATGCTGCACATTGTTAACAGCATGGAAGTTCCGGTGTCATTTATGAAAAGCTATAGCTGGTATGCAGGTGTTCAGGATGCTCTGGTACAGTGGTGGTATGGACATAATGCGGTGGCATTTTTTCTTACCACCCCTTACCTCGGTCTCATGTATTATTTTATCCCCAAAGCGGCCAATCGTCCGGTGTATTCGTACCGGCTTTCCATCATTCACTTTTGGGCACTGATCTTTCTTTATATCTGGGCCGGCCCCCATCACCTTCTTTATACCGCCTTACCCGATTGGGCACAATCACTGGGTGTAGCCTTTTCCGTTATGCTGATAGCTCCTTCATGGGGAGGAATGATCAATGGTCTTCTTACGTTAAGAGGAGCATGGGATAAAGTACGGGAGGATGTGGTATTGAAGTTTATGGTGGTAGCGGTGACATGTTACGGTATGGCCACTTTCGAAGGACCTATGCTGTCATTGAAAAGTGTAAACATGTGGAGCCATTTTACCGATTGGACAATCGCACACGTACACGTTGGAGCACTGGGATGGAATGGATTCCTCACATTTGGCATCCTGTATTGGATTATCCCCAAAATGTTCCAGATAGAGTTGTATTCAAAGAAACTTGCCAACTGGCACTTCTGGATCGGAACACTGGGTATCGTTTTCTATGTACTCCCTATGTATTGGGCCGGATTTGAACAAAGCAGAATGTGGAGCAAGTTCACGGAGGAAGGGCAATTACAGTATCAGTTTTTGAATACGGTGGAACATATCCGTCCGTTGCAAATGTTACGTTCCATTGGAGGAGCTCTATATCTTATCGGGGCCATCATGATGACGTATAACCTGATAAAGACAGTAAAGGCAGGATCGTTCCTCGCCAATGAAGAAGCAGAGGCCGCTCCGCTTGAGAAAATTTACAAAACACATACAGGCGAACACTGGCACAGGTGGATTGAACGTCGCCCTATACAGCTTTTAGTGCTTGCATTAATCGCTGTTGTAATCGGTGGGTTGATTGAGCTTATTCCGACATTCCTCATCCAGTCCAACGTTCCTACCATATCCAGTGTAAAGCCATACACTCCGCTGGAGTTGCAAGGTCGCGATATTTATCTCCGGGAAGGTTGTTATAACTGTCACTCCCAAATGGTAAGACCGTTGCGTCATGAGACAGCGCGTTATGGAGAATATTCCAAGGCAGGCGAATTCGTATATGACCATCCGTTTCAGTGGGGATCCAAACGAACCGGTCCTGATCTGGCACGTATTGGAGGGAAGTATCCAAACTCCTGGCATTATAATCATATGTTGGAACCAACCTCCATGTCAGAACATTCCAGTATGCCTAATTATCCATGGCTATTGGAGAACAATCTGGATACCGCATCTACCGCTGCTAAAATCAGAGCGATGATAACACTGGGAGTTCCTTATCCAAAAGGATATGAAAAGCAAGCAAATACGGATCTCATAAAACAGGAAACGGATATTGCTGCAAATCTGAAAAATGACAAGATTCAAACTCCGCCGAATAAAGAAATTGTTGCATTGATTGCGTATTTGCAACGACTGGGAATGGACATTAAAGCCAAACATAATTTCACCGAAAAATAATATTATGAAATTCATTCACTATCTGGAAGGTATTGCAGGAGTCGGGGTTTTCCCGCTAATCTCTCTGCTGATGTTCTTTGTTTTCTTTGTTGTGGTAACGGTTTGGGCCATCAGGGCGGACAAAGATCGTATGGAAAAAATGGAGCGGTTGCCATTACAGCCGGATAAATTAAATGACAGGAATATAAAAATGTAATTATGAAACAGGCTCCAGGGTTTGCAAAAAGCAACACAAGAAATCGGATTTTAACGATAGCGCTGACATTCTTTTCCGTTGCGGCCCTCTCTGCACAGACACAAGGGCAATCAGGATCGAACGACAGCATATTGTCAAATGGACTGTTTGATGCCATGTTGGCCATGGTCATCTTACTACTGGTTATTATCATGGTGCTGGCCGATGTACTGAAGAATGTAGCTGCGGGGATCAAACAAAAGGAATCAACGGGAAATGGAAAAGGTGCAGCTGTGGTGTTGCTGCTTTTGGCATTAGTGCCTCTTTCGGCACATGCGGAGGAAACAGCGAAAGTTGCAAGCACAGTGTCCGGTTATGGAGGTATGGCCCCTGTGGCGTTCTGGTTTATGGTTTCGGCTATTGGCTTTGAATTAGTAATTCTTGCCTTTATTATAGTCATTATCCGTAATCTGCTTGGCGTTGAGGAGCGGAAAGATCTTATGTTTGCTCAAAAGAAAATTGTCCAGCCATCTTTACTGGAGCGGGTTAATGCCTCTGTATCATTGGAACAGGAAGCGGATATTATGCTGGATCATAACTATGACGGTATTCGTGAACTGGATAATAATTTACCTCCCTGGTGGAAGTATGGATTTTATCTGACAATTGTATTTGCCATTGTTTATCTGACGCATTATCACATAACAAAGACAGGAAGTCTTCAAATTGAAGAATATAACAATGAATTGAAGCAAGCAGAAGTAGCGGCGGCGGAATATAGAAAAACATCTACGAATCTGGTGGATGAGGCAAATGTAACATTGTTAACAGATGCCGCAAGTCTGGCTGAAGGGAAACAAATATTCGAGACCAACTGTGTTGCCTGCCATGGCCCTGAAGGAGGTGGTGTTGTAGGCCCTAATCTGACAGATGATTACTGGCTGCATGGAGGATCTATCAAAGATGTATTTAAAACCATTAAATACGGGTACCCCGAAAAAGGAATGATTGCATGGAAAGAAAATCTTTCACCTGCTCAGATTGCTCAGGTTGCTTCTTATATCAAATCGTTGAGAGGAACAAAACCTGCTAATCCGAAAGAGATGCAAGGAACATTGTATGTGGACGAAAGTGCTGCAGGAACAACTCCTTCGAAAGCGGACTCAACCCACGGCAAATAAGAAACGACCGGTTAATGATTGTTAAAAGAAAGCAAGCAAAGGCTTGCCACAGAAATGGCACAAGAAGAATCCTTTCGGGATCATGTAGGTACCATCGACGAAAATGGGAAAAGGCGCTGGATATATGCTCAGAAGCCTAAGGGAAAGCTATTCAATTACCGCAAAATAGCCACTGCATTTTTTCTTACTGTTTTCTTCGGTCTGCCATTTATAAAAGTAAATCGGGAACCCTTGTTTCTGCTCAACATTCTGGAGGGTAAGTTCATTGTTTTCGGGACCATATTCTGGCCTCAGGATTTTTTCCTGTTTGGATTGGGCATGATTATTTTTGTTCTTTTCATTGCTCTTTTTACCGTTGTTTTCGGTCGTGTGTTTTGCGGATGGGCCTGCCCACAGACCATATTTATGGAGATGGTGTTCCGTCGCATTGAGTATTGGATAGAAGGTGATGCGAATGAGCAAAAGGCTCTGAATAATGGGCCATTGACTGAAAAGAAGATTCTGAAAAAAGCTGCTAAAAACATCCTTTTCTTCCTTGTTTCTTTTCTTATTGCAAATACACTCCTGTCGTATATTATTGGCGTTGATGAGTTATTTAAAATCATGTCGGAGCCTTTTGGCGCTCATCTGGGCGGGTTCATTTCCCTGCTTATTTTTACCGGAGTGTTTTATGGAGTATATATCCGTTTTCGCGAGCAGGTATGTCTGGTTGTGTGTCCTTATGGTCGATTACAGGGTGTGTTGCTGGATAGAAACTCCATTGTGGTGGCATATGACTATTTAAGAGGAGAGAAAAGGGGCCATATTAAAAAGAATGAAAAAAGAGAGATCGGGGATTGTATTGATTGCAACCAATGTGTTAAAGTATGTCCTACCGGAATTGATATTCGCAATGGCACGCAGCTGGAATGTGTGAATTGTACCGCTTGTATTGATGCCTGCGATTTTATGATGGAGAAAGTGAATTTGCCCAAAGGCTTGATCCGCTATGCTTCTGAAAACGGAATTGCAAACAAGCAGAAGTTAAAAATAACCGGCAGAATGATTGCCTATTCTATTGTGCTCACCCTTCTGATAGGGGTGGAAGTGTTTTTGCTGATGGGCAGGAGCGATCTGGACATTACAATTAACAGAGCCAGAGGTACCTTGTATCAGGAACAGCCCGGAAATAAAATAAGCAACTTATATACGATACAGTTACTGAATAAAACCCATGAGGATCTGCCGGTTGAATTAAGACTGGAATCGGAAACCGGCGAAATAAAAGTAATCGGAAAAAGCCTGATGATTGCCCATGAAAATTTTGAGCAAGGCTCCTTCTTCATCACCGTCGATAAATCAACAATTAAAAACAGGAAAACACCCATGACCATTGGAGTTTATTCAGGGTCGAGGAAAATACAATCGGTCTCAGCCAATTTTCTCGGGCCTATCGTGTATTAGTAATTAAACAATATTAAAACAACAGCTATGAACTGGGGAACACGTATTGCAATTGTTTACAGCGGTTTTGTAATCATGATCATTTTGCTGGCATGGAAGACTACGAGTCAGAAATCGGATCTGGTGGCAACCGATTATTATGAAAAAGAAGTAAAGTATCAGGGAACCATTGATGGTATAAAAAACACGGCAATGTTGCCGGTTGGTTTCTCCACAGAAACAACGCACAATACCATTGTGTTTCATTACCCGTCGTCGTTTAGCGGCAAAAAAGTTAAAGGAGAATTTCTTCTTTATCGTCCATCCGACTCGGAAAAAGATCAGAAATTTATTGCATCTGATACAGGTGGTGTTCAGTCTCTGGTATTAAAAAATCCTCTTAAGGGCCTCTATAAACTGGAGTGTGATCTGGAGGTGGATGGAGCAAAATACTATTTTGAAGAACCGATTCAAATAAACTGACATGACCATTCTGTTAGGAGCATTGGTGCTGGGATTTATTGGCAGTTTTCATTGCGTTGCTATGTGCGGACCAATTGCCCTTGCCCTGCCTCTTAACAGGAGTTCCTTAGGAACACAGGTAGGCGGAATACTTGCTTATAACGGAGGACGGGTGGTTACCTATTCCTTACTTGGTAGTTTATTCGGGATAATCGGTGCTTCTTTTATTTTGGCGGGTTATCAGCAAATTTTAAGCATTGCACTGGGTGCGGTTATTTTGATTTCGGTAGTTCTTCCGGAGCATTTGACTTCGCGTTTTCGTATTACCTCGGGTTTGTTCTCTTTTTTAGGAGCAAAGAAATACCAGGTAGGCAAATTATTCGGGCGAAAGGGCCTGCCGGCTCTTTTTCTGATCGGACTCCTGAATGGTTTATTACCGTGCGGATTTGTGTATGCAGGCATTGCAGGGGCTGTATTGGTAGGCGGAAGTATGCAGGGTGCGCTGTTCATGACCTTGTTCGGACTTGGAACAATACCTGCTATGGCCATTATATCCTTAACGGGAAACAAAATAAGTGTCGGTTTCCGCAATAAACTCCAAAGAGTGCTTCCTTTTCTTGTGATTATTATGGCTTTGTTTTTGATTTTAAGGGGTATGAATCTGGGAATACCTTACCTCAGTCCCCGGTTTTCTACTATTCAGGAAAAGCAGCATATGCTCTGTCACCCTTGATTTCCGGTTAATTTCCTCCATTATTGATGATTATCAGTATCCTTCCTGCGGTATATCATTTCCCCCGCCCTGTGGCTGCCCTAGCTTTGTGTTGAATGATAATGTCATTAACACAATACATCAAAACATGAAAAATATCCTTGCTCCCGTCGATTTTTCCAAAGAAGCTGCCCATGCAGCTCTTTATGCCGGCGCTCTGGCACAGCACCTGAACGCGCAGCTTACGTTGTTGTTCGTATTTCATATGCCCATCCCGATTTCCGAAGCGCCCTATCCCATTGATTTTGATACACTCGAAAAGGAGAACAGGAAGATGCTTAAGGATCTGGCTGAGGAAATTGAAAGTAAATATCAGGTAAAAGCCAAACAAATGATCATTGCAGGTTTTGCGGATGATGAAATATTGGATGCTACAGCAGGCAATGAATATGATCTGATTGTAATGGGCTCCAGAGGCAGCGGAAACAGGCTTAGCGAATGGATGGGAAGCACCACCACGGCAGTACTCACCAAAAGTGTAGTTCCTGTGTTGGTTATTCCTGAGCATGTCACATTTTCCATACCCCGGGTTATTGCATTGGCCTGCGACTTTCAGAAAACAACAAAAGCAAGGGTCTTTGCTCCATTGTCAAGTTTAAGCCGGCAGTTTGAATCAACGGTTAAGATATTGAATGTGTCGGAAGAGAAAGAGCAAGAGGCGCTTCAGGATAAAAACAGTGAATTGGAAAAACAGCTTAACGGAATACCACATACCTATTGTTTCGAGTCGGCTATAGATGTGGAAAAGGGGATAAACAAATTTCTGAATGCACATCCTGCTGATTGGATGGCTATTGTTGTTCATAAGCACAGCTTTATCAATCGTTTGTTTTTTGAAACATATGCAAAGCCTCTGGCCATGCATACCAGGATTCCCCTGTTGGCTTTAAGCGAGGCTGTTTCAGTTCACGCTGTTAAGGCATAGATATAAGGAAACATTTAATTCCGGCGATTGAGATAAGTCCGACGGATACAAAAAAGTCATTCGTTGCGCTGATAAATGTCATGAGACACAGGGCCCTGATTAGCTAGTTTTGCCTCTTACCGGCTAATCCCCTGACTCGAAATTAAGCGGTGTGTATGGTCCGGAGCACTCAATAGGCCGGTCAATTCAAATACCAATTAAATAGATGCTACTATGTACATAAAGCAAATTTACACCTCCTGTCTCGCGCAGGCTTCTTACTATATCGAATCCAAAGGGTGTGCGGCAGTAATCGATCCCATACGGGATGTGGACGTATATCTGCAGCTTGCAAAGGAAAGGAAGGCAACCATTCAATATGTTCTGGAAACGCATTTTCATGCGGATTTTATTTCCGGTCACCTCGATCTGGCAAGAAAAACCGGAGCGGTGATCGTATTCGGACCCCAAGCCAAGCCTACTTACAAAGCAATGGTTGCCAGAGATGGAGACCGGATCTCATTAGGAGACATTAAGATTGAACTCATGCATACTCCCGGGCATACCATTGAATCATCCTGTTTTCTGGCAATTGATGAGAACGAAAAACCATACGCTGTTTTTACCGGTGATACTTTGTTTGTGGGAGAAGTGGGGAGACCCGATCTGGGAAGCGGAAATCTGGATAAGAAAGAACTTGCCGGCCGTTTATATGATTCATTAAATAAGCATATCAAGGTACTGCCCGACGATGTAATTGTTTATCCCGGACATGGATCCGGATCGGCATGCGGTAAAAACCTCGGAGCGGAAACCTGGTCCACTATATGGGAACAGAAACTTAGTAATTATGCTTTGCAGAAAATGGACAAAGATGAATTTATAGCAAAAATCACGGAAGGGCTTCCAACGCCTCCGGCTTACTTTGCTCATGACGCCAGCGCAAACAGAAACGGGTATGAAAGCCTGGATACATTGCTGAAAAGAGGTACAAAAGAGCTGACTCATGAGGAGTTTAAATCAGAAACAAAAAACGGAGCTGTTATTCTGGATGTACGTAACTCCACCGATTTCGGAATCGGATTTATCAAAGGTTCTATAAACATTGGTCTGGAAGGTGACTTTGCTGTATGGGCAGGAAACCTGATCCCGGCAGAAAAGGAATTGATCCTGGTGGTACGTGATCATCAGGAAGAGGAAGCTGTAACCCGGTTGGCAAGAATTGGGTTTGATCATGTGAAAGGATTTTTGAGAGAGGATATCATTGGCTGGATCAATATGCAATATCCCGTTGATCATATACAAACAATCGCATCGTCACAGATAGATAAGTATTTAGAACAGGGATATATAATCCTGGATGTGAGAAAGACCGATGAAGTTTCGTCAGGCCGGATTAAGCATGCTATTAACATACCATTAAACGAGTTGGAAAAGGCACTGACCGGTTTTGCCCGCAAAGAAAAGTATCTTGTTTACTGTGCAGGTGGCTACCGGTCTATGATTGCGGCTTCCATTCTTAAAGCACATGGGTTCAGTGACGTAAAAAATATCAGAGGAGGTATGACACAAATAAGAAAAGATACTCCTTCGCTAATTGAGAAAGAATGAAACGGATACGGATTACAAAAGAGTTTACATTCGAAATGGCACATGCTTTAAGAAATCATGATGGCCCTTGTAAGAATATACACGGACATTCCTATTCACTTGCGGTTACGGTTATGGGCACACCTGTTGCGGAAGAAGGAAATCCTAAGCAAGGAATGGTGTGGGATTTTTCAGAACTGAAGCACCTGGTAAACCATGAAATTATAAGCAGGCTTGATCATGCCCTTGTTTTGAAAATGGAGGATACGGTAGCCGTTATAGAACAGGGTTCTTTGCCCGTAGGGAAATTGGTGATGGTGCCCTATCAACCTACATGCGAAAACCTGTTGCTCGATTTCGCAGAACGTTTGCTGCATTGTCTGCCTGAAAAAGTGAAGCTCGTCCGTCTGCTCCTTCGCGAAACACCCAGCTCTTATGCCGAATGGCTTGCGGAGGAAAATGAATTCCCCGGAGCACTGTAACTGTATAACCTTGAAAAGAACAGAAATGATTCCATCCGCTCTGTATAATAAGTATAATGTCCCGGGTCCCCGCTACACCAGTTATCCTACCGTTCCTTTTTGGGAAACTACTCCATCTGCCCATGAATGGGAGATGCATGCAAAGGAAACGTTTCAAAAAACAAATTCAAACGAAGGGATAAGCATCTATATCCATCTGCCGTTTTGTGAAAGCTTGTGTACCTATTGCGGATGCAATACCAGGATCACTGTAAACCATGCCGTAGAAGAAATTTATATCAACGCATTGCTTAAGGAGTGGAGATTGTATTTAGATGTATTTGAAACCGCTCCCCGGATCAGAGAGCTTCACCTGGGAGGAGGAACCCCCACCTTTTTCAAAGCAGAAAATCTGCGCAAACTGATTACTGGTATTACCTCCAATGCTTTGGTATGTGAAGATGCCGCGTTCAGTTTTGAAGCACACCCTAATAATACAACGGTAGAGCATTTAACGGTTTTGTATGAGTTAGGATTCAAACGCATCAGTATTGGGGTGCAGGATCTTAATCCGGAAGTGCAGCAAATTGTAAATAGGATTCAGCCTTTTGAAGCGGTGCAAACCTTAACGGAAGAATCCCGAAAGGCAGGATTTGATTCGGTTAATTTCGACCTGATATATGGACTCCCTCTGCAAACAAAAGAAAGCATCGTAAATACGATGGAGAAAGTAATTGAACTGAGACCTGATCGTATTGCCTTTTACAGTTATGCGCATGTGCCCTGGATAAAGCCCGGGCAGCGAAAATTTACAGAAGCTGATTTACCCAAAGACGAGGAGAAGCTGGAACTCTATAAAACAGGAAGGGCCCTGTTGGAAAAAACAGGGTACAAGGATATAGGGATGGATCATTTTGCGCTGGAAACAGACGAGCTCTATCTATCTACCATATCCAAACGTCTGCACCGGAATTTTATGGGTTATACCCCTTTCTCCACCAGCTTGCTGATTGGGCTGGGAGCTTCTTCCATCAGCGATACCTGGACGGCATTTGTTCAGAATGAAAAGAAGGTGGAAGATTATTATAAGAGAATCAAAGAGGGAAGGATTCCGTTTTTCAGGGGACATCTGCTTACTGGCGAAGACCAAATTCTAAGAAGACATATTCTGAATATCATGTGTTACATGGAAACATCCTGGAAGGAGAAGGAGATGCAATGTCCTTATATACAACAGGCTGTTGAAGCATTGGCCGATCTGGAAAAGGACGGTCTGGTAATCATTCAGGAAACCGGTCTGCGTGTATCTTCAGCGGGGCTTCCCTTTATCCGTAATATCTGTATGGCCTTTGATGCCAGACTCAAGGCTAAAGAACAAAGTGCTGTTAAGTTCAGCAAAACGATTTAGTAAAAGGATCCTTGTCAGGAAAAGAATTTCTTTCTTAACATATCAATGCCTTTGGAAACTGCTTCGCTGGTAAACTGAGAGGCAAATTGAAGGAGGGGTTCTGTTATAGACGATTTCTTTTTTTCCTCTTTTTCTTCTTTCTCCTCTTTCCTGTCCATATATCTGTTCAGGATTTTGCTGGCCATTGCCAGGAGAATGTGTTCCGGCTTTAAGCTATCAGCAAGGTTGCTTACAGATTCTTTCAATGCAGCTTCCTGAGAAACCTTCCTGGCCTGAGATTCGGTAATGATGTGTTGCAAATCGGGCAGATTGGCCGGATGCTTATCGTTACTTTTTGTAAACTGAGCAATGAAGGCATTGGCCAGGGAGCTATGAAGCCATTTTTCACGGTTTGCATAAAAAACAAACAAGAGGAGCAGATAAAGCCCTGAAACACTTAAATAACCCAGCCAGGCATGGCCTGTTGCAGAAGATATAAATACCGCAAGTGCCAGACTGCCGAATATGAGACAACAAAAGCCAAAGAGCAGCAGAATCATTTTGCCCATGACAGCAGCAAAGGCATTGGAGCCATATTCCATGGCTTTTAATTCGCCCAGCTCCAGATTGGTTTTGAGATATTCCGTTGCTTTTTCGGCAACATTTTCAAAAGGTGATTTTTCGGTTTCCATAAGAATTAGCTTTTAGCGTCAGAATCAGCGGCGCCCTTTACTCCGTTTTTTAGTTTGTCAACAAGGCCTTCGGCCAGATCGGTTATTTTTTCTCTTGTTTCGGATCCTTTGGCAGGGGCAATAAGTATACCTATAGCCAGGCCGGCCAGTGCTCCGGCAACGAGTGCGAGCAGAATTTTTTCGGTGTTGTGTGTTTCAGACATGGTTTTTAGATCTATGTTCATTTAGATTCGGAAGGAGAAGGTACTAATTTATGTCCAGCTTCAAGAAGCTTTGGAGTCAGATTTATAAGTTCAAATTTTTCATTTATAATAGGAGTAACGGCATTCCATCCCAAAACATCATGAATTTTCAATTCGAGAGCAGAAGAGGCTTCCGCTTCGCCATGGACTATAAAGATGCGTTCAGGTTTGTTATGAATCGAACTGATCCATGCAATCAATTCGGCCTGGTCGGCATGTGCTGACAACGAAAGAATCTCTTTTACTTCAGCTTTTACCTTATGGTAAGCGCCAAATAATTTTATTTCATGAACACCTGATTTCAATGCCTTGCCTCTTGTTCCGGCAGCCTGATAGCCCACTAATAAAACAGTGTTCTGATGATGACCCAGATAACTGTGTAAGTAATGCAATACACGGCCCCCGGTAAGCATACCACTTGCGGCGATAACAATCTTAGGGCCGGGTTTGGCAATCACCTTAAATGTATCTTTCAAATGCTTTACATGGATAATATCATTGTCTATCTGTTTGCACTGGAGGGAGGTGAGTTTATGCCAGCCCGGGCTGTTTTCATATACCTCCGTAGCTTCAATACCCATGGGGGTATCGAGATAAACGGGGATGTCAGGAATCATATTTTTTTTCTTCATTCCGTTAATAAGAAGCATCATATCCTGTGCACGCCCTACTGCAAAACTTGGAATTAGCAGACAACCTTTTTTCTGGATCACCTGATGTACAATCTCAGAAAACTCTTTTTCGGCAGAAACCGCAGGATGTAGACGATCTCCATATGTGGACTCAATAATCAAGACATCTGCTTTTTCCGGTGTAAGAGGAGGAGCAAGGGAATACGATTTTTGTCTTCCCAGATCGCCCGAAAAAACAATTCTTTTTTCATAACAATCCATTTCTACAAAGGCCGAACCGAGGATATGCCCGTTTTTTCTGAACCTGAAACGAATGTGTGCCGATAAGTCAATCCACTCCTCATGGGGACAGGATTGCATCAGGTCGAATGTTTTCTTTACATCATCCTGAGTATATAATGGTAAAGCAGGCTTATGACGGCTATATCCCATTTTGTTGGCATGATCGGCATCCTCTTCCTGCAGCTTGGCGCTATCTAGTAAGATGATTTTGGTTAATGACAGGGTAGGAGGAGTAAGGTATATTTTGCCCCGGAATCCATTCTTTACCAATACCGGAATATATCCGGTATGATCCAGATGGGCATGCGTGATAATAAGTGAATTAATAGAAGAGGCATCGATACCAAGCGGCTCCCTGTTTAACTGACGAAGATTTTTCAGTCCCTGAAATAATCCGCAGTCAACAAGAACAGTATGTTCGGGTGTTTGGAGCAGATGTTTTGAACCTGTAACCATGCCGGCAGCTCCCAGAAACTGCAGACTTACTTTTTGTGGCATTGTTTCCATAACTAAGATTATTTAAACAAATGTCCATGTAAAACGAGTTCGCTTTTATGATTTGCGTCAGCTTTTCGGTGGCTTATATCACAGAAAGGAGTGATGGAAATCAGATGTTTAAAGCAAAATATCACGGAAATTTGACACAAATCTTAATAACACAAGGAATAACCCTTATCCAAAGGGTGATCCGGTAAAATCAATTAGCAGATGATAGGAAAACTGGAAGGTGAGGATATATTCAGAATATTATTTGAATCAGCGGGAGAAGGTCTTATTCTGTCGGATGAAAGGGGCACTTTATTGGTGATGAATCCCCGGATACAGGAGATGTTTGGATATGAGAATGACGAGCTGATAGGTAAGAAAGTAGAAGTACTGATTCCGGAATCACGCCGGGATCAACATATAGACCAACGGAATGGGTATGTGGCCCATCCTAAGAAACGTCCGATGGGTAAGGGAATTGATTTGTCGGGGAGACGCAAGGATGGAAGTGTTTTCCCGATTGAAATAAGTCTCAACTATTTTTATTCAGGAGGCGAAATGGTAGTGATGGGTCTGATTACCGATGTTACGGAAAGAAAGAGGATAGAAAAAAAGTTTCAGCAGCTGAATATTGATCTGGAGCAACGCGTGGATGATCGGACACAAATGCTGGCGGGAGCCATCAAAGAGCTTGAATATTCAAATCAAAGTCTGGAGAAAGCGGAAGAAGATTTGAGAAGAGCGCTGGAAACCGAGAAGGAACTGAGCGAGTTAAAATCACGCTTTGTATCCACGGCGTCACATGAATTCAGAACTCCCCTGGCCACTATTCTATCATCGGTTTCATTGATTGCGAAATACAATAAACCGGAAGATGAGGAAAAGAGAGCCAAGCACATAGAGCGGATTAAGTCGAGCGTAGATAATCTGCGCGACATTCTGAATGATTTCCTTTCCCTGAGCCGTCTGGAGGAAGGAAAAGTGGGAACCATCCGGGTACAATTTGATATTATTCCATTTTGCGAAGCAATCAGGGAGGAAATGCAGTTTCATACCAAACCCGGACAGGAAATACGATACGAGCACCGGGGGGTAACCGAAATTACACAGGACAATCAGTTGTTAAAAAGCGTATTGGTTAATCTGCTTTCCAATGCGATTAAATTTTCGGAAGAGGGCAAGCCGATCTGTATGAAATCGGATTGTATAGGTGAAGAACTTAGGATACGAGTAATTGACCACGGGATCGGGATGCCGGTGGAAGATCAGAAACATTTATTTGAACGTTTTTTTCGCGCGGAAAACGCTGCATCTATTCAAGGTACCGGCTTAGGTTTGAATATAGTATTGAAGTATGTGGAGCTCATGGGAGGGAAAATCTCTTTCCAAAGCGAACTGGGTAAGGGATCGGTTTTTCAGATAACGTTTCCATTGTAGTATAAAAAACAAAAAAGCATGAATATGAACAAAACAATCTTGCTGATTGAGGATAATGCCTCTATGAGGGATAATACCAGAGAACTCCTGGAGCTTTCGGCATACAAAGTATATACTGCAGAAAACGGTAAGATTGGGGTTGAGCTTGCAAAAAAAGTGCATCCCGATCTGATCTTATGCGATATCAATATGCCCGAACTGGATGGGTATGGGGTACTTCATATTTTAGGAAAAAGTGAAGACACAGCCGGCATCCCTTTTGTTTTCCTGACTGCAAGAGTGGAAAGAGTTGATTTCAGAAAAGGGATGACCCTGGGTGCTGATGACTACTTAACCAAACCGTTTGATGATGTTGAGTTGCTGGATGTGGTGGAGATGAGATTAAGAAAAGCGGATTTGTTTAAAAAAGAGATTGAGAAAGCCGATACAGGTTTTGATCGGTTCATCAATGACGCAAAAGAAACCAATATGCTTAGTTCGTTTTCGAACGAACGGAGTTTAAAGAAACATAAAAAGAAAGAATCCATATTTACCGAAGGCAACTATCCGGTTGGGTTATATCTCATCAGCAAAGGAAAGGTAAAGACCTACAAAACCAATGAAGCGGGTAAGGAGCTTATTACCGGAATTTATAAAGAAGGAGATTTTGTAGGGTATGTTCCATTGCTGGAAGATACAACCTATACAGAATCGGCAGAGGCTTTGGAGGAGGCGGAGATTTACATGATACCCAAACAGGATTTCTTTTCCCTTATTTACAATAGCAGGGAAGTGTCGCGCAAGTTTATCCAGCTTCTTTCCAATAACCTTTCCGAAAGGGAAGACAGGCTTATTAAACTGGCTTATAACTCGGTCAGGAAGCGTGTTGCCGAATCCCTCGTTATGTTACAGCATCAATACCAACAGGATAAATCAGGCAAAACGTCCATTCCTATTTCCAGAGAAGATTTAGCAGGAATTGTTGGAACAGCAACAGAATCGGTTATCAGAACATTGGGCGATTTTAAAGAAGAAGGGTTAATAGAAATAAAGAAGGGAGATATTTTCGTACTTAGCCTGGAAAAACTGAAGGAGCTTAAAAACTAAGCATCTGTGTAATAAGGTCGATCAGGAATAAACAAAAGGCCCGGTCAGGGCCTTTTGAATTGTTCGTAACAGGTAAACAGAATTGCAGCCAGGGCCATCAACCATAATGCATTATTGAAAAGCCATGCGGGGAGAGATTTCGTGCGTGTCTTGTGTTTCATGCCAAATGTATTATAGGTAATGCAAAGGAAAGGACGATACGTGCTATAAACAATGACTTTCATCACCCATGGACTCTTACACGCAATCCATTTGCACATATTTTATCTGTATGCGTAAAAGGAGCGTTTCATTATGTGCTTGCCCCTATTTTATGTGCTCATAAAAGGTATGCATTCGTGCTTGAATCTATTTTATGTGCTCATAAAACGTATTTATTCATTCTTATATCTATTTTATGTGCTCATAAAATGTATTTATTTACGCTTGAATCTATTTTATGTACTCATAAAAAGTATTTATTCATGCTTATACCTGTTTTATGTGCTCATAAAATGTATTTATTCATGCTTGTACTCATTTTATGTGCTCATAAAACGTATTTATTCATCCTTGCACCTATTTTATGTGCTCATAAAATATATTTATTCATGCTTGTACTCATTTTATGTGCTCATAAAGTGTTCCCGTTCACGCATGCAGTGTCTCCCTTCACTCATAAAGTGTTTCCGTCTATTCATGCAAGGACCCCAAGCATCTTGGCCGAATATCCTATTGTTGATGCAGGATATAAGCTTACGTTTTAAGCAGGTCCATATGTGTTTGGAGTACGTCCGTTCAACTTTAGACCACCTCCGAGTCTTTAATATTAAGTTAACATTGGGTTTTCACCTTTTCCTGTTATAAAAATTGTCGTATCTTGATAACTTGATTTTCTTTATTCAACAGCATCAATCCTTTTATGGCTCACGTTTTTGTCCGATTTTTTATCGTAATGACCCTATTAGCGGGTGTTTCCTGTCTTTCAGAGAAACCACACCAGACACAAGCGGTGAAGGCTCAGCCTTTTAACTTTGTCCTTAACAGGATGGACACTACTTGTTTTACGGTAGCAGAAGCAGAAAAGCTAAGAGGAGGAAAGAGCTATGTAACCATAGCTTTTGATGAAATGATTCTGGATACTGTTTCACATTGTCTGGGTTTGTATCGGTATGGCTTGAGTGAAAAACCGGCCTGGCCGGCAGCACATGGTATCAAGTGTTATGCACTTAAGTTCAGAGACAAGATTGAAATAGCAGAACAACAACCAAACCGGGTTGTCATCCTCGACGATTTTTTTGCTCAATACGGGAAGATGTTTACCGAACAACAGCAAAAAGATATCCGTGCAAAATTCATGTCAGATTGCACGTTAGTACAGGGAGAGTAAAAATCCTGCTATTTAGGTTCCACACCCAATTTGCTAATTACCAGCCTGTCCAGTTCAATGGCTCCCTTTGCATTACAAAGTTTAACACCTTCGGGATAAAAGGAGGATTCCAGTTTGTACCACGACCATTGTGTAGTATCAGGCAGCGCAACACGTTTAGTTTCTCCCTTAGCCTTCATGGATTGCACCGTAAGTGTTCCTTTTCCTTTATACCTGATCCAGAGAAAACGTTTTTCAGGAACAGAGTCACGGATAACACAGCGATATTCATATTCCTTATTTTCCAGCATGTTTAAGGAAGTGGTATAGTTTTTATAATCGCCTTCGGCACCTGTATGAACGGTAGTTAACTCAGCGTTTGAAATATCAGAGTCACCCACTTCGGCTTCGAAATTGAAATCGTCGGACCAATAATCGGGATGAGCATTTTCATGCCATTTGTCGAGCTGATAAAATAGGGTTTTCCCATCCGTTGTTTTCTCATACACATAAACACTTCCCTGTCTGCGTATTTCAAAGGATAGTTCCTTTCCGTCCAGCTGAATGGTTACATTCCTCTTTTCAGGAATTTCGGCTGCATCATTGGAGAAGGGTTGATAGGTGCCGCAGATAATGTATTTATCTTTTTTATTGTGTTTTCGTACGGCGATTAATACATGAGGATCTTCCGTACTCCAGGTAATACGGGGTGTTCCGTCTTTTTCAAACAACACATTCCCATTTCGCAATACATCTTCAAACCGGCTGGTGATTGCTTGTGCATACGCTGGCATAGCAGCCTGCCATACATATTGAGAGGGGTTGGTAAACGGAGCCCCCAGATTGAAATAGCCTACATAATAGTATTCTGCTCCTATAACGGAAAGACATTTGAGTAAGCCAAGCCATTGACCGGGACGTATATCATCTTCCGGATTGCTCGACCAGCCTGCAGCTACAAAGGGACTGAACAGATAGTCCCCGTCTTTAATTTCCACCTTTCTTCCTATATCAATCCATCTCCATCCATGCCAGGGGCCGCTCCAGTCTTTCCAGTTTTTAGGCCAGCGAGGATAAAAATCGGGAGTGGAATAGTAGATACCATTCACCGGCGTCTGGCATTTTTTCATGATAGACCATTTGAAGCAATTTATAGGCCCTCCTTCCGTACCGTATAAACTATAGCGTGTATTTTTCAGCTCCGGCAATGTTTTCATAAATGCCGCAGCATACACATTACGCATGTGTAATTTGCGGATTGCCATAAAATCTTCCCAGGAATCTATTTTCATAGAATCTTTCATACGGATCATAATAGGATCTTTTTTAAGATATGGAAGCTGATAGGGTCCCGGAGGTTCTTCCCCATCTTCATTGATAACATCAACGGGGCGGGTGAGCCATTTAAGTAAGCGGGAAATATGATATTTGGTTACAGCACCGTCAATCCGGATCAGGGAATCGGGGAAGTTGAATTTAATTTGCTTCAGATCATTGCCGTAAAAATTAAAGGTAGCCGACCAGGCGGGGTTGAGATCTGTATTCTGAACCATAGCCTTGGTATATGGATAACCAATGAGATTAGGTTCTGAGAACAGCCAGGAAGTAATGAAATGAAGCGGTATTTCGGGATGTTCATTAGCCAGTTGAACATATGGAGGGCAATGCCCTTCTCCTGTAATATTAAATGCAAAATCGATATTCGGAATAACAATACCATAATGCCAGTGGAGGCAAAGTTCCTGCTGAACAAACTCTGACCGTTTTACAGCATCATCCCTTTCTACTCCAGGTTGCCCACCTTCTCCCATATAAAAAGGATCCATCCAATTGAACAGATAACTGAGTGTATGTCCGGGACGGTAACGGGGCAGGGGATATTTTTTCAGCTGATCTAGCCCCCGTAAAGTGGGATTTTCCATCCCTTTTGGATACTGTTTGGGATCTTTTTGCGGTGGAGAGCTTTGAAAATAGAAAAGGGAAATAAAACAGAAAAGAAAGGCTTTAGAGAAAAGTAATTTCATGTACTAAAGTTACTAAAAATGGAGACCTGCTCAATATCAGGAAGAAGATGATGTAAATCATTGATGAAGGGTGAGAGGCAATCTACTTTTAGCTCATCATGCGTTAGGGAAAGAAACAATCAATCAATCAACAAAACCATAAACCATGAACAGATTAAAAGACAAAGTAGTTATTATTACCGGCGGAGCCGGTGGTATGGGAAAAGCAGAAGCTATATTATTTGCGCAGGAAGGCGCGCATGTGCTGGTAACCGACAACCAGTTTCAAAAAATGGATGAATGGGTACAGAAAGCATCGGATGAAAATTTAAAAATTGCATGTATTGCACATGATGTAACTTCGGAAGATGACTGGAAAAAGGTGGCCGAGAAAGCGATAGAGCTGTACGGAAAAATAAGCATTCTGGTAAACAATGCTGGGGTGTATCCGGCCGGAAAAACGACCGATAATACGGAGAAGAAAGAATGGGAAAAAGTAATCGCCATTAATCTGACCGGACCTTTTCTGGGTGCCAGGGCTGTGATTCCATACATGAAGAAAAACAAACAGGGTGTAATTGTTAATGTTTCTTCCATTGCCGGAATGGTAGGCGGGAATGGCCCTGCATACAGCGCTTCCAAAGGCGGGCTGAGATTGCTTACCAAAGATCTGGCTCTGGAATATGCCAAAGACAATATCCGTGTCAACTCCCTTCATCCCGGAGGTGTACTTACACCTATGACGGAAGGAATGTTAAACATGCCCGAAGCAAAGGAAATGATAAAAGGTATGTGTCCTCAGGGGCGTATGGCCGAGCCCATGGAACTGGCTTATGCTGCTTTGTACCTGGCTTCGCCCGAGTCATCATTCATGACCGGATCGGAACTGGTAGTGGATGGAGGAATGATTGCACGCTGATATCAAAAGAATCCTCCGTCATCACCCTGCTGCTGTTGCTGAGGTTTGCGTTTGAAGATGGAAGCATCGGCTTTTCCGAAACGCATGGTGACGGTAAATTTCACGTAGCGAATTTCCCTGCGTGTTACCAGTTCCTGGGTATACTGATCGGTTATCAGATTAGTACCTCTGCTCTTGGTATTGAATATATCGCTCACACTCAGCGTGAAAATGAGGAACTTCTTGATGTCCTTGCTCAAACCGCAATCAGCAAAATACAAGGCGGTGGTAGTTCCCTGTGGAATAACTTTCGGACTCTCGTAACTGCCCGACAACTGGAAGTTAAAGCTCTTGGGGAAATGGTAAACGAAGTTCAGTTTGGTGGTATAATTAGAACCCTGATTACTTACACTGGTGCCTTCATACGAAGCGTCGATAACCGTATAAAACAGATTCACGTTCCAGGTAGCTTCCAGATTCTTAACCAGCTCATACTTCAGGGTAAAATCGACTCCTGCCGTATTGCTTTGTTTGCCATTGATAGTGGTGGTGATTAATACCGTCGGATCAGTTAGCGAAGGATAGCTGTAAGGTGTAAGCGGATTCATGGTATTGCGGTAGAACAGAGTAAAGAGAAAATTACCTTTGTTAAGCTGCTGGCTGAAGTTAGCTTCGGCCAGGGTAATAAACTCCGGAGTCAGATTCGGATTTCCTATGGTATAGTTTGATTTGTCGCTGAACATAATAAAAGGCATCATTTGCCTGTAGTTGGGGCGGTTCAGTTTGCGTGATACATTGAACTGCCATTGCTGTTTGCTGTTCAGCGTTTTGCTGATAAACAAACTGGGGAAGAGGGAATTCATGATATTATCTGTAGAGCTCGGGTATTCATACGTGAACGTCGCATTTTTATCCGTCAGTATTCCCTGATAATAAGAATCTTCAAAGCGCATACCCAGCATAAAATCGAGTCGTTTCCAGCGTGTGCTGTAGTTGATATAGGCGGCATTTACCAGATCTTTTATTTTGTAGTGCGAAGTAAGAAAAGTATCGAGCGCATATACTCCGGTGTTATAATTAAGTTCGCTCACATCCAGATAAGACAAGGAAGGACGGTAGTTGGAACGCACACCCAGCTCCAGTTTTGTACTGTCATTGATAGGATTTACATAATCGGCCTGAAAGGTATACATCTGACTGATATTACTTCCGTTGTTTACCTGCAAGGCCGGATTAGGCTGGCCGGGAAGGGCATTGCCCCACTGATCTAAGGAGGTGGTACTGTAATTGCTCGGGCTGAGTGCAGTAAGCGTGTTGTAATCAATATCGGCCGTCAGTTCCTGTCCTTTTTTAGGGAATGTTTTTTTGTAGAGAAGTTTAGTAGTGTAGTTTTGAAATTGAGTATGTGTATAAGCGGTACGATATCCACTACCTAATGAAGCACCATTCTGATCCAGATAATTAAAGGTTTGATTGTCGTGTGTGAGAAAATCGCCGGCTACGATATTCTGAGAAAGAGTGAGTGTATTACGATTGTTGAGTGCATAGTCAACCGCAATACTTCCCATCTGAAAAGTATGTTTGAAATTGGTATTGTCACTTGAATTCAGATAGCCGGTAGTTTCTCCGTTTAGCAGAGAAGTCCTGTTGGTATAGCCGTGAACCGGATTATCGGAAGAGTTGTAATTATAAACAATGGCAAGACCCCAGGGTTTCTGACGGATGTTAAGCGCAAATGTTCCGTTGTAGCGATCGTTGGTACCTACTCCTGCTGTAAGTATTCCATTGTAACCCGGTTTGGAATTGGTTTTCATTACAATATTGATGATACCACCGGTGGCGCTGGCTTCAAATTTAGCAGAGGGGTTGGTAATCACTTCAACGCGGTCTATCTGATCGGAAGGAATCTGATCCAGGGTCAGCGTGGTGGGGCGTCCGTCAATATAAATGGTTGCCGGATTTTGACGAAGCTGTGCATTCCCGTTATCATCCAATGTAACGGAAGGAATGTTTTTCATGACATCCATGGCCGTACCGCCTTTGGATGTGATGTCTTTATCCACGTTAAACACTTTACGGTCTATGCTCATTTCGGATGCACTTTTCTCCGCATCTATCTCCACAGTTTTCAGCAGTTTATCATCGGCACCTAAGGTAAGATTACCGAGATCCTGTTCCAGGTTCTGCATATTGATCACCACCGGTTTCTGAATTGTTTTATAACCCAGGAAGGTAACTTTCACGGTGAATTTTCCTACGGGCAGGTTATCGAGACTGAAATCACCGTTATCTTTTGTAAAGTTTCCGGCAATAACACTGTCGCCTTTCAGCAGAATAACAGAAGCATAGGATACAGGAGCTTTGGAACCATCTACAATTTTGCCATAGAGTCGCCCAATGTTTGGCATTTTGAATTTGGAACCTGCTGCCGGAGCACCATTGTTTTGAGCCGACATGCCGATGCTTAATGCCAGCATCAGGAAAGCCACGATATTGATCTTCATATACTTTGCTTTTGGAAACGCGAAGGTATCTACTATTCATGAATCGTACTTTAACGAATGAAGAGATTAACCTAAAAAATGTTAAAGAAGGGCCTGAAGAGGAGGGTAAGTGCTTGACAGTGATGAGCCTACCGGGCTAAAAATGAAACAACAATCTTGTATAAAAAGGTCTTTACGGGTTTTGAATATATGTAAGTTTGCAGGTATGAACAGGCCGACCGGGTGTAATTACTTAAGCAGCCGCTTTGCGGTGTTTCGCTTTTTTGGCTTTATCCCTGCGCCTTACCTCTTCCATAAATTTGCCGAACTCCTTTTTCTCTTTGTCAGTTAATTTGACTTGTTTTACATACAGGTCAATTTCCCGTGGTTCTGGTTTCAATTTCATTTTTTATAGCTTTAAAAATATTGGTTAACTAATTTATTAGCGGCTTCACTATTTATTGCCATTCGTTGCCCAATGCCTGATTCCGCTCCAAGTGTTTCTATATAATGTGACACTAGCGTTGATTTTGCTACGAAACCAACATATCCTTCAAATCCAAATTCCATGGATTTTTTACAGGCAAAAGCAAACATATTACCACCAACACCCAGATATATTTTTGTCTTTCCTCGATTGAACTTTGCATTTTCGACAAGATTAACAAACACATATTTTTCGTCTGGGATAGGGCTTATTGAAATTAATCCTTGAATAACATTTACGTTGTCCTTTATTATCAACTTATATACTTCCCTGTCCTTACTCATTATTTCTCGTCCCCAATCAAATAGCCAATCCTTTTTCTTTATCTCCTTTTTTGAGACCTTATGAAATTCAGTATCGAAAACATCTCCTGAAAGTGCATTTACAATTGAATTTGTCAATCTGTCAATTTCAATATCTACTGCTTGCTTTCGAACCATACACGCTGATTCTATCGAATGTTCGGTAAAAACAAATTTAGCGATTTTACCGCATATATAATTTTTGTATATACAATTTCTACCAGTTTCACCATTTAATGGAAGCCTCCTGTTCATAAGCTCTCTTTCCTGATTTATCCGCCCCAACCGCTATTGTACATCGTTATCTCATCGTACCAATTTGATTCTGCCAGAAAACAAGCAGGGCGGTAATAATGTACCTTTGCAGGTATGAACAGACCGGTTATCCTTGTCAATGAAAAAGACGAGCCATTGGGAGAGATGGATAAGCTGGAAGTGCATCTAAAAGGATTGCTTCACCGGGCGTTTTCCATTTTCATTTTCAATGATTCGGGTTTGTTGCTTTTGCAATGCCGGGCCAATGAAAAATATCATTCTGGAGGTTTGTGGACCAACACCTGTTGCGGACATCCCGGACCGGGAGAGTTGACAGAAGAAGCGGCCCATCGCCGGTTAAAAGAAGAAACGGGGATTGAGACGGAGCTGGTCAAAAAATTCAGTTTTATATACGAGGCCCATTTGGATCACAAGCTGGTAGAACATGAATACGATCATGTATTTACAGGAATATATAATGAAGAACCTGTCCTGAACCTGGAAGAAGCATCTGCTTACCGCTGGATAAGTATTGCGGAAGTAAAAAAAGAAATTGAATCTCATCCGGCCCGCTTTACCGAGTGGCTTAAAATAGCCATACAGTCGTTCTGATAACGTATGGGGAAAAAAAAAGGAGGGCAAAATGCACCCTCCCTCAGAGATAACAAAAAGAAAAGAGTTTATTAGCGAATGAGATTACAGTGTCCGGAATAGATATGCCGGTTTCCAAAAACATCTTTTAGACTTACCTTCCACACATACGTATCAATCTGTGCAATATTAGCTCCTCCGTTTGCACGTCCATCCCATCCTTGTCCCCA
The DNA here is from genome assembly GCA_013288325.1 of Bacteroidota bacterium. Classification (GTDB taxonomy): domain Bacteria; phylum Bacteroidota; class Bacteroidia; order Palsa-965; family Palsa-965; genus Palsa-965. The sequence goes on from JABDCB010000001.1 coordinate 55,226, forward strand.
GGTATGTGTTTCAAACATCAGATTGCCCCATCTGTCAAACATCAGGAGGTCATAATTATTCGGATCAATACCCACACCGAAGGGCATCCATTCATCATTTTTTCCATCTCCGTTTGGTGTGAATGTGTTGGGAGCATAGAAGGTGAAGATGGGTTGGATACAGATAGGGCCCGTAGTAGAATCCTTACAACCATCGGGCGCTGTTATAACCAGCTTCACCGTGAAACATCCTGTATCGGTATAGGAATGAATCGGATTTTGTAAGGAAGAGGTAGAATCGCTCGGATCACCGAATAACCACAACCAGCCTACTGCATTGGTGCTTTGATCGGTAAATGTAATGGTAGGATCTGTAATATTGGTCGGCTGGGGATTGTCGGTAAAGGCTGCATGAGGCACCGGTAGTGCATTGATAAAATTCGGGATCATATCGCTGCCTTTGCAGCCGTGTATGTCCGTTACATTATACGTTACATTATACGTACCGGCCACGTAATAGCAATGTTTGGCCGAGTCGCAACCGGTAGCTGTGGTTCCATCACCGAATGACCAGGAGCCGGAAGCACAGGCAGGGTTTGAACTTCCAAAGAAGGTGGCGCATACGGGGGCACATACAACGGTATCTTTTGAAACAAATGTTACCACCGGTAAAGGGTATACGGTTACTGTTGCATAGTCCGAGTCGGTAGGCGTGCCGCAGTTATCGGCCACAATGACGGTGTAGGTGGTGGTTACTGTTGGAGATGCAACAGGGTTTTGGCTGTTTGCATTTGAAAGCCCGGTAGCCGGTATCCAGGTGTAGGTATAGGGGCCGCCATTGCCTCCGCTGCCAATAGCATGCAGGGTATCATTGGCTCCGGGGCAAATGGATTTGCCTCCGCTGGCAAGTACTTCCAGCGCGGGGTTTACAACCACTGTTTCCAAAGCCGGCTGAGCTATGCACCCATGAGAGTCTGTAACCGTTACAGTGTATGTGGTAGTTACCAGTGGGCATACAGTAGCAGAAGGTAAGGGAGTACCATTCAATGTCCATGAATAAGAATAAGCCGGGCTGCCTCCCGTGGCCGTAGAGGTTAATGTGGTGCATTGACCGATACAGATTTTGAGCGGAGGACCGGCACTCAACAGGAGTAACGGTGGCTGCACAATGGTAACAGAAACCTGATTGGTACAATGGACAGAGTCGGTAACCGTACACACATAGGTGCCGGCAGATAAACCGGTGACACTGAGTGTTCCTTGTCCTGTTCCCGGTGCAGGTGTCCAGTTAAAGGTATAAGGTTTAAATCCTCCGCTGGCTGAGTCTCTTGCTGTTCCGTCATTGCCACCGAAACAGCTAACGGGCGTGGAAGCCACAGTAACCATATTTACACCGGGAAGATTGGGAACCACATTTTTCATGGTGTCGGGGCAGCCATTCTGATCTTTGATAATGACGGTGTAATTTCCGGCCAGGATAGCATGAATCCCTTCCGTGGTATAAGCACCGGGAGTCCAGGTATATGTATAACCGGGAGTTCCTCCGCTTACGGTAACCGAATCTTTTCCATCTGCTTTGTTGCAATGTGCAGCCGTTGGAAACATATTCATCACCAAAGGAGTTGGCTGTGTAATGAGTGCGGTGTCGGTAGCGGTACATCCATGTGCGTCGGTTACGGTAGCGGTATACGTGCCGGCACATACATTACTGGCGCTTGCCGAAGTGCTTCCGTTGCTCCACAAATAAGTATAAGAAGCCGTTCCTCCGTTAGGTAAACCAATCAGCTGTCCGTTACATTTACCATTACAGGTAGCCGGAACACCGCTCGCTGTTATTGTAAGTATGGTAGGTTGAGTAATGGTTACCGGTGTGGTTACCGAACAACCTTTTGAATCGGTGGTGGTGCAATTGTAATTTCCGGCAGCAAGTCCTGTGGCGGTATTGCTGGTGCTGGCCGATCCTGTCCATACATACGTATAAGGCGCGGTGCCTCCGTTAGGAGTTATGGTAGCAGTTCCATCTGATAATCCGAAACAGCTCACATTCGTAGTGGAGGCATTTGCAGTAGGTGCGTTTGGTTGTCCAACAACGACGGTAGCCGAATCGGGACATGTTCCGGTAGCTCCGTTTACAACCAGGGTGTATGTGCCTCCATTCAGTCCGCTAGCATTCGTAGTTCCTTGTCCACCTGTTGGTGCCGGCGACCAGGTATAGGTAAAAGGTCCGGAGCCTCCGGTAACGGTAGCAGTAGCTGTTCCATCACCACCCGGTGAACAGGAAGCGGGAGTAGAGGTGATGGTAACGGTAGGTGCTCCTGCAGGGGCGCTGAGTGTAACAGATCCGGAAGCGGTGCAACCGTTAGCAGTAGTTATATTGAGCGCATAGGTTCCTGCATCTAATCCTGTTGCATTGGCAGTACCTTGTCCACCGCCCGGGGCGGGGCTCCATACGTAGGTAATGGGAAGGTTGCCTCCGGTAACCGTAGCTGTTGCTGTTCCATCATGACCTGGCTTACAGGTGGGATTGGTAGAGGTAAATGTGACGGTAGGGACAGGATAAAATGCGATGGTCGTATCAATTACATACGTACATCCGGGACCTTGTGTAACAGTAACCTGATAGGTGCCATCGGCGTTGACGGTAACACTTTGCCCGGTGGTGGAACCAACAATTCCTGCCGTGCCGGTAGGCATGGTGTTCCAGGCATAGGTGCCGCTTGTTCCTGCATCAGGAGCTGTAAGCGTAAGAGATCCTCCCAGACAAACTTCCGGAGTGGAAGCGATTACCTGGATGGGAGAACAGGATGCATCCACATAGGCATAACCCCAGTGACCGCCCGGTGTACAACCCGCAGCGCTAAAACGTACGGTAACATTATGCCCGATATAATTTTTGAGATTAAGACTATTGGATGTCCAGGGCAGATAATAAACAGAATTGCCTCGGGATTGAGAGGAAGAAACAGACATTCCTATAGGAATACCGGTACCAACCGATTCAATATAATATTGTAAACAGGGAATGGGCTTGCCATTGCTATCCAGTACTTCGGCTCTGAAATATGGACATTGTGTGGTGGTGTGCCCGTTGCTGGTTTGTTCCAAAACAACGGCATAGTTATAGATAAGCATTGCATTGGCGGTGGTAACGGCAAAGGTTTGCTGAATACTTTCACCGGGTGCTCCTGAAGGCGATGTAGTGCTGCAGCTGGATCCACTTTTCAGATTTGCATTTTCACCTCCCAGACGCAATGAATAGGTACCTCCGATAGCCAGCGGATCGAGCATAGGAAATGCACCATAAGGATCGTTGCCGGCGGCACTGTTTACGAGTGTAAACATAGAGCACGATGTTTCTGCGGAATTTACTCCAAGCGTATTGGGAAGGATGCCGGCGCTAAGTTGTGTTACGGCCGAATCGGAATTTGCATTATAACCGATATATCCGGTCCAGTTTGTATAGTCGCCTGTTTCAAATCCTAAATTGTTGCAGGAGAGACCCAGAACCGTATTGCTGTTTCCCGGATTAAAAGCATGATTTTTGGAGGGAATATGATAGCGTCTTTGTACGTATTGTAATTCCTGATCTTTAAGATAAGCGCCTATCTCAGAGGCACTTAAACCTTCCTCTGCCGCCTCTTTATAATACGATGCAAGGTTAAATCCATTCAGTGTATCTCCTTTATAATAAACATATTGACCCGGTACCTGAGCAAACCCGGTAATCACGGACCCAAAGAGAATAAAGAAGAGTTGTAAGTATTTTCTCATGCACATAACCCCTGGTCTTAAACAATGGCATTTGTTTTTATCTGAAGGGAGAAAAACACCCCCTTTTTGACCTTATTTAGAACGACACTATTCAATTGATTTGTTTAACCTTTTCGCGAAATAAAAACCACACTGCACTCTTGAGACTTTGTCCTTTTGTTGGATAACAAATATGAACAATTTATGCAAGAAATGCAATAGAATAAATTCAATTTATTATTACCATTTTAAGTATTCGGTTACATCATATGGGAATTAAACCGACTTATATCGCGATAAGGACCAACCCTAAAAACATCGTTAACAGTGGCCTGTAACAAATTTTAGCTCTGATGAAAGAGAAAAGAAACATTTTCCTATGATACAAGTCATCTTGTTTATTTTATGAAATTCTATAAAAGGGCAAGGTTTCGGATGAAACCTGGATGTAAGAATTTGAGAGCAATATTTTCTGCCGGCTAATCAGCTTTTTTCGCACATTTTCATCCCTGGTTTCATGTCGTAAAAATGACTGATTGGCGTTATACATTCCTTCGTCTGTATAAAAGAAAGATACGTCTACGGAAGTTCGTTACAGTGGGTATCCTGAACAAACCAAATTACTGGCATAGTTTTGGAGTCAAAGGGAGGGGTGTAGCATACCCTTGTTTTTGAGGAAAAAGCCACGTTTATGCTCCCATTTCCCTGTTTTTGCCGGATTTTATATTAGCATTTAATTAGAATTGGAATTAAATGTAATTTATTTGCAATCAACCCGTTAAACCTTAGTATTTTTAGAATGTCTATGCTTTTACCAGGCTTTAAGCCAGAGGGGAAAAAAATGAAAAAAGGAAAGATGAAACGGATTCGGTACGTCATTTTTATCAGCAGTATAGGATCCATGCTTTTTGCATCGGCTAAGGCTAATCCTGTTTTTCAAAAAGCGGGCGCCACAACCGATACCCTTCTTATCGGTGATACCCTTCATCGGCAACCTGCAGATACCGGTTATGTAAGAGAACACCATCATACAACCATAAAGCCTACGACCGATTTTGACCAGCGTTTTTCCTTTATCCGTAATTATTCAGTGAATATATGGGGGCAAAGGGGAGGTATTCTGTTAAATGATGAGTGGAAGTTCGGTGTTGGAGCCTATTATATGGATGATACCCGGATGAATGCCAGGACCTCTTCAGGAGGAGTGAACCCTAACCATTATCTGAAACAAAACCTGGTTTTTGGAACCGGATACGTAGAACCCTTTCTGATTCGGAGAACGTATTGGGAGCTGAGTGTTCCATTTGAGCTTGGATATGGAAAAGCAGGATCCAAAGTATACGAGAGTTCAACCGATGCACAAATTTCAACCCGTTCCAAAGATTTTCTTCCAACCGGGGCAGGTCTTTCTCTTTCACTCAAATTTCCACCCATAGGAAGATTCAAACCTACCAGCTGGGTTGGACTTAATTTTCTGGCAGGATACCGCTATTGTTTACTGGAAAACGTTTTTAAGACAGATTATGACGGAGCTTTCTGGTCCATCAGCGGTGCTATTTTCTTAGACAGGATATTTGATGATACCCGGGCCTGGAAAAGAAAGCGGAAAATGGAACAATAATGAAGATACAACGATTACCTGTCCTCCTTTTTATTTTTTTTGTCATCACTTCTTGCAAATCCACTCTCTACCAAACCAAATGGCAGGATAAAACCGTAACGGCCGATGGAAATCCTAAGGAATGGGAAATCCCGCTTCGGTTTTATGATTCCAAGAGTAAGCTTTCCTATACAATAACGAATGATCTGGAGAATCTGTATATCTGTATGCGGATAACGGAAGATGCCAGTCAGGTAAAAGTGATGAAAGCCGGTATGCAGGTATGGATTGATACAACAGGATCCAATAAACAACTGACCGGTATTTTATTTCCACAGCGTCCTCCTGAAACAACGGATAATGCTACTCACTCAAGTTCCGAAACCGGTAGTAACGGTGGTGGCAAACATAACGGAGGAGGTAGTGGTGGCTATGGTGGCGGAAGTGGAGGTGGCAGCCGGTCGCCCAATATGGCCAATATGAGAGGCCGTTTTCAAAAGGATTATAAAGAAATGATGCTGACCGGTTTTCATGCCCCTATTCGCGGATCTGTTCCGCTTACCAATGATTTTGGTGTGCAGGTGGGTGTTAATTGGGATGCGAGTAAATATGACAGCTCCTATATCATGATTTACGAAGCTGTAATTCCATTCCGCACGTTTTATAAAAACAAACTGACAAGTGCTGACAGTCTCCGTAAATTCGGAATTACCATTACCGTAAATGCACTTCCGCATGCAGCATCTCAGGGTGGTTCCAAAGGAGGAGGACACGGAGGAGGTGGAGGAGGCGGAATGGGTGGCGGTGGTATGGGTGGTGGTGGTATGCGCGGAGGCGGAGGTGGAGGAAGAGGTGGAAGAGGCGGAGGTGGTAAAGCTCCGGAGCCTGCCAATCCATTGTATGAAAGCAATACCTTAAAAATGCGCTTCCAGATGACATTGCATCCTCATCCGGAAGTGAAACTGTAAATACGTTCACAGAAAAATAGTTTGCTATAATCACGAATCCGCTTCAGGCGGATTTTTGATTTTATAGCCCTTCCCTTTTCCATTTACAGGATAATGGAAATTGATGGTACATTTGAAGAGATCAATCCTGTTAATTTCCCAACCGTATGAAAACAATTTTGTTCCTGTGTCTGCTTTGTATTGCTCCTTTTTCTTCCCTGTTGTCTCAGGAACGGAATTTTCAACATGAATACGATTCTCTTTTTTATACGGGCACACCGCAACAACTTAGCTCTATTCTGAGCAGCTGGGAAAAGAAAACACCACAGGATCCGGAACTGCTTATTGCCTGGTACAACTTTTATGTGAAAAGCAGTGCGCATGAAGTACCGCTACCCAAAGGTGCTCAAGTTAAAGATGGCTCCGACACAGCAACGGTTACCGTACAGTATGATGGAGAGAAAATGAAAAAAGCATATACGTATCTGGATAAAGGGATTTCGCTTTATCCGGACAGGCTGGATATGCGTTTCGGTAAAATATACATGCTGGGGCAAACAGAAAACTATGATGCTTTTACAAAACAGATTGTTGAAATGATAGAATATGGCTATTCGATTAAAAACATGTGGAAGCTTCCCAATAAGCCTACTGCCAAAAATGAGGAAACACTCCTGCTAGGCACCATACAACTATATGTGGGTACATTGTTGGATATTGGCGATGCGCAGGGTCCTCATATCCGGACTATTTGTGAAGAGGTTATCAAACACAATCCCGAAAGGATGGATTTTCTTTTTGACCTGAGTGTAACCTATATGTTTAAGGAAGAGTGGGACAAAGCATTACCTGAACTTCTGAAAGCCGAAAAATTATCTCCCTCCGATATCAGTGTTTTAAACAACATCGCTTTTTGTTATCAGCAAAAAAATGACAAGACCAATGCAATTGCTTATTTCGAAAAAATAACCAAAGTGGGTACTGAGGAAGATAAAAGCAAGGCCGAAGAAGAGATCAAAAAATTGAAACAGAAGTAAAGGAATTTGCCGGATACTCGCTTATAACGACCGTTTACTCATAAAACCCTACCGTTTACTCAATGTGCCTTTGGATAGAGCAGATTTAATATACCTTGTAATCCTAAAATCAGCACATGAAAAAAACACTACTTATCATAGCTCTTTTATATTCTTTCATTTCGCTCCGGGCTCAGCATTACTATCCTATGTTGGATAGCGCCAATATATGGATTTATACAGGTAATATAATACCTGCAACAACACCTCCCGGCCACCAAGTAGCAGCAACCGGAGTATGTTATTACTTTTCCGGAACACCTATAGGATCGACGATTCAGGTGTACACAACCCGTGATACTTCTGATGGAGGGCATACATATAAAATCGTGTTGCAGAATCCGGCTAGCCCCTGTTATATGGGATTGATCCGGGAAGATACTGCTGCCCATCAGGTGTTTTTTAAAGATAATCTGGGAGATCCGGAAGGCATCCTTTATGACTTTTCAAAGACTATCGGAGATTCCTTATTGATCCATGCCAGACCGGGAAATTATTTTCAAACCGGAACATACCGGGTAGATTCTATAGGGTACATTCATATAAAGGCGGGGAAAAGAAGAATATTTTATCTTAATTGCCATGCCTGTGGAGCTGGATATAATCCTCTGGAATGGGTAGAGGGATCGGGCAACAGAGCGGATGCCATTTATAGTTACAGTCCGATATCCAGTGGTGGAGGGGGACTTTATTTTTGCCCGGGTTATCCGCATACCATGTCATCCTTTATGGCTTGTTTTGAGCACAAATACATTGAGTATTACGATACCTGTTCGTTCTATAATGCTCAGCATAATTCATGTATTCATTATCAGGATACATGCGATTATTATGATATTTGCGGTGGAATAAAAGAGTATAATTCATTCAGTAAATGGGTTGTATTTCCGAACCCGGCTGGTAATCGTATAACGATGCAACTGGATGTAAACGTAGCTTCCCTTTTTGAAATCCGGGTATTGGATGTAAATGGCCGGGAGGTGATGAAGCCGCAATCGCTGGGAGAGCTCGGTACAGGATTAAACGAAAGAGAGCTGGATCTTACTGCTCTTTGTAACGGCTTTTATTTTATCGAATGCCGGTCCGGGCAGGATATCCGGTATCAGAAGTTGTCGGTACAGAAGTAATACTTCTTATTTTCCCAGCAGGTTAATATCCTTCATTTCAATTATCTTTTTAGCATAGCCATTTCTGGCTGCGGAAATCATTGCTTTTCCAAGGGTGGTGGTATCCGTTACCGCCCCTTTGAATGGTTTGAGGAGATAATACAGCGGTGTGAAAATCTTATAAATGATGCGATAGCTTTTTGTTCTGGATACAATCCCTTTCATGGGTTGAATATATCCCGGGCGAAACATAAAAGCATTTTTAAAAGGCAGGGCCAGCAAGGCATTTTCCAGTTTACCTTTTACCCGGGCCCACATCTGTCTTCCTTTTTCAGTACTGTCGGTACCGGCTCCGGAAACATAACAAAACGTATAAGTTGTTCCGCTTTGGAGGAGCGTATTGGCGGCCTTTATACATAGGTCATAGGTAATTTTTGTATACTCCTCTTCGCTCAAACCCAGGGCAGAAATACCCAGGCAAAAGAAACAGGTATTATAGTTTCCAAACTCTTTGACCAGTGCCGAGAAATTGGAAAAATCAGAAAGCAATATTTCCTTTACTTTCTGGTGCTTAACACCGGATGAACTGCGGTTTATGATGAGTATGGTTTCAATCTGTGGATCCTCTATACATTCCAGCAATACCGCCTGACCAATCATTCCTGTGGATCCGAAAATAAGAGGTTTGATGGTGTTCATACAGATGATTTAGAAATAGATTGCTCTGATAAAGGTAGATAAAATCGTCCACCAATTTAAAGACATTAAATCTGTCTGTGCCACGAATAATCTCCTTTAGATTCGCGTTTATTCGTTATAAGTCGCAGTAGTAATTATTTAAAAAAACGTAACATCAGAGACAGGAAAAATCAGTTTTCTCAAATCAGAGACCTTATTGCATATGTAAGTGGGGGCAGTTTCAAGAAGCGATTCGGCATTGCCACAACCCCATATTGCAGCAACAGAAATAATGCCTGCGCCCTTGGAAGCTATAATGTCTTTGGGGTCATCTCCTATTGACAATATTTCATCCTTTGCTACTCCCATTTTTTTAAGGGCCAAAAGCATTGGTTCTGGGTGTGGCTTTTTATTGTGCGTATCATGATAGCATACTCTGTTTACAAAAGGTAGGCCGTGGTGGGATAATACTTTATCGCAATATGTAGATGGGCTTGTAGTTACAATACATGTTGGTATACCATTCGAATTAATCTCTGCGATAAGGTCAAAGATTCCTTCATACAAAACGAATGAAGGGATTAAGTCATATACTTTATTCCACTCCCTGTTTTTTCTCTCTTGAAGAGCAATATTGGAATCAATAATTGTTTGATCTAAATCGAAGATGATTCCCATATTATTCCTTGATAGCTTGTGTCTAAGCTTTTAACCTTTTTCTTTCTTTTTTTCTTTATCGCTTCTTCTGTAACGCCGTCAATGTTATTCGTCACCAATTCGTCAATATCGAAAAGTGTCTTTGAAAATCCAATGTTATCATGAAGCATTGATGCTGTATTTTTTGCAATTCCAATTCTTTCATATATTCTGGAAATAAAGCTCTCAATATCTTCAGCAGTTCCAATAGGAGCAGCCCGTTTTTCGGCTATCAACATTTTATTGCCATTTACCTTAGAGTAGTCACTTTTTTCAATGGGATGATTAATACAGGCTAACGGTTTCTTCTCCTCTTCTGTAAATTTTACTGTATGCATTGTTCCTCCCAATATATCTGTCTCAATCACAATTGTCCCGTTACTCAGACCACTTTGCAGACGATCTCTTTCAACAAAAAGAGGGCCAAAGGGTTTTTGCCCAATTGAATACTCGCTAAGTAACGCCCCGCCACTTTGAACAATTTCATGAGCTAAACTTTGATTCACTTTTGGATATATCATGTCTAAGCCGTGAGCTAGAACCGCTACTGTCCTTCCTTTCTTATCCAAACATCCACGATGACCCGCAGTGTCACTACCCTTTGCAAGTCCACTTACTACTACAAAACCCTCTTGCGCAAATATTTGAGCCAGCCGCCTACCCGTCCTAAACCCATATGGAGAAGGTTCACGAGTTCCAATAATAGCTACAATTTTTTTTTCGTTTAGTATATTCACATCACCGACAACATGCACCAATACAGGAGGCTGCTTAATTATTTTCAAATTAGAGGGGAATTTTGCATTCCAGTAACTATAAATGTTGATATGCCCCTTCTCTGAATTTTCCAGAACAGTTTCAGCTTTATGCAAACCAATATCATACTCAGAGTTGGTAATATGCTTAAGATTATTCTGCTCAGCCCAATTCACAATGAAGTGTTTAAATTCAGGGTCGCTCAAGACTGTCGTAATACTTTCACCAATGGTGAATATAGTTTTCTTGCCTATTTTGTGTAAGGCACTTAATGTAAGTATTTGTTTTTCAGTAAGCATTGCAGTAATTAAAAAGAATCAATCAAAAATAGAAGGATCGTATTGATTATTACATCCTTCGAGTCTTTCGGTTCTTGCTAAGGTATAAAAATAAATTTTGGACGTAGGAAAGTATTTTTCTAGTTCACTTCTTATTGCATTAACCGTTGCTCCAGAAGTGCTAATGTCATCAATTATTAAGAAAGAATTGCCATCTGTAAGATTTGAATCGGGATTAACTTGGTATATTCCCTCAAGCGCTTTGATCCTATCAACTTTCCTTGAAATATAATGCATTGGCCCAATATGCTTCTTCTTTAACATAGTCTCTGGAACATATTGACATTTCAGTGTAGCAGCTAGCGCAGCCCCAAGGCTATCCAAAGACTTTGTTCCAGAAGATTTCAGTTCTTTACTCCCGAGAGGCCTTACAATATAATCTATCTTAATGTTCAATGACGCGAAGCATTCTGAAGCAAGTTTACTCCAAACTTTCACTGCATTGGCTTCATTATCTTTGAATTCTCGAATGGACACAGAAAAGGGTTCTTGACCCTGTGGAATGAAATGAACTAAATACCACGCCCCATCAAAATTTGGATACGAGCGACTGATACTAATTGGTTTGATAAGTTGGTGCGCCATGTTATACATTTTTTGTTACATCAAGGAGTAACCTGATGCAATTACCTATTTCATGTTCCGATTTTTCGTTTTGTTGAAATATTCTTGTTTTACAAAAAATTGGATGACAATTAAATATATTGATTTCGCTTGAATTTTAAAGGATACGACTCAGAAAAGTTAAATACTTCCTTAAATAAGCCAAAATTATATTCAATGTAATATTGAATAAAGGTTGTAGAGGTTTTACAAATACTACGAAAAACTTACATCTGTAATATTGTGTCTGTTTTTGTAAGCAAATTAGTTCCTTTTTACTTCAAGGGAAACTGAAAATAAGTATATTAGGAAAATATTAATAAACCCCCATTCAAATATGAATTTTGGCGACAACACAACGCGAATCATTATTGCGGTAGTTGGTGTATTAACCCTACTTGCAGGCGGAGCTTTCATTTCTTATAAGAAAAATAAGAAGAAAACTTCTAGGAACTCACAGAGTGGTATAATTCAGGTTGGTGATGGTAATAGAGTAACAGGAGAAGATGATAAATCGACAAATCAGAAATGAGTTTAGGAAGGAAGCAGGAGAACATCCAGCAATCGGGCATTGGTAATAGGGTAACTCTTGGGAATGATAATTCAAGTAACCTTTATATCATTCCTGCAAAAGGCAAGCTTGCGACCCTTTTTGAAAGGCTGAAGGACAAATTCGACAATAAAGAAGAGATTTCTAAAATTTCTGAAGACTTAAAACGATACACTGACCTTCAGGATGTTATTGGTCTAGAAAAGAAGCTTGAGGATGCTAATATGCAGCATTATGTTGATGATTTTTTATGGTATAAACAAGAATTCAACAAAAAACTTATTTTATATCAGAATTACGAGCCTGCACAGGAAATATTTTCATATATCCTTGCGATTGTTTTGGAAAGATATAGGAACATTATCAAGCCAATGATTATAAATGGAGCTTCCGAGAGCGAGATACTCTTAACCATTTCTAACGCAATAGTTACACCTCTTTTGGATTTGGTCCAGCAGGAAGGATGTAATGACATCATGGGCCTTTCCGCAACAGAGATTAATGGAATGTTTCATTATCTAACTGGACAGTGTCATATTAAGTGGAAGCTATGATTGTCTATCAACAAGCCTTCGATCTATACCATAGTGTTTACCGGCTCATAAAGCTTTTGGCTTATTTCGACCGAAATGACTATGTTGAAATAGAACGATTACGAATATGGGATTACTATTTGTTGTATCCCAATAAGATGAGTCAAATTAAACTTAAGCGTGAAGAGAAGGATATCAAGTCAATTATCAGAACATATATTCTTAAGCCTGAAAATCCATATGAGCGCATTTTAAATGACAGGAAGATGTTTGAAAAAATTAAACCGTATCAAATGGCAGCAATCAAGTGCTTAGCCTCATATGGAATTATTAATATGGATTATTTGATTTTGAACAGAATAACTATCATTTCAAAAGATCTATTTGATAAATATGAAAATGACTTCAAGGACTTAAGTGCACAGGAGGGAAATACCATTAGATTATTAACATCTCATTTTTACCTTATGCCATTGAATGGAGAAGATGGATTAAAGGAAAGAACTAACCTTCTAGAAAGCAAGTATGATGCGTAATAGATTGCTGTTGAATCGAATGATTATTTATACTTCGTCAGGTGAGGTTGCTTATGATGAACTATTTCATAAAGGTGTAAATATTATACGTGGCGACAATAGTAGTGGAAAGTCTACATTAACACACTTCATATTTTATGTCCTAGGCGGAGGGTTTAATAACTGGGTAAAAGAAGCGAAAAAATGCTCCAGAGTAATGGCCGAAGTTGAGATGAATGGGGCAATAGTTTCATTAAAAAGGGAAATTAATCTTAACGACAGCGGAAGAGCAAACGCAACCGAAGGATTGTGCTTTTTCTGGGGGCCAATGACTGAGTCACTTGTTAATACTACTGATTGGCAAAAATTTAATTTTAACACAACGGCCAATAATAAGAGCTATTCAAATGTAATCTTTGAGAATTTAGACCTGCCAATTGTTGAAGGTGAGAATAATATTACTTTTCATCAGGTATTGAGACTTTTATATATAGATCAGGAATCTCCAACAAATTCGTTATTTTATTTCGAACAGTTTGATTCGTCTCTAACTAGGGAAACCGTCTCAGACTTGCTTCTTGGAGCATATAATCAAGAGCTGTACGATAAAAAACAAAGAAAAAATGATGCAGAAAAAGAATTTGAAACCATAACGAGTGAAATAAAGGTAATTAAGAAGTTCATCCCCAACCCTCTTGATTTAATCCCAGCTAATATACAGACTAACATTCAAAACAATGAAGCAAAAGTTAGCGAAATAGAGGAGGAAATTCTTTCACTCAGAGAGAAGAATAAAGCAATACGCTATAGCGCAAAGACAAAGCTTGAATTTGAAGTGCTAAATAGTCAATCCGTGACCCAAAGGCAAATCGTAAAAGAGCTTGAGAGCAAGATAAGGGGATCTCAACTAGAAATAGAAGACACAGAGTTCTTTATTTCGGCTTTGGGAAATAAATTAAATGCGCTAAAGAAATCTCTACTTACAAGAGATTTTTTAGGTCATCTGCCCTTAGAGCATTGCCCAGAGTGTTTGTCTAGACTGGAGCCAGTCGAAGATCCTAAAATATGTAAATTGTGTAAAAGAGAAATAGAGGGCAGTGTTGGAATAACTCAGGCACGTAAAATTGAACAAGAAATCAGTTTTCAAATAAAGGAATCAAAAAGGCTAACAGACAAAAAGAGCAGAGAGCTTTTGGAATTAAAGGCTCAATTTGAATCAGAACAGGTAAAATTGCATCAGTTGCAAACAAGAGTTAATCAAGCTTTAGCTGATGTTAAGCCCATTAGAGATGAAAAAATTGATGGATTATATGTTGACAAAGGATTTGTTGAAGGGGAAATACTACAGCTAAGGACATTATTAGAGAACGCGGAGGTGTATCAAAGTCTCGTGAAAAAACAGATGGAATTAGAGCAGGAACTCGAAGGGCTTAAATATACCATTGATAAGATAACTACTGAGCAGAATAAACTAAAGAAAGAAACAAATAATGCAATAGAAAGGGAAGGAGTCTATTTGCTAAATAATGATCTTAGGAGACAAAGCGAATTTATTGATGCAAAAGAGTTTCATATTGATTATAGAAATAATCTTGCTTATGTTTCTGATAAGGAAGCCAGGTATTCAGCCAGTTCCAGTTTTTATTTAAAAACATCTGCTCGATTTGCAATTTTTCTGGCATCTCTTTCGATCGAGAAGATGAGATATCCACGTTTTGTTTTCTGCGACAATATGGAAGATAAAGGGATTGAAAAGGAAAGAGCGCAGAATTTTCAGCGAATACTTATAAATGAAGCAAACAAACATGCTTCAGAATCATATCAGTTAATATATACTACATCGTTTATTCCAGATGAATTGGATAATACAGAATATTGTGTTGGAGATTTTTATACTGAAAGTAATCCATCTTTAAAAAATGTGAATAACTAACATCAGGCTCATGAGAACCTACGTTCTTGCATATGATAGGTTAAACGAGATTGATAATGATGAGTTATTGAAAGATCTTGTTATTTTCTTAGTGAATGAGGGAGCCGAAGGGGTTTATCATCTTGTTGCGTCAACATTGATTTTCACATGTGATTATAAATATGTGTATACTCATTGGGTCCGTGCGTTGGAGGAATATAAAATCAGAGACAAAGTGTTTTATGTTTTATCAGAAGTATATCACAGCGGCTCATCAAAACACATTTCTGCGCAAAAAAGTGAAGAAATTGATCACAAAAATTTTCAAATTTTAGTAGACGTAGCTAAAGCCTCTAGAACTAGTCTGCCAGCCCCTAAATTATAAATACACTTGATATTTATAATTTCATGAGTAAGCATTTGGGTACCATGAAATTTAGTATTTGCCACTTTGCCAACATCCTTCATAACCCTTCAATGAGCATTGCTGGTCTCCGATCCCCAAGGCACTACTACATGGTGTGCAATAACTACCTAGACGTATATAACCTTTTCTTGGAGATGCCTTATTGGGCCTCGTGCAAATATAGTGTGGCAAACATTGTTTTTAGATACTTCAGATGAAGAAAGTCTAAAAATGTTCTCTCTCCACTTTATAGCTGATAAAGGGCTATAATTACCAGATCCGGATCCGGTCTTCCGGCTTTTTATACAGCTTATCGCCGGGTTTAATATCAAAGGCTTTGTACCAGGCATCCATATTAACGGGAGTGCCTATGGCGCGGTACATACCCGGAGAATGGTTATCGGTAAGGATGAGCTGTGCGGCGGTTTCGGGCAGGGTATTGGTTCTCCATACCTGTGCCCAGGCCAGAAAGAAACGCTGATCAGGTGTAAAGCCATCAATCTTTTCATTCGACATACCCTGTTTGGTCATCTTGAATGCTTCGTAGGCTGCATTGAGACCGCCCAGATCGCCTATGTTTTCGCCCATGGTGAGTTTGCCGTTTACATGGATGGTATCGAGTACGGTATAGGCATCAAACTGTTCCTGCAGGGTTTTTGTTTTGGCTTTGAAATGCTGCATGTCTTCGTCAGTCCACCAGTTGCGGAGCGATCCGTCTTTGTCGTATTTGCTTCCGGAATCATCAAAGCCATGGGAAATTTCATGTCCTATTACGGCGCCTATACCTCCATAGTTAACGGCATCATCGGCTGTAGGATCAAAAAACGGCCATTGCAGGATACCGGCAGGGAATACGATTTCATTTAATTCGGGACTGTAATATGCATTCACCGTTGGAGGCGTCATACCAAAACGTTTACGATCCACCGGTTTACCCAGCTGATTCACCATATCCTGATAGTTCCAGGTGGCGGCATTGCGTACATTCTGGAAAAAGGTTTTGCGGTTTATCACAAGACCATTATACGTCTTCCATTTTTCCGGATATCCTATTTTAGGGTTGAGGGCATGTAATTTGTCAATGGCTTTTTGTTTGGTAGCAGCCGTCATCCAGTCCAATCCCTGAATACGGATCTCATAGGCCTTAATCAGATTTTTGATCATCTCATCCATCCGGACTTTAGCCTGCTGATTAAAGTATTTGGCCACATACAGCTGACCCAATAGCTCGCCTATGCTGCGGTCGGTAAGTCCCGACATACGCTCCCAGCGTGGGGTCTGTGCTTTTTGTCCGGTGAGTACTTTATTGAATTCAAAAGTGGCATCTACAAAAGGGGAGCTTAGGAAAGGAGCTGCACTTCTGATTACGTTCCATTGCAGGTATACCTGCCAGTCGGCAACGGGTGTAGATGTTAAGAGTGCATTGAGGCTGACAAAGAAGGCCGGGTTGCTTACGATCACCGAATCCTGTCCGGGTGTTTTCATATCTGCAAACAAGGCTTTCCAATCCAGGAGAGGTGTGGTCTTGCTCAGATCTGCCACCGAAAATTTATTGTAGGTTTTAACCGGATCGCGCATCTCTACTTTGGGTAGTTCGTTTTCGGCAAACTTCTTTTCCAGTGCAAAAACGACTTCTGCATTTTTATCCGCATCGGCGGCTGATACGCCTGTCAACTTAAAGAGTGTGGACACATAACTTTTATATGCTTCCTGTACTTTTACTTTGCGGGGATCGGATTTCAGATAATAGTCACGGTCGGGCAACGAGATTCCCCCCTGATTCAATTGTGGCAGGAGGTGTTCAGGATTTTTACGATCCTGATCCACAGAAAAACCGAACATAGGATGGCTGGTGCCGTTTATTCTCATGGCAGCCGTTTCATGCAGAATAGCTTTAAGGTCTTTGAGTTCTTTTATTTTTTTGAGTTCTGCATCAATGGGCTGGTGTCCTGCTTTTTCGATAGTGATGCTATCCATTCCGGCAGCATAAAAATCGCCAACTCTTTTCTCGATGGAATCGGCGCCGGATGTTTTGGCTGCAGCGGCTTCCAGAAGTCCTTTGAGGGCTTTTGAATTGGCCTCTCTCAGCTCATTAAAGCTGCCCCAACGGGTTTCTTTGGCAGGTACGGGGTTATTCTTGAGCCAGGTTCCATTGGCATAATGGTAAAAATCATCTCCCGGTTTTATCTGAAGATCCATATTGGTTTTATCCAAAAATGGCTTTTTGGAAGGATCATCAGGAAGAACAGTGGCACGTACCGCTATCAGTGCAACGGTTCCGATAATGACGGCATGTAAGGAAGTATTGCCTAATACGCGTTTTAATTTTGTCATGGGTTCTTTTTCGTTAGTAATGGATGATCGTATTTGTTCAGTTCCATATCCCTGATACAAATAGTGGCTGCTGCTTATTTACGATATCCGCGTGAATGTACAGAAGTTTTTTGATAAATTCATTTACCGGAAATATGCAGGAAATAAGAATGAGCCGGGTAATAATAAATCCTACATTCGTTTTATTAAACAACTTCCGAATAACTGCCTCTCATGGACATCGTTAATCCGAAAGATATTAAACGCCTCCTCCGTATGGATGATGTGTTTGCCCGTATTCAGGAACAGTATGGATCGCCGCCTTCCTGGTCGCGTCCTGCCGGTTTTATTTCTCTGTCTCAGATTATCCTGGAGCAACAGGTAAGTCTGGCTTCGGCAAAGGCTCATTTTTTGAAACTAAAAGGTCATATAAAAACAGTTACTCCGCGTAAGATATTAACGCTATCGGATGAGGAAATGAGAGCGTGTCAAATAAGCAGACAAAAATCGGTGTATCTGAGAGCATTGTCAACGGCTGTGCTGGATAAAAGCCTGGAGCTGGATAAGCTGGAACAACTGCATCATACGGAAGTGCGGAAACAGCTTACGGCTATCAAAGGTATCGGGGACTGGACCACCGATATTTATCTTATGTTTTGTCTGCAAGCTAAAGATGTTTTCCCCATCGGTGATATTGCAGTGGTTAATACGATCAAGGAATTTTATGAGGTGAAAAAGAAAGAAGAGATGCTGGAGCTGGCAGAAAGCTGGAAACCACTCCGGTCCCTGGCTACTTATTTCTTATGGCATCATTATCTGAAAAAAAGAAACAGATCGTAAGGCTCTCTTACCGGATCACCGTTACAAAGCCCTTTATCAAACCAGCCTCGGTTTGTTCGTTACAATCTTTGTAACGCGCCAGGATATAATAGGTACCGTCGCTGGTATCGGGTTTCCAGATACAGGCGGGGTCGGTACTTTCAAAAACAAGCTTTCCCCAGCGATCATAAATCTGCACCTGCAGGGTGGTGAAATCATACTTAGAAAAATCAATACGATTGTTGACATCTCCGCTGGTAGGAGTTACGATGTTGGGAAAGATGGGAGGGCTGTATAGTGTTACATGAATGGTATCCGAATTCCGGCATCCTGCTGCGCTGGTTACGGTTACCGAGTAGTTACCTGATCGGATGGCGGTAATCTGTTTGCTTGTGGCTCCGGTATTCCATATACAGGGATATGACGTGCCGGCCGTAAGCGTGCAGGAGGTGCGACAGCTGACAGTATCTTTGGCAAGCTGCAGCGTGGGGATGCTGTCGATGGCAACGGTGAAACTATCGGTGGCGGTGCAGAAATCAGCGAGTGAATATTGAACCCAATAATTTCCCGGTGCAGGAAGCGTATGATCGGGGAGCGTATATCCATCATTCCATAAATAGGAGAGGGTATTGGGATAAGTGGCATGCAGGGTAAGCGGCACCCAGGTATTGCTGCAAACAACAGTATCGCGCAATACACGGATCACCGGAGGATGGGTAAGCGAAACATAAAAGGAATCGATGAGGCGGCAGCCTGCGGCCGAGATGTCTGTTACACTGTAATTTCCAAATGTGTTGATCGTAATGGTTTGGGAAGTATCCCCGTTGGACCAATGGTAGTTTGTGTTGCCTGCTCCGGCATCCAGTACATAAGATGGAAAGGTGCATAGGGGCAATGGGTGTGGAGTGAAAACAGGTGGGGGGGTACCCATATCAATAAAGTTGGGCAATCCGAAAGCGCAACTGTCGGATGCGGCAAGCGCCACGCTGTTGGCTACAAACGTGCAGGTGAGCGAAGCGGGGTTCTGAATAAGGGAAAGAAAACGGCGGGCATAAACGGTTACATAGATATTTCCATCGGGTCCCAGCTGGATAGCGCCTAAGCCATACAATCCGGTATTGATGGTTCGCTGAGAAGCGAGTATAACAGACGGAATACCGCTGCTTAGATCATACTGAAAAATAGGTCCTGTAAAATCGCTGACATATACTTTGGAGTTATCGGCCGAGAAGGCAACACCATACGGTAAATGGGTGCCATTGGTACCGGTGGTGCCGGGATAGATAACGGTGAAGGGATTGCTTACTACGCCGGATGAATTATCAAAATCGGCCATTTCAAAAACAGAGCTGTATTCAATCGTATAAGCCAGGTATCTTCCATTGGGTGATGGCCTCAGGTATCCGCTGGCTTCATCTACGGGTCCTTGCTGAATCGTGCCCACATTGGAAACTACAGGCACCGGGTTAATACCTGAAGCACTGAGGAGATAAGCATTGAAAGCATTGCTGTTGTAGGAATGGGTTATGATCCAGAAATCGGTTCCATTGCAATGTTTAACGGCAGTAAGTTTTTCGGTTGCGGGGGGAGGGGTGAGGACTTGGTTTTTCAGCGATACATCACCGAGTCCACCGTTCAGTGTCATATCAATGATGGAATAATGGACTCCCTGATTGACGGTGGATATACGATCATCGCAGGTCATGAGATAATAAAGCGTGGTGCTACCCGGTTTTTGAATGATCAAGGCAGCCTGGGTGGCGTCACCATTACCGCCAATGAGACCTGTTCCATTTGGCATGGGATTATTATTTCTGTCCCAAACGATGCTTCCGTCCGAATAAAACAAAAGAGCTCCGGTGTTTTTATCGCTTATGGAAGCACAGCCGGTCATCACGGAAAGTGCACCGGAAGAAGCAACAGGAGTTCCGCTGCTGAAATCAATGGCATTATGAAATCCGAATTGCCAATGCCAGCTTTCTTTACCAAGCTGGGCCTGTAAAGGAATGGTAAAGGTGAGAACCAGAAGGGAAAAAATAAAACGGAGGTTCACGGAGCATCGATTTTCGGAGACTAAAGTTAGGCTAAGAAAGCCAATCTTCAAAGGTGCCGGTAATGATGACGCAGAATCTATACTTTGAAGGTGAGCAGCCAGGCAACAGCCTCTTCTTCTTGTTTAAAGGTTTTTACCGGACTTGCAGCTTTATCGAGCATAGTCATGTGATTCACAATAAGGTGAGTGCCTGCACCTTCAGAAAGGATGGCGGTAGCAATCCGGTTCTTATTTCTGAAATTGGTACGCATGAATTTTACCGCTTCATTGGTAAGGGTATGAAATGGACGGGCATCAATCAGTGCCAGTATGGGTTTATCGGTAAGTGTTTCAAATATGAAAGACAATTTGTCAGCAAATTTTATTCTGAAATTCACGAACAGGTACTATAGCTACACCGATAAACTCTCCATCTAAAGGAAAAGACTATTTTCCTTTAGATGGAGAGTCTTTTCCTTCACCGATTGTATCTCCCCGTGAAGAGAATTGTCTTTATTGTCACAAATCCTGACAATTTATTTGAGAATTTGTCCTTTCGGTACACGAAGAGCATCTCCAGGTAAAAGAAGACGAACAATTCCTTCGACGATTGTGTCTAAAGGTTCAGGAATCCTGTCAATCTGTCCGCAAATCCGATCTAAATTCACGAATAGAGCATGTGCCCTCTTACAAAGAGGTACTATGGTTAAAGGAGGAGACTATTTATCTAAAGGAAAATAGTCTATAGCTAAAGGAAGAGATACAATTCGTGAAGTTGGAGATGGTATCGGTGAAGGAATTGTTCGTTTTCCTGACAATGGAGGTGGTATCGGTGAAGGTTTAGTAAGGATCGGTGAAGGAGGACATACAATTTGTAAAGGAGGAGGTGTTATATGTGGACAAGGAGATGGTATATGTATGCCTTTTGTACCAATCGGTGAAGGAGGACATACAATTTGTATAGGAGGAGATGGTATAGGCGTAGCTTTTGTGTGTATCAGTGAACGTATACGTGGTCATTCTGAACAGAAGGGCGGCAAAAGTCCGGTGAACTTTTGAGCGAGCTAGTGTGAAAGCCAGCTAACATCCTCCCCCTTGCCCCCTCCGAAGGGGGATATGCTTTCACACATGCTCGCTCAATCCCGCACTGCGGGATTGCCGTCCCTCCGGAGGGGGCAAGGGGGAGGATAACGTTTTAAATACAAGTTAATAATCTCATATCCTCATCAACCAAACCAGAAAATAATACAATTTCATTCTATATTTACAGATCAACTTTTAAAACCACAAAACGATGTCAAACAAATTATTTTCCAATGTATACCTCACCTTTAACGGTAACTGCCGGGAGGCCATGACTTTTTACAATGATTGCTTAGGCGGCAAGCTCGAGATGATGGATTTCGGTGATTCACCTGTAGAGGTTCCTGCCAGCGGGAAAAAACTGGTGCTGCATTCCAATATTCAACGAGAAGGAATTACGCTGATGGCTTCCGATACCACACCGGATCGTGCTGTAACGGTGGGACAGAATGCGTCCATCTCCATTAATTGCGAAAACGCTGCACAGGCCGATTCATTTTATGGCAAGCTTTCCGTAGGTGGAAAACAAACCATGCCCATGCAGAAAACATTCTGGGGTGCATACTTCGGAATGCTGACCGATAAATTCGGAGTGCAGTGGATGTTTAATTTTGACGAGCCCAAATAAAAACTCATCAGCGTACTAAGCTGATGTCTCCTTTCTGCGTTACCGCTTGACCATTGAGCAAGGTAGCCTGCAGATAATAAACAAATACCGCCGTATTCATGGGTTGCCCGTGAAAGGCCCCGTCCCAGCATTGGGATGGGCTGGCGGAGGTGAATACACATTCGCCCCAGCGGTCGTATATGTTTATAGTCATTGTTTGTATACAACGTCCGTATACGCATAGATAGTCATTCACTCCATCTGCATTGGGCGAAAAATAATTCGGCACATACACTTCCCCGCAGGTAGCATCGACCGTAATAATAACACAGGAGCTATCCACACACCCTCCGCTGTTACTTACTCTTACGCAATATTCTGTTGTAGCCAATGGGGTTGCCACCGGATGCGCGCAGGTGGAGCAACTGAGTGTGGATGCAGGGCTCCATAAATAAGTACCGCCTCCGTTTGCATTTAATATAGTAGAGGAACCGATATGGATGGTGGTATCTATTCCGGCAAAAGCCACCGGAATGCTGTCGGCCTGAACTGTTGCTGTGGCAGTTGCCGTGCATCCGTTGGCATCAGTTACTATGCAGGTATAAGTCCCTGATGTAAGCGAAGAGGCGCTGACCGTGTTGCCCCCAGCAGGAGTCCAGCTATAGGTAAGCGTTCCTGTACCACCATTTGCAGTGGCACTTGCCGATCCGTTATGCAATCCGCAGACAGGAACGGAAGAAATAGTTTCTG
Organism: Bacteroidota bacterium; assembly: GCA_013288325.1. Taxonomy (GTDB): domain Bacteria; phylum Bacteroidota; class Bacteroidia; order Palsa-965; family Palsa-965; genus Palsa-965. Next base: position 78,275 of record JABDCB010000001.1, read on the forward strand.
TAATAGCAGTAGGATTTGTAAGTGTGAGTACCTGCGATTGTGTACAACCTCCTGCATCTGTTACCATACAAGTGTATGTTCCGGCAGTCAGATTGGCTGCTGTAGCTCCGCTTCCTCCTGCAGGACTCCAACTGTAGGTATAAGGACTCGTGCCTCCGCTGGCATTCACCGTAGCGCTTCCGGTAGCAGCTCCATGGCAAAGCGGATTGTTTTGTGATGCAAGTGTTACTGCCGGCCCACCGCTACTGGTAAGGGCAACGGTGTTTGTATTGCTGCAGCCATGGGCATCGGTGACGGTACAGGTATAGGTACCTGCTGCAAGCGATGTGGCAGTTGCTGATGTTCCTCCGGAGGGCGACCAGGAATAAGTAAATGCTCCGGTTCCCCCGGAAGCAGAAGCGGTAGCTGTTCCGTTGCTGCTGCCACAGCTGGCAGGCGTGAAAGCAGTTGTTATGGTAATAGAAGAAGGAGCGGTAAGACTGACGGTTTGTGTTTGAATACAACCACCTGCATCTGTTACCGTACAGGTGAATGTTCCTCCGCCTAACCCGGTAGCTGTGGCACTCGTACCTCCTGAAGGGCTCCAGCTGTAGGTATAAGGAGCGGTCCCTCCGCTTACACTTACGGTTGCGTTTCCATTTGTTGATGCGTTACAGGCAGGATTAGTTTGAGCAGACAATGTAACCGTTTGTCCGCTCCCTGCAGCAACAATAACCGGTTTGGTAATGGAGTCTTTACCCAGCGTACAATTATAAACAATGAGTTTAACCTGATAGGTTCCGGCAGTTCCATACGTATGTATAGGATTGGGAAGGGTAGAGGTATCAGCTGCGCCCGATGCAGGATCGCCGAAATTCCAGAGACGGGATTTTATTTCATTGCAATTGGGTACACTGTTGTCCGTGAAAGTCACTTTTTGTGAACCGCATCCTGCACCGGCGGTAAAAGTGAAAGCGGCAGACGGTTTGTCGGGCACATATTTCCAAACTTCAAAATGATTATAATAGGACGGAGAATGAAAAAGTCCTGTGCCATGATCGTGCCAGTTGGCGCCGCCGCAGAGCCAGAGACCATCGCCCAGTAAATAAAAGGCATTGGCTCCTTCCATAGCTTCGGGTTTGTTAGCTGTTGATGCTACGCCTTTTGTGCCATACACGCCGGTAGTATTGGTTGTGTTATCGCCACTTACCCAGGTCCACAGATTAGTCTTCGTATTATATCTCCATAAATCGTTGCGATCTTCCTGTCCTATAATTCCATCGTAAAAAGAACCACCCAACATCCAGAGGTTGTCACAGTTATCGGTCCAGTGTGCACGGGCCTCTATGCGTTGGCATGGAATATTGGAAGCTGCGGGTACGCATTGTGTGCCGTAGTTGCCAACGGGGTTTGCGACAGAAGCACTGGTGCCGCTCATCCAGGTCCATAACCCGGTAGTGGTACTATACATCCACATATCGTTCAGGGGATTGATGGCACCGGTGGCATCATATCCCCGTCCGCCCCAAAACCAGATCTGATCCTTGCTGTCTATCCAACCCAGATGTATCTGACGGCAGCCGGGCCAGTTGGTGGCAGCAGCAGTGCCCATGGTGCCATAAACACCTTTCTGATCACCTAATTTATTTCCTCCCATAAATGCCCATTGGTTTGTATTAGGATCAAAAGCCCAGAGCTCATTACTATGTCTCCATACAAAACCGGTAGAGTCTATGCCTTGTCCTCCAAACAACCAAAGTTTTCCGTGGCTATCGGTTACCGCGCAATCTGTTTCAACTTTCCCGCCCGGAGTATTGGCGGGGGCAAATACTCCTTTTGTACCATATACTCCTGTGGCATTGGTGGTGTTGGTACCATTCATCCAGGTCCACTGATTGGTAACGGGATCGTATTTCCACATATCATTATAAAAATAACTGCCGGCGGTGTTACCTCCTCCGAACATCCAGAACTTACCATTATGATCTGTCCAGGAGGCGGGAGCCAGGAGCCGCACGCCCGGTAGATTGGAAGTCGAAGGGATGCCTTTGGTTCCCCAGGAGGGGACCGTTCCGCTTACATTCGACCCCGACATCCAGGTCCACATATTGGTAGCCGGATCATACTTCCACATATCCGCATGATCATAGGGAGTGCTGGTTTCGTAACCGGCATAGATCCAAAATTTTCCATTCACATCTTTCCATTCGGCGGCTTCATACCGTATGCCCGGATAATTTGTTGCCGATGCCACACCTTGTGCGCCATATACGGTATGACCGTTCATGGCACTGTCGCCGTTTACCCAGGTCCAGGAATTATATACCTGAGCCGGAACTGCGCAAGAGAGAACGAAGAAAAAATAAAAAGAAAAAAGGCTGCGTTGCATGATGAAGGACTCTAGATCAATGTAAAAACTATTTTGCTGATCTCCTTTCTTTTATGCGAGAATTGCTGGAAGTTGAACGATTGTGTTGTCAGAAAATTTAGGAAGGAGTAATACAATCTATGCACTACTTAAAAAAACATTTTCTATTATTGATGTTTCAAATATGAAACATGATAAATAGTTTATTTTATCATGTTTTGGGAGCTTCCATAAGGAATAAATAACTGATTAAAGTCAGGCGAAAAATTGACAAATGCTCTTGAAAATAATTCTATAACGCCGGACTTTTATTAAACAATTAAACCGAATACGCTTTATTATGAAAACGATTGCTTTATATTTCGCATTGCTCTTTTTGAGTTATAATACGATAGCAGCCCAGCGTTCACCGAACACCTTATCGCCTGCCGAGTTTAAACTTCGATGTGCCAACGCACATGGTATTCTGCTGGATGTACGCACACCGGAAGAGTATCTGGCATCCACTATTCCGGGAGCCATCAATATCAATGTGATGGACCCGGATTATTTTGCATCTCATATTAAGAAGCTGGATAAGAACAAAACCTATTTCCTGTTTTGCGGTACTGGGATGCGTAGCTCGGAAGCCATGGAAGAAATGAAAAAGGCAGGCTTCCTGAAAGTATATGAACTGAATGGAGGCCTTACAGTCTGGGAAAAATATGATTTGCCTCTGGATTAAACCCGAGGCTAATCGATCTTCACCCGTCGGATATCATTTCGCCCATAAAATAAGGGGAAATACATCAACTCTACTTTAGCCGGATTGAGTGTGTAGTTTCCCGTATATCGGGGCTGCAAAGAAATATCAAAGGTCCAGGTGCCGGCAGGTAATGACTCACAAAAGATAAGTACTTTGTTTTTCAGATACTCGCGGTGTACCTCATAGGCAGCATACGGCTGGTTTTTATTATTGTAACTACAGCCTGCAGGGATCGGAATTTCAATCATGATATAGTCGGCTTTTTTTCTGGCCACTATTTCTGCCTTCATGGTTGCAACCTGTCCTGCTGGTAAGCCTTCCGATTTTTTTCCATTCTCCTCAAACCATGTTTTAACGGCATACAGATCTTCCTTTTTCTCCGGATGTGTATTCCAGTTTTTCCGGTATGCAGAGAAATAAACGGGCCCACTTCCTTTTTTGGTGACCTGTAAGGTGTTATCCGTTGTTTTAATGCGTGCCGTGTAAGGGAATTCTTTAATAGATGCTGTCATTCCACCGCTGATATCAACCGTTGGTTTTGATTTCTTAGGATCATATTTACCCACGATAGCCGGGAGAATGGTTTCCAGAATACTGGCTGTTTCATAGGTATTGCGCCAGGTGTTGGCATCGCTGTGTTCCAGAAAATAGTTACGGATTCCCTGTACATTCTTTTCCTGCCCTTTTTCTTTTTCCAGAATGCGGTATGCCATCAGGCTTAACTGATTCCGATTATCATACCAATCGGTGCTTTGCTCGCCCCAGTAACATCCTCCGAGTACGGTTTCTTTTTTCTCTTTCAGCATCATGGCAAGATCAGCATCGATGTTTATTCCGTTTTGTTGTTTTAAAAGCAGCAAGGTATAACGGGTCCACATAGAGGGATTCTTTTCTTTTTGAGCCTCTGCTATATATTTCGCTGCATCAGAGAGATTCTTGTTTTCGGAAAGAACGCTCATAGCATGCAATAGTTCAGAACCGCTCAGGGCCGGAAGTTGGAAACGAAGGTTGTCGAGGCCTTTTTGTAAGGAAGCGGTTGTGTACGATGTTTTGGAAGCGAGACCGAGTACATGGGTGATCCAGGTGGTCATGAATATGTTTCCGGAAGGGGCATCATCCCACCAGCCCCATGATCCGTCAGGGCGTTGTGCTTTTTCAAGTTTATGAAGAAGATGTTTTACTTCTTTCTCGCTTTTAAACGAGAGCCCCATTTTTTCGTCAATAATTTTTTGCTGAAGCAGGGCATTCAGTTTGGAGGCCATCTGCTCATTGCAGTAATAAGGATAGTTAGCGAGGTCCTTCATTTTGGCCATGAGCACATCCAGGTCGTTATCGAGAACGGTTATTTCTGTATAAGCTCCTGGACTGTCGAGGGTAAAATGAAAAACAGAATCTTTTTCCAGGAAATAGTACACCCCTTTTGATTCTTCTGTTCCTATGGGGCAGATGGGAACGGTTTGCTGCACGCCATCGAAATAGCCTTCGGCCGACTCCAGGGAATATTCAAACCGTAAACTATCTTCAGCCGGAGCTACGATGAGCTGGCTTTGATTGAAACCATTACTTACAAGCTGGGTGCTCTGGCTGAGGGTTTCGTTTTTCAGTTTGAATATTGTCTTTACGCTTAAGGGTGTTTTTCCATAGTTCATCACCTTCCCGATGATAAGGGTTGAATCGCCGGGAAGAAGAAAGCGGGGAGTATTTAAACTGGCCAGAAGCGGTTTGTATGATTTGGTGAAGGCTTTTGCCTCACCGCTTTGTTTATTGGCCGTAATAGCAATGGCTCCTGCTTTCCATCCGGTAACATCATCCGGAAAATGGAAACGGAACTGTACCTGTCCGCTGTCATTTGTCAACAGATTGGGTTGCCAGTAAGCACAATCGGAAAAAGCTTTGCGCATTTGTTTTTTGGGAATGAAGCGGTCGTTCCGGGTGGAGTCGGCGCTGAAAGAACTGGGGTCGGAAAGATAGTCGGGGTTAAGATCGTGGCTAAATTTTCCAAGGCGGGCTCTGCTACCCCGGGTAGAAATAGTCACTTCTTGCAGCGCTACACTCTGGTTGGCAAGTACACCAGGTTCGGTATACAATACACTTGCTAAGTCCTTATCTTCTGCTCCGTCGCGATCCTCTTCCGTCATTACTTGTCTGTTTGCAAATCCTCCTGATTTGCCTCCGGCCCATCCGAAGGTGCTATACCGGCTGCGATAAAAAGAAGACCTGTGCCGGTGATGAATAAAGATATGACGACATTCATTATAGGAATACAAAGTAGTTCCATCCACTTCCAGCGCAGTTTCGTCATAATACGCTTGAGGAGAAGAATTCTGCCCGGCCATCCAGAAGCTATGCTCAAGCGGATGTGGGGTTTGGGTTTTATGTCTGCATTGAATCACCTCTAATGCGGCACCGCTGGCGATATGGGAATGCAGCTCAATATTCTTGCCCTGATAAGCCAGATTATACGAGGAGAAATGATGAATGCTATCGTAGGTAGGAGAGAGCCGTATTTTTAATGAAGGAGAACAGTTTTCGCTTACGGTAAGACTGTAAATAGTTATATTCTTATATGTAGTATCAGGCACCACAAAGAGATCATAGATACCGGATTCCTTCATTTTTACCAGAAAGTTTCCGGCAGCATCGCTTTTCATCTGGCCTTCTACACGACCGTTGTGCATCAGATAGGTAGTAATATCACTCGTATTCCTTGGGGCCAGAAACGAGCCGGATATTTGCAATGGGGAATTAGTATAGCTCAAATCATATACATCGCATTTCACATTTTCAGGATGTAAGGAAGCAAGCGGTTTGAAGTCTTTCTTGTACACTTTGTCGAGGTGCATTTTTCCCGACTGAATATGAATCGAATTTTTGACAAAATAATTTCCCTTCTCATCATAGTAAGTGGCTTTATAAATTCCTGGTTTCAGATTCTCTACTTTTTTCTTTTGCCCTCCGAATGGAGACCTCCAGTCGCGCTGAAAGGCAACCACCCCATCAAACTGATCGGTACGTGCCAGCTCCATTCTGTAAACGCTCAGGCCTTCGTCTTCCAGAAGCAGATAGCTTCCGTTTTCTGTTTCGGTATAAGTGCCTTCCGGGCAAGCGCCATATGGGCGGTCTCCGTACAGATATTCAAAATTCTTTTTAAGTCTTGCCGCCGTGATGACAGTATCGCCCGTATCCTGATATTTATAATAATAATAACGGTGCAGTTTGGAGATATTAAAAACATAGGGTTTCTTGGTTACTTCGGAGCCGGCTATCTGATACTCAAATCCGGGTTGAAAGACGAAGCTGCCTTCATACGATTTACTGTATTCATTCAATTGAAAATGAACGGTGTCATTTGGATGAAAGGTGGTGAAGCTTCTGCTCTGCAGGGCCTTAAAATTATTTCCCTGCCAGAAATATTGATCTTCGTACGAGTAGCCCGCAATATTATCCAACAGCAACACATTTTTATTTACCACTTCTTTTTCCTCCCTGGTGAGGTGTTTGCCTCTCTTAACGACAACAACACCCGCCGGGGGCTGATCTTTACTGAAGGAGAGCTCCAGCTTTTGTCCTTTACGGAACTCTACATTGGTAAGCGTATATTCTTTGTCGTAAGTGCGTAATCTGACGGTGTGTTTCCCTTCCGGAACCAAAAAGGACCAGGGCGAATGATCCTGATGAGCTCCGTATTTGGAATAATAAAAACTGCCGAGTACAAACACAGGCTGATCATCTACGTAAATAAAATAAATGCGGGAAAGACCATTTTTTGTAGCAATGAACGGCGCAAATTGTGGTTGGCTGGTGGAAACCGGAAAATAATGTGTGTATAAAGACGCTCCGGGATTATGGATGTGATAGAAAGGAATGGTGTCGAGTCTCAGTCTTTTGTACCAATATTTTTTAAAGCCTACATCGTTTTGTACCCCATTCTCCCACATCTGATAAGTACGGAAAGCGTGTTTTTTCAGTTTAGCACTTTTGTTATAATTCGGAGCATAAGCAAGAGGCTGACTATTAAACTGTGCATTGATACAACTGAGCGTAATGTTTGCATCTTTAACAGGCTTCGCATCGTAGTCATGTACCTTAACGGTAACAGCAGCATCCCCACCCGGATATGTTTCGGATGGTTGCTTCATCTCCACCTGCAAGGTTTTTTCTTTGGGCAGAATATTCAATACCTGGCATTCGTTTATCCGTTCATCACATAAGTGCGTAATAATCCGGTAGGGAGTATGTCCGGGATCGGAAGCTTTATAATCGAAATGTCGGCTCACGCCTTCTTTGATTTTTACTTCGTTTCGGTATAACTCCCAGTTAAATAGCTTACCGCCCGGATTTTCCACACCGGCAAAAATGGAATCTTTGTTGCGATAACCATACAAACTCAGGCGTTTTGGAGTCAGATCATATTCTTCCTGTATGCCGTCACATTTTATAAGCAGGGAGTTCACATTGGCTAAAGGTTGTATGGTGCCCGGAAATGTAAAAGGAACTGTACTTAGCGAATCCCGATCCTTACCAACGAAAGTAACAGAGCCTTGCATACTTTGCTGCTTACCCTTTTTTGAATACGTGATTTCATACACAGAATCATGATCGGCAACCTCTATATGTTGTACTTGCTGCTTAATGGTAAAATATGTGGAATCGATATGCAACTCATTATTACTGTTCCGGAAACGGGCCCTTACCTTATATTGTACACCGGAAGAGGAGAAGCGTGCAGGTGGCAGATCAATACGGGTTTCGCCTGACGGTTCCAGGCTATGCGTGTTTTTATAGATGCTGAATGCAAAATCTTCTGAATCCAGAGCCGGGTCCAGAATCACATGGGTTATGACTTCCACCTCTGCTGAGGCGTCAAAAAGAGGAAGCCCGTTAAAATCAGTACCGGAAAGAAAAATAGTTATACTGTCACCGGCCGAATATGCTTTTTTAGATGTACGAATGGAATATTTGGTTTGATCAAGCTGATAATCCTCCGTTTGAAAACTGCTCGAGAATAGCTCCACATTGTCCCGCCCCTTTTTAACCTTGTTGGTGCGATAGACCTCGACAGGGTATTTACGATCCATTTTAAATGAATCGCCCACTACAAACTGGCAAACATACGCTCCGGGAGATACCGGATGAAAACGGGTTTTAAATAGAGTACCTTGTCCTTTCCAGTAATACTCTTCTTTCTTAACCCGGAGTTCCAGCTCTTCCTCCATGGGTTTATTTTTGTAATAAATAAAAGCTTTGAGTTTAACCGTATCACCCTGCCGGTAACGTGGACGGCTAAAAGCAATAAAGCCGTTTGGAGAAGAGTCGTAACTATCTCTTTTTGCTGAACGCTCGGACTTTGTAGTAAGAAACAACGTTTCGCCCCGGGCTTCAATTTTTAGTTTGCCGTTTTTCTGGCTCCCGGGCAACATATAAGCCATTCGTGAAACGTCGTAAGGAACCAATCTCCCGGAAAGGGTTACCGACGCATCGGCTACGGGTTTGTCAGTCGCTTTCTCGGTAATACGCAGCGCAAAATCTTTTCCGGTGTTTACTACATGAATATTCATGGAGGTGATGGTTACCACCTGGTAACGAAATGATAACTGATCAGGTACTACAAACAGATAATGACCCGCGGCTGGTATTTTTGAATAATTGGCTGTGACAGGAACGGAATCATAAAGGGTGTGAAAAAAGGTGGAGTCGATGATGGTTTTGGGGGACAGAAATAATTTTTCAGCCTCTTTGACATTAAGCTTATATATATACGTATTGACGGATGCTGTCAGGTTGCGGTTTCGTTGCGCTTCTAACCCGTTAAAAAATAAGATACAGATAAGAGGAATAAAAAGTCTGAGTTTCATAAAAGGTAGTTCATGGAGGGGTGCTATTCAAAGATAGAATAATTGCGGTATTCTCTCCCAGGCACCCTCCTGCCTATTAGGACGTCAATTTAAGAGACGGTTGCCTGCCTTAAATTCCATAAATCAATCTGAAATTTTTATGGGCGTTTATGGAATGTCATACCCCCCTGCATCTAATGGGTGTATTTACTCCTAAATCTGCTGCTATGAAACTGAGCAAATTCTTTTTGTTACCCGCCATTGCAGGAACTGCTACGGTTCTGTTTACGCTGCCAGGCGTCGTTCCCCCTCAAGCTGCTAATAGCTTGCAAATTGTTAGGGAACAGCAACTTAGTGATAAAACATATCGGATAAAAGGAGATTCAGATTCGCTCTTTACCCTTCCTTCGGGAAAAATAAAATCCCCTGCTTTGCTTGTAAAAAAAGAGGCCGGAGACAGTTCTTCCGTCCCTTTAAGAATTACCAACTGTCAGGTAGAGATACAGGTGATAGGAACCATTTCGCGGACAACACTGGATCTTACCTTTTATAATGACCTGAACAGACAGCTGGAAGGAGAGTTTTGTTTCCCGTTGGGGGACGGTCAACGGGTATCAGGTTTTGCTCTGGAGGTGGAAGGGAAAATGAGAGAAGGAGTGGTAGTAGGAAAAACGGAAGGGCGACAGATTTTTGAATCGGTAGTAAGAAGAAGAATAGATCCGGGACTGCTGGAATGGACAGCCGGGAATAATTTCCGGGCACGGGTATTTCCTATTCTTGCCAAAGCCAGCAAACATATACGGGTAACATTCGAATCTGAACTTTTGTCCGCACCGGGAGCCTATGTGTATTTTTTACCGATGGATTACCAGACTAAAATCGATGAGTTTTCCATTCGTGCCGAAGTGATTCACCAGGTAGTGAAACCGGAAACCTATGGAAAGGGAGTTACCACGCTGGAGTTCAGCTCCTGGAACAACTCCTGGACTGCATCCAGGAAGATGAAAGACTACCTCCCCAATACACCTATCGCCTTTGATATACCCCGCACAGAGCAGACTCAACGGGTATTTATGGAAAAGGGAAAAGGAGATTCGGCCTGGTTCTGCCTTTCGCTGGAGCCTGCCAAATACAAACAGGCTAAGAAATTGCCATCCAAAATCTGTCTCTTATGGGATGTGAGCGGCTCGGGAGCAGGAAGAAACATAAAAAAGGAAGAAGAAATTCTGGATCGGTATTTCGGCAAAATACAGGATGCCTCGGTGCGTCTGGTTACTTTCAGCAACGATGTTAACAGTAATACGGAATATAAACTGGAAAAAGGGCAGTGGTCTGCATTGCATGCTGCAATCGATAGCCTGGATTATGACGGAGGCACTCAACTGGGAGCTGTCAATCTGAAAAAATATTCCTGTGATGAATTTCTGTTGTTCAGCGATGGGTTGTCCAATTTCGGGCAGGAAGAAATGACAACAAGCAGCGTTCCGGTTATGGCCATCACCAGTTCTCAGCTGGCCGATTACGAATACCTACGTCATCTGGCACGGGTTACCAACGGACAGTTTATCAATGCACTTACCTGCACCGCTCAGGAGGCGGAACAGAAACTGGAAACACAGCCTTACCGTTTTATTTCGGCAACATATGATGGAAACACCATCACCCAGGTATATCCCTCCATAAGTACAGATGTGGGAAGAACCATGACTTTTTCCGGAATGATGAAAGGAACAGAAGGAGAAATCACATTGAATTTCGGCTTCGGATCGGAAATTGTAGCAACAGAGAAAGTGAAGCTCAGCAGGGCTGCAGGCGGTGAAGTTCCGGAAAGTGTGCAAGGTATTTTGCCTGCTATATGGGCTCAGAAAAAAATGGAGGAACTGGAAGGCAATGCCGAAAAGAACAAAGAAGAGATTACGGCATTGGGGAAAAAATATTCCGTCGTATCTCGCTATACTTCATTGCTGGTGCTTGATCGTCTGGAAGATTATATGCAATACCAGGTGATGCCGCCGGAAGGAAATATGAGAGAAGAATATCTGGCCCGCACAGGAGAAGAGCACCGTATCAAAGTGAAATCGGATAAGGAACACATGGAAACCGTAGTACGAGATTTTAATGAACGCCTGGAATGGTGGAAAAAAGAATATAAACCCGATACGAACCGGTTCAAATGGACAGATGGGGAAGGGAGAACTCATGGATATAATTATACCATAAGGGCCGATAGCGTGAGTGGTAACATCGGTAGAATGAGTTTGCAAAGTGTACAGATCACAAATAGCAATGCAGTCACGTATAATTTCTCGAGTAATGGGGCATCAAGAGAAACAAATGCCGGAGCAATGCAGTCTTATGAAGCAAGGTCGGCCGACGAGAGCGGAGTACTGGCGGATGATATGAATACAGGAAAGGCGGATAAGAAAGCAGAGGGGAGGGGTCCTGGGGAGTTCAAGGAGAACCACGCTGCCATAGAACTTAAAACCTGGGACCCTCAGACACCTTATATGACCAAACTGAAAGAAGCTAAACCGGGCATGTTGCTTGCAACTTACCGCAAGCTAAGAGAAAGCTATAAAAAGACTCCTTCATTCTTTTTGGATGCGTCCGATTATTTTGCAAAACTGGGAGAAAACAAGGAAGCTGTGCGCATCCTTTCCAATCTGGCAGAACTGAATGCGGAAGATCACCAGGCACTGCGGGTATTGGCACACCGGTTGGAGCAGCAGGGATACCTGGATCTTTCCATTCTTACCTTCCGCAAAATCCAGAAAATAAGAAGTGAAGAACCTCAGAGTTACCGGGATCTTGGACTGGCTCTGGCTGCCAATAAAGAATATCCGGAAGCATTGCATTGGCTTTGTAAGGTAGTAAACCATAGTTGGGATCCGAGGTTTCCAAAGATTGAAAGCCTGGTGGCTTGTGAAATAAATCATATCCTGGGTGTGACAGGAGGAAATATACGACCCGATTCCCTCGACTCACGCCTTATTGCAGCGATGCCAGTGGATGTAAGAGTAGTGATAAACTGGGATTCGAATGACTGTGATCTTGATTTGTGGACTACCGATCCCTATGGAGAATTGTGTATGTACAACCACCCCCTTACGGTGGCAGGTGGAAGAATATCCAGCGATTTTACAGGAGGATATGGACCGGAAGAGTTTATTATTAAAAAGGCATCGAAGGGAAAATATAATATACAGGTCAATTACTTTGGCAATCATCAGCAAAACCTTTATGGGCCGGCAACTGTTCAGGCTGAGCTGTATACTAATTATGGAAAACCCAATGAGGTGAAAAAAGTTATTACCCTTCGTCTGAAAGATAATAAGGAAGTGGTGGATATAGGGGCGCTGAGTTTTAAAGGAAACTGACGAGTGGATTACGGTTTTGTTAAAAAATGTGAAGGCTATCTGCGGAAATTCACCAGATAGCCTTTTTTCGACGAATGAATGAACAACTGTTCTGATTTACCCGTAAATTTAGAACAGGTATAAAATGTATGAAGAGCATTCGTCTTGCAATTCTTTTTCTTTTCCTCTCCGTCCTTGCCGGGGCCAGAAATTTTGATTTCCCGGATATTCGTTCCTCAGCCAAAGACATTGATGATTTTATTCCCGAAGGATGGACTTTAATGGATAGTGTTTCCGGTGATCTGAACAAGGATGGTTTTGCCGATAAAGCATTGGTGATAGAATATGACGATTCCGTTGTGGAAACAAGACCCAATGGCTGTAGCAGACTTGACCACCCCCGTATATTATTGGTGCTGTTAAAAAACGCTTCGGGTAAATACACCCTTGCTCTTCAGGATAATTCGTTTCTATACCGCACCGGTGAGGCCGGACTTATGCATGGCGACCCGTATGAAAAAATGGATATTAACGGAGATACCCTGAGCATTGATTTTATGCGCTCGCGCGGACATATGAGCTACGATTTTGTTTTTAAAGACGATGACTTATGGCTCATCAGCGCTTATAACAGTTATGTGAGTACAACAGGCACTATCGACGAATGGGAATTTGATTTCGTGAATCAAAAGGCGATTCATATTCTGGGAGCTGTAGAAGAGAAAGATATTTATGAAGTCCATTCACGTATTCCCTGTGAACAGCTTAAAACGCTGGATGATTTAAAAATGCCCCAGCTCTGGGAAGTGTTTCAGCATGTTTTTATCTGAAAATATTTTTTCTTTCCTCCTGATTATCCCGTTGCTTTAATTTCTCATCAGCTGTATGTAGCCGGTAAGATTATAGCTCTTCCCGTCATCTCCCTTTGCATTCAGGATATAATAATAGGTTCCGTCTGAAGCACGTTCCCCGCCAAGGGTATATCCATCCCAGGTTTGCCCCGGTACGTACAGTTGCGCAATCATCACTCCCCAACGGTCATAGATTTTCATGTTGAAGGATAAAATGCCCTGATAGTTGATATGATAGAGATCGTTACTGCCATCTCCATTGGGAGTAAATACATTCGGAACCGTAATCCAGGAGTTGATATCTTTTACCACAATAACTTCTGAATATGTGGACGTACATCCGTTGATATCTGTCACCGTAAGCGTCACCGTATATGTACCGGCAGTTCCGAAGGTGTGAATAGGATTAGGCCCTGTTCCGGAAGTTCCATCTCCGAAATTCCATTGAAAGGTAGTTGCATTCACAGAACTCAGATTTGTAAAGGTAACCGGCAATGGTGCCGATCCCAATGTGGTGTCGGGCCGGAACAGGGCTGTTACGCTGTTTACCTTTACTGTATCAACCGTTGTGGCACTGCCGCAATTGTTGGTAACGGTAACCGTGTAATTTCCCGACGCAGTAACATGTATAGTATCTGTAACGGCACCTGTACTCCAGGAATAACTGGTTCCCCCGGCAGCTGTGAGAATACTTGAATTGCCAGAGCATAAATTATTGAGCCCTGTAACAGATGGGTTTGGCAAAGGGTTAACGGTTATCGCATCCGCACTCGATGCCGTGCCACAGACATTGGTTACAAACACCGTATAATTACCAGTGGTAGTTATGGTAATAGAACTGGTTGTGGCACCATTACTCCAGGAATAACTGCCACCGCCTGTCGCGGTTAGTATTACATTGTTTCCAGCGCAAAAAGTGAGAGGCCCGCTGGCAGTAACAACAGGATGCGGAAGATATCCCGTGTTTTTTACGGTGTCTGTTACGGTGGCAGAACAGCCCAGTGAATCGGTAATGGTGCAGACATACACTCCGGAATCGAGGGTTGTAGCTATAGATCCGTTTCCGCCTGCGGGCGACCAGGAATAAGTATAAGATCCGCTGCCTCCGGAAGGAGTCACGGAAGCGGAACCGTTTTTGTTTTGACAGGTAGCAGCAGTACTGCTACCAATGCTGCTAAGAAGAGAAGGTTGTGTAATAGTGAACGATTGTGCCGAAGTGCAACCCGATGCATCCGTAACAGTACAGGAATAACTTCCGGCACAAAGATTTGTAAGTGAAGGAGTAGTGGCAGCTGAGCCTTGCCAGGAGTAAGTATATGGAGCATTGCCTCCCGAAACACTTGTTGTTGCATTGCCATTACAAACAGCATTACACGACAAATTGATTTGTGAAGGAGCAATGGAAAGGGCAGTGGGTTGTGTAAGGGCAAACGTTTGAACAGAACTACAGCCATTGGCATCCTTGATAGTACAGGTATATGATCCGGAACAAAGATTATTCAATGCCGGAGTAACAGAGGGCGATGATGACCAGGAATACGTATATGGAGCAGTGCCTCCCGTTGGAGCTACCACCGCACTGCCATTACACACACTGTTACACGAAAGGTTGGTTGAGGTGGGGTGAGCCGCAAGCGCGGCAGGTGTATGAATTGTATCTATTTGTGTAGCCAGACAGTTATTCGCATCGCGTATATAACAGGTATAAATTCCGGTACAGAGGTTGGAGGAACTATTGGTAATGCTTCCGCCAGCTGACCAGGAATAAGTATAAGGGCCTGCTCCTCCACTAGGTGTTACAGTAATACTTCCGGTGCAGGATGCATTGCAAACAGGATTGGTTTGTACAGCGGAAGAAGAAGGTGCTCCGGAATTAGTCACGGCCACCGTTGTGTTTTTTGAACAACCTGATCCGTCCGTTATTGTTGCGGTGTATGTACCTGCGGTAAGACCGGTGATGGATGAAGTCCCTTGTCCGGAACCAATAGGATTGGTTGACGACCAGGAATAAGTGAGTGTTCCGGTACCTCCGGATGCACTGACACTTGCACTTCCGTTATTTGAATTACAGGTGGCAGAAACGCTGCTTGTTGTTGCGGCCAGTGCCGCAGGTTGTGTGATAGTTGCTTGCTGGGTTGTTTGGCAACCATTAGCATCGGTTACATAACAGGTATAAGTTCCTGCACAAAGAGAAGATGCTGTAGCACCCGTACCACCGCTTGGAGCCCAGGAATAGGTCATGGCACCCGTTCCTCCTGAAGCACTGACGGTAGCTGTTCCTGTACAGCTTGCGTTGCAAGTCAGGTTAGCGCTGGAAGCCAATGTTGCATTAGGAGCATTGGTTGCAGAAATGGCAACGGTATATGTTTGTGAGCAGGCTTTGGTATCGTTTACGGTAAGGGTATAGCTACCAGCACCCAATCCTGTGGCATTGGCTGTTCCTTGTCCACCGCCCGGTGCAGGACTCCATATATATGTATACCCGGGAGTGCCTCCGGAAACCGTAACACTTGCCGTTCCGGTATGAGCGGTACAGGAAGTAGATGTACTGGAAGCTGGAGCAATGGAAAGAACAGACGGCTGAGTAACGGTAAAGATCTGTGAAGTGTTACACCCTTTGGCATCGGAAATGCTGCATGTATAATTACCCGGGCAAAGTGCGGATGCGGTATTTGTAGTGCTTGGGTTTCCGGTCCATGCATATGTGTATGGAGCCGTTCCTCCCGAAACCGTTGTTACCGCCGAACCGTTACAGGATCCGTTGCATGAAATATTGGTTTGAGAAGGAGCTTCACCCAAAACTGCTGGCTGGGTAATGACGGCTGTCTGTGTTTTGATACATCCGTTTGCATCCGTCACATGACAGGTATAGGTGCCTGCACACAAAGCCGAGGCGGTAGCAGCTGTACCTCCTGAAGGAGCCCAGGAATAGGTATAGGAAGCGGTTCCTCCGCTGGGACTCACGGTAGCTGAGCCATTGCAGACTGCGTTACAGGAGAGATTGGTAGTGGTTGATGCAGGGATAGAAAGTGCCGCCGGCTGAGTAATCGTAACACTCTGAGTGGTGGTGCAACCATGTGCATCGGTAATGGTGCATGTATAAGTATTGGGGCAAAGGGAACTGGCAGTGGCGCTTGTGCCCCCACCTCCTGTCCAGGAGTAGGTATACGCCGAAGTGCCGCCGGAAGGAGAGACGGTGGCAGAGCCATTGCAGGCAGCATTGCATGTAATATTAACGGGGCTGACCGAAGCGCTTAGTGCCGATGGAGGTGCATTGATTGTTACAATAGCAGTGTCCCCGGCAGAGGTAGGACAAAGTAAAGAACCTTTTACAATGACCGTATAGGAACCTGCAGAAAGATTACTGATGGTTTGTGTGGTCTGTCCGCTGCTCCAGGAGTATGAATAAGGCGCTCCGCAAAAAGTTGGGTTGGCTGTAGCAGCTCCCAGATTACTTGAACAGAGTGGCTGTGTAACAGCAACTGATAACGCCCCGGGAGGAGTACAGGCAGCAACGGTAATTGCAGCAACGAAAGAAGTGTTATCGGTAATTCCCCCGCAGGCATATAATACTCCATTTGCTCCGAAAGCCAGATCAAACACCATATCAGGTAATCCGGAAATGGTGTGTATCAGATTCAGATTCGGATCGTATTCATAAACATGGGTATTGGATCCAACAAATACATTCCCGCATTTATCCACTACGAGTCCTCCGTTCACCTGCAGCGTGGTGCTGCTTCCATTGGAAGCTATATTCTGTCCTCCGGTAATCGTGGTGGTATGAATATGGGCACCTGTTGTTGCATCCCACTGATCCAGGTTGAGTCCATCAGTAGTGTACACATAGGCACAGGAAGCTGTCAGCGCATTCATTCCCGGTGAGTTGGGAGCCTTTTTGTCAAAGTCGCGGAAACTGTATTTTGTACGTGCTGTAAAAAGTTTGATTCCTGTATTCGGGTTATAGCAAACCAGGGTATTGTGTCCTCCGCTCGTATACTTAGGAACAGTGGCCGGATTTTTCTGCGCCATGTAATTGCTATCGGAACAGAGGTGATAGATATTGCCATTAGGAGCCCAGAAGGTTGAAATGATATCCCCCAGGGTGTCGTTTTCGGTAAAAGAACTTTCAGCTCCTGTAGCAGTATTTACCGATTCAAAATCCCCCAGGTTATGATAACGGGTGACACCATTATAGGTGCCGCCTCCGGATTGAATAAGTTTGGTATAGTCACAATTGAAACTAATGTTCCAGGTTTCATACAGATCGGTGGTGCTGCCTCCCGGAGTTGCAGCGCCCCACAGGACAATAGTTCCAGTTGGATCCACTTTGACGGTATTGTAATAGTTTGGAAAATTACCGAGACCGATGGTAATGTAAATATTGCCGGAAGGGTCAGCTGCCACATCACCCTGATAGATCTGATTATAACCGAATTTTGTAATGAGGTCAAGGGTCCACTGCTGGGTGCCTGCAGCGTTATATTTAGTTATATGTGTCCTTCCTCCGGTAGTAGTATCAATAGAATACACGATAGAGTTCCCGGCAGCATCTACCGTTACATCATCAGCTGCTTCATGCACAGAAATAGGAGGCCCCACGGTCCAGGGATCAATCACCAAAGTAGATTGGGTGGATTTGTTTTTATTCAGAGCGAGGCTGAAGCCTATAGTTTGAGCATCATTGAGCCGGAAAGCTGATTCAATCTCCCCTTGTGAATTTCCTTGATCAGATTCGAAATGAGAAATAGGAGCATGATCGGTAATTGTTCCTAAAGAAGTAGGAAGAAGAATATTATTGTCTGCATCCAGTTTAGGGAATACACCTTCATAATGCATCTGAATTTTTGAAGGATCAGCACCGGGATGTAAAAAATACGAATACTTAATTCCCGCATCCGGATGAATCGTAAAAACAATATCAATACCCGGGTAAATATTTTTGTAGGTCAGTTTTTTATAAGCTCTTGCATGACCAATGATGGGTGTCTGTTTATAAAGTAACAGGTAATTAAAGTAGTTGGGTGCTTCCTCACCGGCATCAATGGACACGGAGGGGTTCGCCCCTTCCCAGTTCATTTGAATATCAGCGGTCTTTGTAATGAAATGTTGATCATCCTCCTCTTCCCCTTCTTCATTCTGGATATTATTTTTTTTGGAGAATTTGTTCCATTGCCGCTCGGAAGCTTTTTCCATTTTGGAAATACGATAGGTTACCCCTTTTTTTGTAAAGAAGTATTCCGTCACACCATCCCGGAAGCTATATAGAATGCTGTTTCCATCCAGTCCCTGCAAATCTTCCAGTTGGCCTTTATTTTCAATAAAAACTTTATTCCGGAGACTGTTTACATTTTTGATCCAGGCAATAGAAGGAGCAACAGAGCCTGGTGAGGTAGCTTGATTCCTCTTACTTTGTGCAGACAGGAAAATTTGTGATGGGTGTTTATCCGGAGACGCTTTTATTTGCTGCGCATATCCTGATTCCTGCCAGGAACACAGCGATATAAACAACAACACCCAGAAAGAGAAAGTAAATTTCCGAATCATGCAGCACTTTGTTTACCCCAGATCAGGGTTCCCCATAATTGTATAGCTGCAAGGACAGCCGGAGAATCCTGAAAAAAGGAAAAATCGTATACTCGTAAAGTGTGTTCTGATTGTTACCTTAAAAGTAGGAAAAAAAATCCGGTATTATTGGAACTTAAGATAATCTTCATGCAAATATGATGTGAAGGGCTGTTTTGAGAGTATAATGTATTAAAATCCGTAATTATCACTTAAAATTATTAATTTGCTGCATCCTTGTGCTTATATAGTGTTTCACAACACCCTTGACGGGGGCCGATCTTATTATTAAACAAAGCGAGCATGAAGTGTAATTTACTCTTTCTTCGATTCATTTTTCTTTTGTCGATTGTTGGTTTTTCTTCCGGTGCCATTATAGGGCAGGAGTGTAATGTCATTTATGTTACACCTGGTGGAGCTTCCTCCGGAGTAGCCGGCACAAGGGCAACACCGGCGAATCTTACTTATGGACTTTCGCTGATTTCTGCAACAGCTAATCAGTTATGGCTGTCAACCGGAACATATACCATATCTGCTACGTTGGCAATTCCTGCTAACGCAACCCTTGAAGGAGGATTTACCGCCGGTACATGGACAAAGAGCAATGCAACAGCCTCCATTATAAGCAGGGATACAAATAATGTTTTGGTTGCAAATAATGCGCTGATCGGATTGATGGGAAACTCGGTTTCTGGGTTCCGTTTGCAGGATATCACTGTGAATGTGGCGAATGCACCGGGAAACCAGATATCTGTTTATGGCATTTATCTTACTTCCTGTTCTTCTTATAATATAACACGCTGTACAGTAAATACCGGGAGTGGCTCTCCTGGCCTTACCGGCCTTACCGGTAGTGCAGGGATTCCAGGTGACACAGGAACGAGAGGTGTACCTGGTAATGCCAATGAAATTATTATGGGAGGTGGAGCAGGAGGGGCTGGATCAAGCGGGAATGATGGAGGAGCTGGGGCCAATACCGGACATTGGGATCCAACGAATAATAGCCCGGGTACAGATGGTTTGTCTTTAGGATGTGGCGGTACTGGCGGTGCATCAGGTAGCGGTCCAGCCTGTTCATTGGGTTGTGCTTTCGGCGATCCTGCTTGCGGGTCTGAAACACCAGGAACAAATGGCAACCCTGGTAATCCTGGACCAGTAGGTACAAGTGGTGCTGCCGGCCCTGCAGGATCAATTACAACTTGTTTTTATGTGCCGGGAGGTGCAGGAGGATCCGGTACAAATGGCGGGAGTGGATGTGGTGGCGGCGGTGGAGGTGGCGGCGGCGGAAGACAGAAGAATGGTTCCGATGATGTAGGTGGAAGCGGCGGCGGCGGCGGCGGCGGAGGTGGTGGTGGAAATGCTGGTGGTGGCGGAACAGGTGGAGGAAGTTCATTTGCCGTATTTCTTTGCAGCAATGGAGCAGGAGGTATCATACAAGATTGTATGCTTAATCCGGGTGCCGGTGGCACCGGTGGAGCAGGTGGTGCCGGCGGCGCCGGTGGGGCTGGTGGAGCAGGCGGTGCCGGTGGACCCGCAGGACCTTGCAGCAACAGCTATGGAGGAAGTGGGGGCAATGGAGGAAGCGGCGGTAATGGAGGAAGCGGCGGATCAGGAGCAGCAGGAATGAGCCTTGCGTTGAGCGAAAACGGTGGTACGCCTGTAAGTAATTTAGGAATAAGTGGTGTTCCAGGGAATCCTCCGGTAATTACCGTTGCAAATAAAGGATGTACAAATTCAGAAGTGGTTTTTAATGCAACCACCAGCGGCACCTGGAATTTCGGAGCGGGAGCCAGTCCGGCAACAGCAACCGGTACAGGACCCTTTTCTGTTTTCTATAGCAGTTTAGGAAGAAAAAATATTGTACTGGGAGGGGTCACGTTTACCGATTATATCAATATTTTTCAAAATGGCCCCGGGGCATCTGGTATCACTCCGGCAAATGCTACGGTGACGGCCGGTTGTCCAAACAGTTTTTCTACGGCTTCAAGCGGAACCAATTATCAATGGGTGTTCGGCCCTTCTGCCAGCCCTGATACTGTTTCCGGAACGAGTCTTACCACAACAGGGAACATTTATTTTACCCACCCAGGCACCTATACCATTTACGTTTATGTTACCACTACCTGTTGCGGAAGGATAAAGGACTCCACAACAGTTACAGTAAATCCCAGCCCGAGTAATGTAACGCTTACTGCTTCCCCGCTGGTTATCTGTCAAGGTGATACGGTACACTTTACGGCCAGCCCGGCTACTTATAGCGGATATCAGTTTTTTGTTAATGGCGTCTCGGTGCAAAGCGGAATTAGCAATACACTGGTTACATCCACCTTAGTCACCGGCGATAGTATTGAAGTTGTCGCTCTTGCCGGAACTTGTTTTACCAATCCGAGTGCTGTTGTCAAACCAACGGTTAATGCGGTTCCCAGTGTAACATTATCTTCTTCTCCAACTCCTTCTATCTGTGCCGGACAAAGTGTAACCTTTACAGCCAGCCCTTCAGGATTTACCAATTATCAGTTTTTTAACGGAGCATCCTCGGTTCAAAACGGAAGCGGGAACACCTATACTACAACATCACTTGCTGTGGGAAATAGTATTACAGTAATTGGAAACAACGGATGCAAGAGCCCGGTCAGTACACCGATTGTAACAACTGTAAATCCGTTGCCGATAGTTACAATAAGTGGTCTGGATTCGGTTTGTTCAGGTAATGGAACAACACTTACTGCCGGAGGGGGAGGAACCTATAGCTGGAGCGGCGGTCCTGCTACAGCTGCCTATACATTTACTCCGGCTTCTACAGCAACGTATACCGTAACAGTGACAAACGGAGCGGGCTGTATCGCAACAAATACACAAACGGTAAAAATGAATCCATTGCCAGTAACTACGGTGACCGGGAATACTGTTATATGTGGTGGCTCTAACGCAGTTCTAACCGCTAGTGGCGGGGGTGCTTATTCCTGGTCGAATGGAAACACCACGGCCAGCATTACGGTTAGCCCGGCAGCTAACACAACCTATACAGTTACAGTCACCAGCATTTCCGGCTGCACGGCTACAGCTACACAACTGCTTACCGTAAATCCTTCTCCACAAATAACGGTTACTACCGCCAATTCTACCTGCAATAACAGCAATGGTTCGGCAACTGCAACTGTTACCAATGGAGGAGCTCCTTATACTTATAGCTGGAGTAATGGACAAACAACACAAACTGCTACCGGAATTCCTGCCGGTACTTATACAGTAACGATAACAAATACAAACGGATGTAAGCAAAATGCAATAGCAACGGTGGTGAACAATTCTATGCCTTCTGTTGCATTGGCTTCGCAAACCAATGTTGCGTGTTTTGGAGGTACTAATGGATCGGCGATTATGACGGCCAGTGGTGGATCAGCACCTTATACCTATTCCTGGAATACAACACCTGTCCAAACAACGGCAACAGCTTCGGGCCTTGCCCAGGGTACCTATACAGTTACTCTTACTGACGCAAACGGATGTAGTCTTCAGCAAACAGTAACTATTACACAGCCCACATTGCTATCGGATTCCGCCACATCTGTTAAAGTATGCGGAGCAGGAAAAGGAACGGCGTCTGCCTTGGCGAGCGGAGGCACCGGACCCTATACCTATTCCTGGTCGCCGGCAGGCGGAACAGCAGCATCAGCTTCTAATCTTGTTTTGGGAACTTATACATGCCTGGTAACAGACAGTCATGGTTGTATTAAAGCATCAACGGTTGCAGTTATTGCCGATAGTGTTCCCAATGCAAACGCAGGACCAGGAGTAACGATGGGTTATGGCAGCACCACCATACTTGCCGGAACAGGTGGCGGAACCTATAACTGGAGCCCTGCCGACGGACTGAGTTGTACAAGTTGTGCAAATCCTTCGGCCACACCATTAACTACAACCACGTATACGCTTACGGTGACAAGCGACAGCGGTTGTGTGGCCATGGCTAAAACCACCATTGTAATTGATTACGATTGCGGTGATGTATTTGTACCCAATGCTTTTTCTCCTAACGGAGATTCTGAAAATGATCTGGAGTGTGTTTATGGACGGTGTATAGAGACCATGTATTTTGCTATTTATGACCGGTGGGGTGAAAAGGTGTTCGAATCATCGGAAAAGAAACAATGCTGGGATGGAACATTCAGGGGGCAACTCATGAACACAGACAGCTTTGTGTATTACCTAAGTGCAAAATTGGTAACCGGAGAAACGATTACGAAAAAAGGGAATATCAATCTGGTCAGGTAGAATAGCAAATATTCAGACGGAACAAATATGAAACAAATACAATATAAGTTTAGCGTGCGAAAATGGGCCTCCTTGTTTGCCGTTGTTTTAATAACAGGTGTTACTTCGTTAACAGCTCAGGATGTACATTTTTCGCAATTTACCATGTCGCCTCTTACACAAAATCCTGGCCTGACAGGGGCGATATATGATATTCAGGCCCTCATGAACTATCGAACTCAATGGGCCAGTGTTGCAAGTCCTTATACCACCATGGCGGCATCTTTCGATATGCGTTTGGGACATAAAAAATCGAGAAAAGGTTTTTGGGCTGCAGGGATGAATATATATGACGATAAAGCGGGAGATGCCCAGCTCAGTATTTTGCAGGCTAACCTGAATGTTGCATATCATGTTCGTTTGAATGAATATAATATTCTGGGTGCCGGTGTTCAGGTTGGATTTGTTCAGCGAAGTATCAGTGCAGGGGCTCTGCAGTGGGGTAATCAATACAATGGAAGTGTTTACGATGCAAGTCTTCCTACCGGAGAAACTGCTGGTATCGCAGCCAGCAAAATGTTTATTGATGCCGGTGCGGGTGTTGTGTGGTCATATGATAACACAAAGGGCGCAAAAAATGTGACGGATAATCATGAATTCAAAATTAATGTAGGGGCGTCTGTTTTTCACCCTCAGCAAAGCTCCTATTCATTCTATGGAGATGGAGAAAAATTGTATATGAAATTTTTAGTCCACAGTGATGCACGAATCAGTATTCCGAATTCTAATATGGCTATCGTACCCGCTGTCATGTATAGCAGGCAGGGAGATGTTCAGGAGCTGGATGCCGGGGCGATGCTTCGCTATAAATTAAAGCAAGACAGTAAATACACCGGATTTGCAAAAGGCGCGGCCCTTTCATTGGGAGGGTATTATCGTGCAGGCGATGCTTTTGCACCAGCCATGTTGCTGGAATATGCTAATTATGCGTTAGGGATGAGTTATGATCTGAATACATCCCCGCTTCGTACAGCCAGTAATCTGAGGGGGGGAGTAGAAATAACACTTCGCTTTGTAACTCCCAATCCCTTTCTTAAAAGAGGTTCTTCCTCTATACTTTATCAGCCAACTCCCTGAGGAATTATTTCCGGATAAATTATATTTGCAGTCATGAACAGAAGAAATTTTGTAAAAACAGGCAGCGTATTGACATCATTGGCGGCATTAGCTCCGATTTTGTCTTTTTCTCGCACTAAGTCTTCAGACATACCAGCGGAATACAAAATATTTCACGACCGGATTCAGCCGATAACAGCCGAAGAATATGCGGCGCGGCAGGAAGAAGCACGGAAGAAGATGCAGGAAGCTAAGCTCGATATGATACTGATGGAGGGCGGAACCTCCATGAAATATTTTACTGGAATATCATGGGGGCATAGCGAACGTCTTTTTGCTATGGTGATGACAAGAAAAGGGGACTCCTTTTTTATAGCGCCCAAATTTGAAGAAGGGAGGGCGAGAGAGCAGGTGGGTTCTTCGAAGTTATATACATGGGAAGAGAATGAAAGCCCGTATGAACTGATTGGAAAATGTTTAAAGGATCAGGGCGTGCAAACATCTACAATGGGCATAGAAGAATCCTGCCGCTTTTTTGTGACAGAAAATCTTCAGAAAACGATGCCTTCCTTACTTATCCAAAGCGCTACTCCTGTTGTAGCAGGATGCCGGAGCATTAAATCAAAACATGAGATTGAGCTCATGCAGATTGCGAATGATATTACTGCTGAAGTATTTAGTGCTTCTGTAAAGGAACTGAAAGAAGGAATGACAGAAATGGAATTCGGAACCATCATTTCGGATCGATTTTCGGCGGCCGGGGCCCCGGGCGGGGCATTGGTTTTGTTTGGAGAAGCGTCGGCCTATCCGCATGGTCTTAGAAAAGAAAACAGACTGAAAGAAGGAGATATTGTTTTGATGGATGGAGGATGTACCGTTGAAGGATATGAATCGGATGTTACCCGTACCACAGTGTTTGGAAAGCCAAGTGAGAAAATGAAAAGTGTGTGGGAAATTGTGCGTAAAGCCCAGGAAGCCGGATTGAAATCGGCCAAACCCGGAATACCCGCAGAGGAAATAGATGCAGCAACCCGAAAAGTAATTGCAGATCATGGGTATGGACCCGGATACAAATATTTCACACACAGGCTCGGACATGGCATTGGCATGGACGGGCATGAATGGTACTATTTGGTAGGAGGAAACAAACGTCTGGTTAAGCCTGGAAACATGTTCAGTAATGAGCCGGGTATTTATCTTGTCGGAGAGTTTGGTATCCGTATTGAAGATGAGATGCTTATTACCGAAGATGGAGCTCGCCTTCTACTTCCGCCTCCCCAAAGCCTGGAAAAAATATTTTAATGCCGCTTTTTATTCTACGTCTCTCCAATACAGTGAAGATCAGTTCACTCAAAGTAGGATTTAGCTTTTAAACAGGCAAAAAGCAAGAAAACAAAGACTATTTTGGGGCAACTGTCCCATTTTTAAATCTCAATCGTTAAGGAGATATAAAGCAATTAATAGGAACCTTAAAAACTAAAAAAATGGAAAAATTCTTGTATTTATTCCGTGGTGGAAACAACAGTGAATTGTCGCCAGATGCCCTGCAAGCTCATCTTCAGAAATGGCAGGAATGGATGATGAAATTGGGGAAAGCCGGTATTTTTGTTGGTGGAGAACCCCTGGCACGTACTGGCAAGCAGGTAAATGGCACAAAGAAAGTAGTTACAGATGGACCGTTTGTAGAAGCTAAGGAAATGATAGGCGGGTATATGCTCGTCCAGGTAAAGAATATGGACGAAGCTATTGAGATTTCAAAGGGGTGTCCTATTCTGGAGGTAGATGGTAAGCTGGAAATTCGTCCGATTCAGAAAATGGGGGAAATGTAAACGCGTTTTCTCCTTGTTAAAGATACAGCATGGATCAGCATTCTGAGAATAAAGAAACAGCTAAAGCGATCGACCATCTTTTCCGTCAGGAGGCGGGTAAGATGGTTGCTGTATTGACCCGGATATTAGGTTTTCCCAATATTGAACAAGCCGAAGACATTGTTCAGGACACAATTTTAAAAGCGCTTGAAATATGGAAATACGGAAAAATGCCCGAACATCCGGAAGCGTGGCTCTACCGTACGGCAAAAAACCAGGCTATTGATCTTATACGCAGAAAAAAAATAAGACACCGTATCGAAAATGATCTTACCTATCTATTGAAATCTGAATACACGCTGGTGCCAACGATAGAGGATATGTTTGGTGAAAATTCGATTAAAGACAGCCAGTTAAGAATGATGTTTGCCTGTTGTCATCCTTCCATTACTCAGGAACAACAGATAACATTGATCCTTAAAACACTTTGTGGTCTTAGCCCCAAAGAGATCGGCAATGCTTTTCTGAGTAATGAAGAAACAATCCGCAAGCGTATATATCGTACACGGGAAAAGATAGCAGAAGAACGAATTCCGCTTGAATTTCCTTCAGAAGGATTACTGGGGGAGCGGTTGGAATCTATTCTGAGAACATTATATCTGCTTTTTAATGAAGGATATAATTCATCTCATCCGGAGCGATTGATACGGGAAGACTTATGTGAAGAAGCCATGCGTCTCACTATTTTGCTTACCGAGCAACAACAAACGAGTTTACCTCAGACTTATGCATTGCTGGCATTAATGTGTTATCAGACATCCCGTTTCAATACACGGCTGGATGATAAGGGGCTTATCATTTTACTTCAGGACCAGGATCGGGGACGCTGGAATCAGTTTTTGATATCAAAAGGGAATGAATATCTGCAGCTTTCAACTTCGGGGCCTGCGATTCATGATTTTCATCTGGAGGCTGGAATTGCTTCCATGCATGCTAATGCCGGATCGTATGAAAACACCGATTGGAAACTTATCCTTGGATTATATGATGAGCTGTTTTTGCGTACGCAAAGCCCGGTAGTTGCATTAAACCGCGCCCTGGTGATTGGAGAGGTGGAAGGGTATGAGAAAGCTATTCGACAATTGGAAGCCATGAAGGGCCTGGAGGAAAACTGCTATTATCATTCATCATTAGGAGAGATGTACCGCAAAACAGGAGAAAAAGAAAAGGCAAAAAAGCACTTCGGCTCGGCCTTATGTTTTACTTCGTCCAACGCAGAAACAGAATTGATCAGAAGAAAACTTCAGGACTGTTTATGAAGGGCATATAGACTATGTCATGATTCTGTTAAGATCCGTGACAGATTGCAAAAAAAACGTACATTTCCTTACCAATACTAAAACGAAAAATGAAAAATCTGTTCAATCCCAACGACAAAGAGGAAATAATTCAAAGAATCCAAAAATTAACAGAATCTACACAACCTCAATGGGGCAAAATGAGTGTTGCTCAAATGCTTAAGCATTGTACTTTGCCATTAGGAGTTGCTATGACTAATCCTAAACCGCCCCGAGGACTGTTTGCAAAAATTTTCGGAGGAATGATAAAAGGCCCCGTAATTGGCCCTAAGCCATTTAAGAAAAACGGATTTACCCCAAAGGAGTTTAAGGTAGAGTCGAAAGAGATTTTCAATGAACAGAAAAGCAAACTGGTTGGAATGCTTGAAAAATTCAGCCCTGCAGCAGTAACGGATAAAGTCCATCCGTTTTTTGGACTCATGACAGATGCAGAATGGGGCGAAA
The DNA here is from genome assembly GCA_013288325.1 of Bacteroidota bacterium. Classification (GTDB taxonomy): domain Bacteria; phylum Bacteroidota; class Bacteroidia; order Palsa-965; family Palsa-965; genus Palsa-965. Next base: position 105,953 of record JABDCB010000001.1, read on the forward strand.
GTCAGTATAAACATCTGGATCATCACCTCGTTCAGTTTGGAGTATAATCATCAACTAACAGAATAGGTATTCACTTTTAAAATCATAGGCATGTCAAAAACAATTCGTCAAAAAGTGTTGTTCAAAAACACAAGCCCTAAGGCGCTGTATGAGCTTTATATGGACTCTAAGAAGCATTCTGCAGCTACCGGTGCGCCGGCTAAGATATCGGCCAAAGAGGGAGGAGATTTCTCTGCTCATGACGGGTATATAAACGGTAAAAACCTGCATTTGGCAAAAGATCAGCTGATTGTTCAGAGCTGGAGAGGTGCCGATTGGGATAAAAGCGATCAGGACTCTGTGTTTATGATACGACTTGAAAAAAAGGGAAAGGATACGGTTCTGCATGCTGTACATACGAATGTACCTGAGAAACAAGCTGAGGGAATTAACAAAGGTTGGCATGATCATTATTGGAAGCCCTGGAAAAAATTCCTGGCCGGGAAACCTATCGGAAAATATCCAACTATGTAAAATGACAGAAGCAGCACTAGAACAACTAAGATACCCTATAGGCCGTTTCCAGGTATCGGAAACATTCGGACCTTCTCAATATTCAGAGTGGAGTCAAACCATTATTGGTTTCCCTGTTAAACTGAAACAGGAAATAGAAGGACTGAATGAAGATGAACTTCGTTACCACTATCGCCCGGGAGGATGGACCATTTTACAAGTAGTCCATCACCTGGCTGATAGCCACATGAATGCTTTGATTCGCTTCAAACTGGCATTGACGGAAGAAGAGCCGGTAATTAAACCGTATTTTGAAGATAGGGTTGCTCAATTAAGCGACAGCTTATTCTCTCCTCCTGAATCGTCTCTTCTTATTCTGGAAGGGGTACACCAGCGATGGGGGCAGCTGTTGGGAAGCATGACGACAGAAGATTTTCGCAGAACTTATTTTCACCCGGAGTATAAGAAATCATTCCGGTTGGATGTTGCACTGGCCCTGTATGCATGGCATTGCCAGCATCACCTGGCACATATTCGTCAGGCAAAACAAATGGAAAACAAATTTCAATAAACGGAAAGCATCAGACTTGCAGTTTTATTTTTTACCAGCGTTATATAGCTTTTCAGCTTCATCCCAGTTTACAACCTTCCACCAGTCGTTCACATAATCCATCCGCAGGTTTTGATGTTTGAGATAGTAGGCGTGCTCCCAAACATCCAGGGCTAAAACCGGAATCCCTTTGCTCAAAGCAAATTGCATCAATGGATTATCCTGATTGGGAGTGGTTGAAATTTCCAGCTTGTAAACATCATTTACAATCAGCCAGCACCAACCTGATCCAAACACACCTTTTGCTTTGTCGTTAAATTTGGTTTTGAAGGCATCAAAGCTTCCGAAGGAATTTTTGATGTCTTCAGCCAGTTTGCCAGTAGGTTCTGCTGCCGGAGTAGCGGGGTCTTTGCTAAGCGGAGGTCTCATAATTTTCCAGAAAAAACTATGATTGAAGTGCCCTCCTCCGTTATTGCGGAGTGCTGTATTGCCTTCATGGATAGTGCGGCATAGTTCAGCGATATCTGTTGACGCTGTTTTTCCGCCTTCGATGGCCTTATTCAAATTGGTAACATAGGCCTGGTGATGTTTATCATGATGGATTTCCATTGTTTGTTTGTCAATGAATGGCTCCAGCGCATCATAGGCATAAGGCAAGGGGGGTAAAGTATACGCGTCAGCAGGTAATGTATTATTAGCGGCAGTAAGAGAACCGGGCAATGCAGAGAGAAGAAGCCCGCCTGCGCCGAGTACTGCACTTGTTTTTATAAACTGACGTCTTTCCATATTGTTTGAGTCGCTCATAGTCTATCTTTTAAGGTTATGAAAAATTAATTAGTACCTGATTTTTTTCTACAGCAACACCCTTTTTCACAATTACTTTTTTTATGGTTAGGTCCCCGGGTGATTTTAAAATATTTTCCATTTTCATGGCTTCCAGAACAAGCAAAGGGTCTCCCTTTTTTACCGTTTGGCCTTCAGCTACCTCAATACGCAGCACTAATCCGGGCATTGGAGCCTTTAGATCATTTACTTTTTTGTTGTTAAGGTTATCCAATCCCAGATTATGAAGAAGCAGATCGTATTGGTCTTTTACCTGTAACGTATATTTGTTGCCGTTTATACTTAATGTAACAGATTTGGTATCCGGATCCAGGCGAACAACTTCAATATTCCAGGATCTGTTGTCCTTCAAGACATGAAAACTGCCGGCCTTCAGGGTTAGCAAATCCAGATCAAAAGGCAAATCATTTACTGTTCCGGAGAGAGGGCCATTGAATTTGATCCGTTGCGTTTTGCCTCCAGGAGTCAAAACATTAAATTCTGAAGAAGCCATATTAATCAGTTTATTATTACCTATACGAAAGTACGAATTTTAATCTGCCTTCATTCACTAAAAAGGGCAAGAGAACGAGTGAATTTCATGGGATATGGTTAGCCAGTCATCCGGCGAATAGACCGCTTGTAAAACAGTCTTTGGTACTCCTCCTTTTTTTCTGATCTTTAGGCATATTTTATGTCAGTGTAATCTGTTAAAAAGAGCTGTCTCAAACTACCGGCAGCTCATAATCAATCTTCAAAACTGTGAAAAAAGTTCTACTCTCCCTGCTGGTATCTTCGTTCCTGTTTACTTCCTGTAAGGAATTCAAAGGTTCGGCCAAGAATAATAAGGATAATAAGACGGTAGCTGTTAACCTGGATACGGTAAAAGTCAAGCCCAAACTGCCGGAACCATTGGTTTACAGGGCTGCTGCAACACGCTATAATGATCTGGTTCATACCAAACTGGATGTTAGGTTCGACTATGAAAAATGTTATCTGTTTGGGAAGGCAACGATTACTGCCCATCCTCATTTTTACCCTCAAACGACCCTTATTTTGGATGCCAGAGGGATGGAACTGCAGGAAGTATCACTGATAGAAGCAGGTAGCCACAAAAAACTGGAGTATTCCTATGCCAATGATGTGATCACCATACAGTTAGACAAAGAATACAAAAAAGATCAAAATTTCACGGTTTTCATTGAATATGTCGCCAAACCGAATGAGGTAAAAACAGGTGGTAGCTCTGCCATCAGCTCTGATAAAGGATTATACTTTATTAACCCCCTTGGAAAGGATAAAACAAAACCAATTCAGATCTGGACACAGGGAGAAACACAGAGCAATTCAGTTTGGTTTCCTACAATTGATAGAACCGATCAGCGCCAGACAGATGAAATTTTTATGACGGTACCCAAAAAGTATGTTACCCTCTCCAATGGTGACCTTATTTCGTCTACAGAAAATGCAGACGGAACAAGAACCGATTATTGGAATATGAAACTGCCTCATGCTCCATACCTCGTAATGATGGCTGTAGGTGATTTTTCTATTGTAAAGGATAAATGGAGAGACCGGGAGGTAAATTATTATGTGGAACCCGAATTTGCTAAATATGCCAAATCTATTTTTGGGAATACTCCTGAGATGATAGAATTTTTTTCAAAAAAACTGGGAGTAGATTATGCCTGGCCAAAATATTCACAGATTGTTGTCAGGGATTATGTATCAGGTGCAATGGAAAATACGAGTGCAACTCTGCATGGAGAATTTCTGCAGCAAACAGACAGGGAGCTCCTGGATCATGATAATGAGGTGGTAGTTTCTCATGAATTGTTCCACCAATGGTTTGGAGACCTTGTTACCTGCGAATCCTGGTCTAACCTGCCCCTGAACGAAAGCTTTGCTACATACGGCGAGTATCTGTGGGAAGAATACAAGAGAGGACGCGATGCTGCTGACATGCATGGATATATGAATAACTCCGTATACCTGAGGGAGTCAAAAAACGGGAAAGATGTTAACCTGATCCGGTTTCAATACGATGACAAAGAAGATATGTTTGATGCTCATTCGTATCAAAAAGGCGGTGCTGTATTGCATATGTTACGGAAGTATGTGGGAGATGACGCATTTTTCGCATCTCTTAAATACTATTTGGAGACAAATAAATTTACCCCGGTGGAAATCCACCAATTGCGACTTGCTTTTGAACATGTTACCGGTGAAGATCTGAACTGGTTTTTTAATCAATGGTTTTTAAGCCCTGGTCATCCTGATTTGAGTATCAAATATGCGTATGATCCGGCAGCAAAAAAAGAAACAGTAAGTATTGCCCAAACGCAGGACTTTACACGTTTCTCTCTTTTTCGTATTCCAATGTATGTAGATATTTATGCCGGCGGAAAAATAATTCGTAAGAATATTAATATTACAAAAGCAGAAGAGGATTTCACATTCGATAGTGATGTACAGCCAGATTTGGTAAATGTGGATGCTGAAAAAATGCTGCTCTGTACCAAAAAAGATAATCATTCGGTAGATGAATGGGTGTATATGTATAATCACGCTCCTTTATATCTCGACCGGTTGGAAGCACTTCAGGCATTATCAAAAAACAGTACCGTTGCCGGAGCAAAGGAAACATTGCAGAAGGCCATGGATGATAAGTTTTGGAAGCTTAGAGAAACTGCTATGAGGAGCCTGGATGGTAAGATGAACAATGATCCCGTGCTGGAGCAAAAACTGATAGCGATTGCAGGGAATGATGAGAAGGCAGAAGTGAGGGCTTATGCTTTGGAAAGTTTATCAAGGAATTTCGGGAAAGATGAAAAACTATTGCCGATATATAAAAACAGTATGAATGATAAATCCTATGCAGTAATAGGGGAAGGGTTAAATGGGATACTAAAACAGAACCCGGCAATGGGTCTGGAGGCGGCTAAAGCCTTTAAAGATGAAACAAGCACCTATATTCTTTCCCCACTGTGTTCCATTTATGCCAATTATGGATCTGATGGAGACTTTGCATTTTTTCAACACGTTGCTCCTCTATACAGGAGTTGGGATCAGACAGCCTTTCTGGGTAGCCTGGGTTCGTTCCTCAAAGACAGATGTAAAGATGAAACAGTGGTGCAGGGCATCCCTCTACTGGTTGACATGACCCGCAATGCATCCAATAAATATGTAAAATATTATGGTTTCAGTGCGTTGAATGGGCTGCTTAATCATTATCAGGATTTGCAGGATAAGACGCAGCATAAAATAGACGAGTTAAAAGCAGCCACTGCTTCGGGTACAGATCCTAAGTCGAAAGATGGCGCAGCACGGAAAAAAGGAGAAGATGCTGTTGCTGATGATGCAATGAAGTCCAAAAACATCAACGATCAAAAGATGCTGGAAGATAAGCTGTCATCATACAAAGAAATGACACGTCTTATTAATGATGGTATTGCCACCGTAAAGAAGCACGACGATTCGGAATAAATCAACCGGACCACTGATTAAGGTAATCAAGATATTGGCGTTGAGAGATCATCTCAGCGCCAAGACTTTCAAGATGGGCGGTGTGTACCTGGCAGTCTATGAGTAGAAAGTGGTGCTGAGTCACAAGATGTATAAAAGCTGCTTTTGATGCATTGGGCACCAGACTGAACATACTTTCACCGCAAAACACTTTTCCACAGACGATCCCATACAACCCGCCGGCAAGTTCTCCATCTTTCCATGATTCTATAGAGATAGCATGCCCCATATGATTTAGCTCCCGGTATGCTTTATTCATTGCCCCGGTTATCCATGTTCCTTTCTGATTTTTTCTGCGAACCTCTGCGCAGGCAGTTATTACTTTATCAAAAGCCTTATTGATTGTTATTTCAAACATATTCCGATCAATTATTTTTTGCATCGACGAAGAGACCTTCAGTTTTTCAGGAAAAAGGACAAAACGCTGATGTGGGGAGTACCAAAGGAGGGGCTGCCCTTTTTCAGGCCAGGGAAAAATACCATTTTGATAAGCAAGCAACAGTCTTTCCGGTTTTAGATCCCCGCCTATGGCAAGCAATCCATCTTCTTCAGCAAGGGAAGGATCGGGAAAGATAAGGTCATCGCTAAGACGGAAAAACATCTAATTGGCGTTTTCATAGCCGCTGTCAATGTGAAGACCTGTGCCGTGGGAAGCGGCAACCGCTAATTCATCACATCTGTTGTTTTCTACATTGCTGGCATGTCCTTTAACCCAGTGGAATTTTATTTTATGTTTAGGATATACACGGAGAAAGCGTTGCCAGAGATCAGCATTTTTTTTTCCGGCGAAATATTTTTTCTCCCAATTAAAAACCCAACCTTTTTCTACAGAATCAACTACATACTTACTGTCGGAATAGATGGTAACAATGCTTCCAGGTTTTTTGAGGGTTTCAAGAGCCACAATCACACTGAGTAGTTCCATGCGATTGTTAGTCGTCATCCGAAACCCTTCTGAAAGTTCTTTTCGATGTACTCCGGCCAACATCACTACTCCAAATCCGCCTGGGCCAGGATTGCCTCTTGCAGCTCCATCTGTATAAATTGAAATCATTTGGGAAGGGTTATGCCCGCATTCGTAGTAAATAGCTTCACTGCAATGGCCAGCAGGATGATTCCAAAAACTTTCCGTATAATATTAATCCCTCCGGGGCCTAACAATGTTTCCAACCGGTAGATATTTTTTAGGACGATGTAGACAAAAACAAGGTTGATCAGGATAGCTACAATAATGCTTTCCATTCTGTATTCAGCACGCATGGAAAGCAGGGTGGTGAGTGTCCCGGTTCCGGCAATAAGTGGGAATGCAATAGGAACGATAGATGCGGTGGCGGCACTGTCATCTTTATAGAATCGCATGCCAAGGATCATTTCAAGAGCCAGAAAGAATATGATTAGCGAACCGGCAATGGCAAAAGAATGAACATCAATACCAATGAGATGGAGCATGTTTTCGCCCAGAAACATAAAAGCAATCATGATACCACCCGAAACGAGGGTCACCTTTCCGGAATCGATGCTTCCTACCTTCTGTTTCAGATCAAGCAATACTGGTAAGGAGCCGACAACATCCACCACGGCAAAGAGAACCATAGTGGCCGTTAATATTTCATGCAGGTCAAAAACCATAACAGCGTCTGTTGTGGCAAAAATACAAAGAATTACTAATCGTTTTCGATAGGAAAACACTTGAATTTTAACCTATATTATATATCTTTCGCCTGATTTCATGAAATTTTCTCCGGATAAAAATTTTCAGCAGGCTTCAAAAGCAACAAACCTCCTTTTTGTTTGCATGAAAAGGCGTGTACTATTACTATTCATTCTCTCCCTGAGCTTTTTATCTATTCTTAGTGCACAAGGGGATATGCGTTTTTTCGGAACGGCAACAAAAGACAGTCATCCTTTAGCCGGAGCAACGGTTAAGGTTACCTGTGACGGTCACGATTATAAAACCATTACCACAGGGAAAAACGGAAAATTCAAATTCGATTTTGACCTGGCTCATCAGTATAAGATAAGTTTTTCGGCTCCGGGGTGTATTGATATGTTCATGTTGTTGGATCTTCGGGTTCCGCAAGAAAAAATGGGCATCTTCCCGGATTATGCTACTGAAATTCCATTTTTCGAACCTAGCAGCAAGGCCGTACGGGTTGGCAAATACAAGGATCAGGCATTTGCAAAGGTTATTTTTGACGGGAAGGAAGGTTTCAAGGACGATCCCAATTACAAATTTACCGAGGACGTGGTTATTGACCAGGGCGAGGAGCTTCGTAAACAGGCCGCTATAGCAGCGGCTGCGGAAGAGCAGAAAGCGAAAGAGGCAGCAGATAAAAAGGCCAAGGAAGATGCATTGGCTGAAGAAGCCCGCAAAGCAAAAGAAGCAGCCGAGCAAAAAGCGCTGGAAGAAGCTGTATCAAAAGCCAAGGATGATGATAGCCGTAAGAAAGCAGAAGAGGCTTTGAAAGCCAAACAGGAAGAAACGATGGAGTCGGACGCTCAGCGTCTGGAAAAAGAAAAGCAGGAAAAGGTAGCCCTTGAAAAAAAGAATAAAGGCATTAAGACACAATATGAAAATGACTTGCTGAAAATGGTTGCTGAAAGTGAGAAAAAGGCAAACCTGCAAAAGTATAACAGCATGAAAAGCGAGGCTGAATCCAGATCCGTTATTCAAAGTATGCGCAGAGATGCAGAATTAAAAGCTAATGCTGAACTGCTACGTCAGCAACAAAAAGAAAAGGCAGCAAAGACACTGGTGAATCAGCAAATGAAAATGAACCAGATGAAAAAGCTGGTGGAGGCGGCAGCGCTTACCGAAAGGACCATAAAAATTTCAACGGAGCCGGCAAAAGACCCGGCTACCTATTCGCATGTTTCGGAGCCCAATGTAGTGGTTGCAGTAACGGAAGGCGTGTTGTCCGATATACGTAATACCATCATTACGGATGGCGCATTTCATGTGAATTACAAAGAAGAAAAGTATTTCTGGGGTAGTACCTACTATTATAAAGACAATAAAGAGATAGACGAAACTACGTATCATACAGAACTCAAAAAATATGTTCACAAATAGCCTTCATCGGACAAAGCCCGGCCTGCTGCTCCTGTTTTTGCTGTCGCTTTGTATGTCTGTCATCGGGCAGACCACCAGCTTCATTAATTATGGGGTAGAGCAGGGTATTTCACAGTCTCAGGTTCAGACCCTGACACAAGACAATGAAGGAAATCTTTGGATAGGAACCCTTGCCGGACTCACAAAATACAATGGACATAATTTTACCACCTACTCCAAGAAAAATGGAATGGCAGAGGATTGGGTAACATCTTGTTATAAGGATCAGTACGGAGATTTGTGGTTTGGACACTGGGCTGGAGGAGTAACAAGATACAGCAGTAAGAACAAGAATTTTGAAGATATGCATCTGGAGGAATATACCCGTTTTAAAACGGTTACCTCCATTATGGAAGATGCAAAAGGATATTTCTGGATCGGTACCGAAGGTTCAGGCGTATTTATTTACGACCCGGTAAAAAACAAAATGTTTGCCCTCTCCAAAAAGGATGGGTTAGTGAGCGACAATATTTACAGAGTAGTTACCGATCATCTGGGAAATATCTGGATAGCCACAGATATGGGAATTACGATTTATGACCCTCATCTGGATATCAGCTCTAAAACATCTTTTAGTTTATTGAATAGCCAGAATGGACTTATCAGTGATAAAATAACGGCGCTGGCAGTAGTGAATACAAACGAAATGTGGATAGGTACAGCTGATGCCGGTGCCATGATGATTCCTGTTCCAGATAACTTTTCGCAAAAAAAGCCAGCTGAAAACCTGGGGGCTCATGCTGTGGTGTTTAACATGAGTAAGGGTTTGAAATCGAATTTTGTGAATGTTGTTTATGAAGATAATCTGCATAATGTGTGGATCGGAACAACATCCGGTGGCGCTACAAAGCTAATTCCTTTCAAGAGCAATAACCGAAATGAATCGCTTTCCAAGGCAATTATTAAAAGCTATAGCACCAAACAAGGACTTAATTATTTCAATGTTAATTCCATTTACCAGGACAGGGAAAACAATGTATGGATCGGTACCGATTTGGGGCTTAACCAGTACCGTGGTGACCGTTTTATATTATTGGATCAGGCAGATGGTATTTCGAATAATATCGTCTGGTCTACATTATGTGATCACGAGGGTAATTTATGGCTTGGAACCAATGACGGTCTTACCAAAGTTGTATTTGAGACAGATCCTGTAAATAATGAAGAAAAATTTAACATAAAAACGTATACAACAAGTGATGGGTTAAGCAGCAACGTAATTCTTTCCAGTTTTGAAGATAGCCAGGGAAATATATGGTTCGGAACTGGCTTTGGAGGTGTATGTATGTTGGAAAAGGGGAAAGGAAAATTTAAAACCCTGAATACGGGTAATGGGCTGGCGAGCGATGTAGTATATGCTATCAATGAAGATAGTAAAGGGAATCTTTGGTTCGGAACGAAGGAAGGCGTTTCCAAATATGAAGTAGATTCTAAGTCATTCCGAAATTTTACTACTGCCGATGGTCTTGGAGGCGATTATGTTTACCGTATTTTCAGAGATGGCAAAGGGAATCTTTGGTTTGGTGCACTTGGTGGAAATCTGAGTGTATATGATGGAGCCAGTTTTATGAAGTTTGATGAAACCAATGGAATAGATAAACGTTTTATTCTGGCCATAAGCGAAGATAAGGATCACAATATATGGTTTGGATCATACGGGGGCGGGCTTTTCCGTTATGATGGAAAGAAATTTCAAAATTACACAACCAAGGATGGAATGATGACGGATTCTCCTTACTCTATTATTGCGGATAATGAGAATAATCTTTGGATAGGACATAACCGGGGTATTGATAAATATCTTCCTGCCAGCAACCAGTTTATACACTATGGGCGCAGTGAAGGGTTTCTTGGTGTGGAGGCTAATCCCAATGCAACATGTAAAGACAAAAAAGGGAATATCTGGTTCGGTACCATTATGGGTGTCGTTCGTTTTAGTCCATCAGAAGATAAACCCAATACGATCCCACCTAAAGTGTTTATTACGGGGATCAAGATTTTTATGAAGGATGCAGAATTTCCTGTGAACAGTAAATTTTCATATAGCCAGAATCACCTCACTTTTGTTTTTAACGGAATCAGTCTTACCAACCCTGAAAAAGTCCTGTACCAATATAAATTAGAAGGATTTGATAAAGACTGGTCGCCTGTGGCCCAGAATGTAAATGAAGCAGCTTATTCGAATGTGCCACCTGGAACATATAAGTTTCTTGTCAGAGCATCCAATAATGATGGAGTATTAAGTGAAGTCCCTGCCTCCTATAGCTTTACTGTAAGGCCTCCTTTCTGGCAAACACTTACTTTCTATATAGCTGTAGTTCTCTTTGCTATTTTCGGAATCTATCTTTTTGATAAAATTCGTACCCGTAATCTGAAAGCAGCTAAAAAACGACTCGAATCCATGGTGGTGGAGCGGACTCTTGAACTGGCTGTTAAGAATAACGAACTCGCAGAAAAAAACAAGGATATCACGGATAGTATTCGCTATGCACAGCGAATACAGGAAACACTGATGCCTTCTATTGGCGACATAAGGAAAGGATTGTCAGACTCATTCATTCTTTATAAGCCAAAGGATATTGTAAGTGGAGACTTTGTTTTTTACAGAGAGTTCAAGAAAGGAAACGATCAGATTATTCAGATTGCAGCGATTGATTGTACCGGTCATGGTGTACCTGGTGCATTTATGAGTATTGTAGCGCATAATATGCTGGAGTGGGCAGTGGATGTTAATCCAATGAGCTCGCCGGCTGAGATCCTGGACAGGCTTAACAAAGGCATGAGTGAGCGTATGATGCACAGTGTCCAGGAATACAGAATCAAAGATGGAATGGATATTGCATTCTGTTCGTTCAATAAAACAAAAATGATTCTGGAATATGCTGGAGCATATAACCCGGTTTATCTTATCAGAAATAAAGTGATATCGGAATTTAAGGCTGACAAGATTTCTATTGGCAATTATCTGGAGGATAAGGAGAAGCATTATACCAACCATGTTGTGGAGGTGAAGGAGCATGATAGTATTTATCTGTTCTCTGACGGGTATGTTGATCAGTTTGGCGGTCCTACCGGAAAGAAGTACAAATCCAACCAGCTAAAACAATACCTCGTTACGATTCAGCATCTGGCGATGCCGGAACAGAGAGAGGCATTGGAAAACAATCTGGAAGGCTGGAGAGGAAACCTCGAGCAGGTAGATGACATTCTTATCCTTGGTTTCAGGATTTGATTCGGTAGTCAACAACAGGTTTATTTTATGATCAGCTTACCCGTGCTGATTAACTCTCTTTTTTCACTTTCTAACTTGAAGAGGTATAGTCCTGCGGGAAGACTGGCATCTATTTCAAACGAAGTGCCCGCTGACACTAAGCTTTCTCTGACTAACACTCCCTGTGAATTGTAAATTGCAAGGAAAGAGGAATTCGTTAACTCTTTCGAGGAACTGAATACGAAATGGCCGTCAGAAGGGTTGGGATAAACGAGCAGATCGCGACTGCTTTTGATTAAGGATTCGATACCGGTAATCCCGGCAATTTTTGCTACATACATATTTGTTGACCCGCTGTAGAGAACCGTATGCGAGTCGAACAACACGCTGGGAGAAGTAAAATAACCTGCCATCCATGCATTTCCTGAAAGGTCGGCATAAGAGGCCAGACCGTAATCTGATGCGGAGCCTCCGGCACAGCGGGCCCAAAGCACATCTCCCCAGGGATTATATTCAGCAAAAAAGATATTCAGATTACCATTATTTACGAGATTGCTCGTTCCGATTCTGAAACTTTGAGAAGAAAAGCTGCCTGATATATAAGCATATCCCATGGCATCTACGGCAACACTATTGGCTTGCTCATCTCCAGTCCCTCCGCTGGCTTTGGCCCACAACGCTGTTCCATTCGGATCATATTTAGTAATGAATGCATCATCCTGTCCAGCAGTTACCAGTGTATATGCTCCAAAACTGATGCTGGGAGAGTTGAAACTGCCACTGACATAAATATTGCCAGCCTGATCGGCCCCCACACCGCTTATAGCATCTTCATTTATTCCACCTGCTCCACGTACCCAACTTACAGTACCGCTCGTATCATACTTAGTCAAGAAGCAATTTGTGATACCACTATTGTTCAATATTTGTGAACCGAATTGAATCGTTGAGAAACTGAATCCACCGGCCGCATAAATATTCGATGCCGTATCCGAGCAGATGGTAGCAGCGTAATTACCATTGCTTCCTCCGCTGCCAGTAGCAGTCTTTGCCCACAGAAATGTACCACTGGTATCATATTTTGCAACGATCGGTTGTGTTTGAGAGGTAGAATTGCTTAAAGTAACAGAACCCATAGAAAGAAGGGGAGAATTAAAATCACCAGCTATACAGGGGCGTCCTTTTGCATCGGTGCATATAGCCAGGCAAACATCATTTCCAACTCCTCCTGCATTCTGAGCCCAGATTACATGACCAGATGGATCAAGCTTGGCAAGAAACAAATCCTCGCCTCCATTATTGGAAAATGTAGCAGGACCAATTGTAAATGTGGGAGAATCGAAATAACCACAGATATAAATGTGACCTTGCGCATCCAATGCAATTCCGTATCCTTCGTCATTCCCCGTCCCTCCAAATGTTCTCGCCCATGCCACCGTCCCGTTGGGAAGATATTTAACAAGAAAGATATCAAAGCCGTTTGCCCCCGCATTGGTTAATGTAGCGGTATCAAAGCGAATGGTAGGAGAATAATAAGATCCGGTCACATAAGAGTTTCCTGCGGCATCTGCTACTACTGCATTTGAAAAACTGCTTTGGTTTGTCTGAACAACACCCGATTTGGCCCAAAGCCATGATTGTCCATAGCTTCCTGGGCTATTGAATATCAGAAACAGGAGTACACATAGACAGGCAACCGTGTTGTTTTTCATTTGCTTCAGTAATTGGGGGATGACTTATACTATTTTCGGGGATGAGCAAAGATAGAATATTAATAACAACTTTATTGGCCCCACTCATCAATTTCAATATCCATGGGGTACTTGAACTTTTCAAATTTTAACTTACCAAAATTCTTAGGAGTTTTTTCCTTATACACTTCTCCTTCGGAACCGGGAAGCGTATTTGCGGTAGCGCAGGTATGAGAATAATTTGTCAGGTACCAGTCTTTCTGTTTGGGTACCCATTCAAATTTTGCAGCCACTGTACACTGTTGCGTACCATCATTGATGACATGCTGAATAATGAAAAGCCCCGAAGCTGTTCCAATTGTTCGAAAAGGATCCGTTATACCCAAAGCTTGCGATATAGCCTGGTCATTTCTTGCGGCACGTTCATACAGATGATTGCCTTTCCCGAGCAAGATGATAAGGGGGCGTTTCTGATAATTCATTTCCCGAGGAAAAATAGTTTTTAAAACCGAGTCGCCTAATGATTTATCAACGCCGATTATGACCAATTTGTCAGTGATCGAGTCCAGATTCAGATCTGCGTCATATTGGAAAAGAATTTTATATCCTTTAGGAATATAAGGTTTAAGATCGTCCGATGTTTGTGCCGACGATATATTTCCCCAGAGAAGTAAAAGAAAGTATATAAAAGAGAAATAGTTCATCCGTTCTGTTGTTTTATATTATCCGCATAACGAATACCCGCAACTTTTGCATTTTAAGCAACCTTCTTCGTAAATAATTCCATCCGGATCCTTGCATTGGGGACAGGTAGTACCGGTCTTTGTTCCATTGGGAATGAATTTGGACAAGGCGCGTGCAACCCCTGATTTCCAGGTGTTAATCTGATCATCATAGAGGTGCAGGGTGTTTACAAGCTCCAACACTTTTACAATGGGCATTCCCTGTCGCAGCACACCCGAAATAAGTTTCGCATAGTTCCAATACTCACTGTTAAAGGATCGGGAAAGGCCTTCAAGAATCAATTCATTTCCATTTCCATTTTTGTATTGGAAGTCATAACGGTGTTCTTTTATCAGGCTCTCTCCATTTGAATGAACAGGGTGTTTAATGACTTGCCCGCTAACTACATTCGGCGGAAGAGAAAAAGAGTCATCTTCTTTACCGGTAAATATTTCATATGGTTTTCCGTTCATTACTCCAACTACTGCTATCCAGTGCTCTTTTCCGTTCATGAAACGAATGACCTCTGCCTGGAGACTTGATGGGCGATGAACTTGTTTTTCTGTACTTGCAGGGACCTCATTTTCATCTTCAGCAATAAGAACTCCACTTCTGGCGCCATCACGGTATATCGTAATTCCTTTCAGTCCCATCTTCCAGGCTTCAACATAAATATCCCCAACTTTTTCAACGGACACGTTGGAAGGCAAGTTTATGGTAGAACTAATGGAGTGAGTAACATATTTTTGAATAATGCTTTGCAACCGGATCCGTTTCATCCAGTCAATTTCGGCAGCAGTACTTCCATAATATGGGCTTTTCGTGATGTCCTGGTTTCCCGTGATTGTCAGCCATTGGCTTAATCCGGGGTGATGAACCGAATACTCCTGCCAGGTATCACCATGGGAGTCCGTATAATCAATACGCTTATTTTTGTCACGGGAATTATTTTTTTTCCGGCGTTTATAGCTGAGCATAAATACGGGTTCTATACCGGATGAGCTTCGGGAGAGAAGGCTGAGTGTGCCTGTTGGGGCCACCGTACTGAGTGAAATATTCCTTCTTCCAAACTTCATCATACGTGCATGATGTTCGGGAAATTCTTTTTTCATCATGCTGATGAAGGCAGATTTCCTTTCTATACGAGGGTCAAAACAAGAGAAAGCACCTCTTTCCAATGCCATATCAATAGAGCTGTCAAACTCTGCACGGCATTTAGCTTTCATTATTTTTTCCGCCAGATCAAGCGCTTGATCCGAATCGAAAGAATATCCAAGTGCCGCAAATGTGTCAGCCAAAGCGGTAAACCCGAGTCCGGTCCTGCGCCCTTTCTTCCCATTCGCATATATCAGTTTCCAGGTTTCGAGCTCTACAGACTTTATGCCTTTGGGTTCCGGATCCTTTTCAATTTTTGTCATGATACGGTCAATAGCTTCCAACTCCAGATCCACCAGGTCGTCCATAAGGCGTTGTGACTCATATACGATTTCATAAAATTTTTGATACTGAAAAACAGCTTGAGGGGTAAAGGGGTTGTCTACAAAACCAAAAAGGTTCAGTGCAATGAGACGGCAACTGTCGCCACCCTGCATCGCAATTTCGGAACAAGGGTTGGTACTTATGTTTTTAAAACCGGGGTAGACAGAGGAGGTGGAGTAGGTATGTTGCCGATCCCAAAAGATAATTCCCGGCTCGGCGGTTTTGTGAGCACAATGTACGATTGTGTTCCACAAATCTTTCGCAACCACCTCCTTTGTGTAGGTTGGTTTTTTAGCATCAAGGGGAAAACGCAGTGTAAATTTCTTATCACCCACAACAGCCTTCATAAATTCATCGCTTATGCGAACAGATACATTTGCTCCTGTAACCTTATGAAGATCTTGTTTAATCAAAACAAACTGTTCGATATCCGGATGAGCAATATCCATGGTTATCATCAGGGCTCCTCTTCGTCCGTTTTGTGCCACTTCACGGGTCGTATTGGAAAACCGTTCCATAAAGGAAACAGAGCCCGATGTGCTACCCGCAGCATTGTATACAAACATTCCCGATGGACGGAGTGTACTGATATCTATACCAACACCGCAACGGCGTTTAAACAGTTGTGCAAGTTGCTGATCGGTATATAGAATTCCTCCGTAAGAATCGAAAATTTCGGGCAGTACAATACAGTTTGAAAGCGATCCGATGGTATTGGTATTCCCAAGATTCGCCATCACGCTGCCTTGCGGGATTACATAACGGAAATCTTTAAACAGATTGAATATTTTTTGCTCCGTCAGCGGAAGCCGGATTTGTCCGTAAGCAGAAAGATTTTTTTTATGTCTGGAGTTGCCCTTTTTTAAGGTGTACTCTTTTTCTTTCCTGAAAAATGCTTTTGCCAGCCGGTTGTGCATATCATCGGGGCAAAGCTCGAGGAAGCGCCCTTCTTTATCCCGCATGGCATATTTATCGATCCAGCAAGTAGCTGCCAGCTCATCCCCGTGAAAGTAGGCCAGTGTTTTTGAAAAGACTTGTTCAAATGAATAGCTGGGCACGATATTTAATCCATTATTAAAGGATTAAAATTACGAAATGCGCATCACTTCTCCCAGCGCCACTGTTTCTCCAGTATCAGCTCATCCTTGAGGTTCGCCTTGATGAAGAATGCCTTGGTTTCTTCTTCGTTAAGCATTTGTGCCGGTATATGTTCTGTATCGGCCAGTGCATAAAGCATCATACCTACATACATGGCACAGAGGCTCATGTGTTCGGGGTTCACAAGGGCAAAATCATCTTTATTGGAATGATAAAATTTATAGACGTAAGAATCCAGACTACCTTCAGGCTCTATAGTAAGGATGCCTTGTTCCAAAAACGGCTGATGATCACTGTGCAGGCCAGCGCTATTGGCAAAGGTGCCTTTAAAGGAAGGCTCAACAGCCTGAATATCTGCAATGACTGTTTTTATAAAATTTTCCATTTCCGGTCGCCCGCCGGCATTAAATCCCTGTGTATTACCTGCCATATCCAGATTGATGACGGCCCTTATCTTATTTAATGTTTTTTGGTTCAACCGTTCTTTTACCATTGCTCTGGATCCCAGCAATCCTTGTTCTTCACCCATAAAGGTTACAAAACGAATCGTTCTGCGAGGTTTGATTTTGAGCTTTTGAAATACACGCGCTATTTCCATGACGGTAAACGAACCAATCCCGTTGTCAATGGCACCTGTTGCCAGATCCCAGCTATCTAAATGTCCGCAAAGAATTATTTCTTCTCCCGCAGGATCAGATCCTTTTATTGTTGCAACTACATTTCTCGCCTTAATTTTTCCGCTTTTGTTATGCATGCGGATACGGGCATTCGTAAAGGGGGCCAGTTGAAGACACTGACGGAGACTTTGACCGTCTTCCTGACAAATACATACAGCAGGAATAGAAATCAGTTGACCATCTACAGAGGCTGTTCCGGTGAGCAAAATCCGTCCTTCTACCTGATTAATAAAGATACATCCCGCAGCACCATATTGAATCGCAAGGGCAGTTTTTTCCGACCTGTGCAGGTTCTTTAATGTAGAGTCTTTAGGATAGATATTAATATTTAGGAGTACTATTTTCCCTTTTATACTGTCTCGATGCATTTCGAAGTCCTTTTTCAAACCGTTGCCTACATCGATTAACCGGGCAAAAACATCGGCGCTGACAGGAGAGTGGGCCAGGCTGACGACTTCTGGTAAGGTTATACAGCCTGCATTGCCCGGCTCCAGTTTGGCAGGGACAGTTATTGCGGAACCTTTTACAACAGCGTTTGTATCAGAACCTTGGTAATATATTTTAAGTGCCACATCTTTTCTGCTCCATGCATCCACTTCGAATTCTTCAAAACGGGCATCGGGGTAACCATATTTTTTAAACAGATCCAATGCAAATTGTTCCGCTTTTTTGCCATTGTCACTGCCGGTAAGCCGGTGACCAATGGTGTGGGTTGCTTCCTTCAGTTCATCTGCAACTTTCTGATTATGGAACTCTTCCATCTTAATGGCAGTAAAAATGTCTTTTTCTTTATCCTGGCGTAGTGCCCTTAATGGAAAAGCCATCAGGAGGACAGATAATCCGGCAAGTACAAGGATGGAAAAGAGCAGGCGCTTCATTATTTCAGTATATTTGAGAGAGACAATAATACGTAATTTTTATGAAGCTGTTGGGGCTTATAAGGCATGCTAAATCTGACTGGGATAACCCGGCATTAGAGGATTTTGAACGGCCGTTGAATGCAAGAGGATACAGAGATTCAAAACTGGTATCGTTGCGCCTGAAAGAGGCCGGTATCATACCTGATCATATACTTACCAGTGCGGCTATAAGAGCGGCATCTACAGCCCTTATATTTTCAAAAACGTTCCATCTTCAGGAACATCAGATACATGTAACACCTTTGTTATATGCTGCCACAGAAACTGCGTTTCTCGAAATTTTGCGTTCCCTTCCGGATAGCAGCTCCTGTAGTTTTGTATTCGGGCATAATGATACATTAAGTCATGTAGCCGGTCTCCTTGCCCGACAACCCTTAATTCATGTCCCTACCTGCGGGGCGGTGATTTTGGAAACAGGAGTTGAAAAGTGGAAAGAGCTCAATAAATGTAATCTCCGGCTTTTTGATTTCCCGAAAAGAGAACTAACCGATTGAAGTCGGAGTACTTCGGGAGTATTATGTTTATGTTAAACCGTTCAGGAATAGTTTACCCACCCTCTTTTTTTTTGAAACTTTATGGTCAGAAGCCCAATGTACTTGATACGAGGAAAGAAAATATCCAAACAGGCAAAAAAGAAGATCCCCTTTACTTACCGGGATCTGAGCTGGCTTTCATTTAACGACAGGGTATTACAGGAAGCATCCGATGAATCAGTTCCGCTCATGGAGCGGATACGATTTCTGGGCATTTTTTCCAACAACAGAGACGAGTTTTTCAGGGTTCGGGTAGCTACCATTAAACGAATGGTTAGATTGGGTAAAAAGGGGCTTGATCTGATTGGACAGGATCCTGTTGATGTGCTGGAAAAAATAGTAGAATTTTCAAAGGATAGTGAAGAGAAGTTTGAAAAGGTATACCGCAACATTCTTCATGAACTGGAGAAGCACAATGTGTTTATAAGGAATGAAAAGGGACTTACTCCCGAACAAGCTAAATTTGTAAAGGATTATTTTCATGACGAGGTAATGCCGGCATTGGTTCCCATCATGCTGGATAGCACCAGAAAATTCCCATATCTGAAGGATAAGTCCATTTACCTGGCTATACGTTTGGTTCGCAATGGCAAAAAATCACGTCATTCATTGGTTGAAATACCTACCGGTGACATTTCAAGATTCCTGGTGCTGCCTCAGGATGGCAAAACCAAATACGTGATGTTGCTGGATGATGTGATCCGTTTTTGTTTGGATGAAATGTTTTATCTTTTTGATTATGACAGGATAGAGGCTCATACCATCAAGCTTACCCGGGATGCGGAGCTGGATATTGATACCGATGTGTCACAGACTATTCTTGAAAAAATATCCAGGAGTCTTAAAAAGCGTAAGATGGGACAGCCGGTTCGTTTTGTTTATGACGATGAAATGCCGGATGAAACGTTGGAATATTTTTCCAGACGTGTAAAATTTATCGGTTCCGACAGTCTGATTCCCGGTGGGAGATACCATAATTTCAAGGATTTCATGAAATTTCCGGATTTGGGAATGAAAGAATTGTGCTATCCTGCCCGCCATCCTGCCAATCATCCCGATCTTCCTGATGGGGTAAGCATGTTCCGTGTTATACGGGAAAAAGACATCATGCTTCACTATCCGTATCAAAGCTTCCGGCATATCATCGATCTGCTTCGCGAAGCATCTATCGACCCTAAGGTGGTTTCAATAAGCACCACACTTTACAGGGCCGCCAGAAATTCAAATGTGATGAATGCGTTGATCAATGCTGTAAAAAACGGCAAACAGGTAACAGTAGTGGTTGAATTGCAGGCAAGATTTGATGAAGAGAATAATATTTACTGGGCAAACCGTTTACAGGAAGAGGGAGCTAAAGTAATATTTGGTGTTCCGGGTTTGAAAGTGCATTCCAAGCTGGTACTTATACAGCGCAGGGAAGACAGAAAAAATGTAAAATATGTGCATATTGGAACCGGCAACTTCAATGAACAAACGGCTAAAATTTATTCGGATAAGAGTTTGCTTACTGCCGATCCAAGAATCACTTCAGAAGTAGAACAGCTTTTTGGTTTTTTTGCCGATAATTTGAAAGTGGGGAATTATAAACATCTGATGGTTGCCCCCTTCAATATGAGGAAAAAATTTCTGCAACTTATTAACACAGAAATTGAAAACGCAAAGAAGAAAAAGAAGTCGGGAATTACTATCAAAATGAATAGCCTTACAGATCCTGAGCTCATCCGGAAGCTCTATGAAGCCAGTGCAGCAGGGGTAGAGATCAAATTAATAATCCGGGGAATCTGTTCGTTGGTTACAGAAACGGAAGGATTTAGCCAGAATATACAAGCCGTGAGTATTGTAGGAAGATACCTGGAGCATGCCAGGGTGTTCATATTTTGTAATGGGGGTGATGAAAAGTATTTTATATCTTCGGCAGACTGGATGATAAGAAATCTGAATCATCGCTCTGAAGTGGCAGTGCCAATTTACAGCAAAGAGATTCAGAAGGAGATGAAGGAAGTCATTCAGTTCCAACTAAAGGATAATACTAAAGCCCGAATACTGAATAAACGCCAGGATAATCGCTTTCGTGCAAAGACAGGCAGTAGCCGGTATGTGTCACAGGATGAGATTTTCAAGTTTTTCAGTTCACAGGTGAGGAAACCGAAAATTAAAGAAAAGAACCCTGTACTTGAGATTCGCAGCAATTGACATAGGCTCCAACGCAATTCGTCTTCTGCTCTGTAATGTGTATGATGATGGAGAAGAGGGGATTTTTAAAAAGGCCGATCTGGTTCGTGTCCCGCTACGTCTTGGAGAAGACGCCTTTCTGAAAAAGAAGATCTCCGAAAAAAAAATCGAGAAACTTATTACCGTTATGAAATCGTTCAAGCTATTGATCGATTTTTATGAAGTACAGGGAATAAAAGCCTGTGCCACATCGGCATTAAGAGAAGCCCAAAATGGCCCTGAAATTGTAGAAAGGATAAAGCGGGAAGCAGGGATCAAAGTCGAAATTATTGATGGGAAGACAGAGGCCGAAATAGTTTATTCCAACCATATTGCGGAAAAACTGGATAAGTCAAGCGACTACTTATACATCGATGTAGGAGGGGGAAGTACAGAAGTAACCCTCTTCTCCAAAAATGTATGTGTGGCTTCCCGCTCTTTTAATATCGGAACAATCCGCCTTCTTCATGAGCAGATCAGTAAGGAGCAATGGAGGGACTTTCGGGAATGGATACGTACTACTA
>JABDCB010000002.1 GCA_013288325.1 Bacteroidota bacterium
GTAACAGAAAGAGGCAGCCGAATAGATGACAGGCGATCAGAAGCAGCCATGGAAGACCGGAAAAAAGCCGGATATTTTTAACCCTGAAAACTAAATTGTTTATGTCAACACATACACTTCCCGTACAACAAGAAATGGAGCTCCTTCGGTTTACCACCGCAGGATCGGTAGATGATGGAAAGAGTACGCTTATTGGCCGCCTTCTGTATGACAGCAAATCGATATTTGAAGACCAGTATGAATCGATCCGGGCAAGCAGTGAAAAGCGGGGAGAAGAATATGTCAATCTGGCTTTGCTTACCGATGGGCTCCGTGCTGAGCGAGAACAAGGCATTACCATTGATGTGGCTTACCGGTATTTTGCAACACCCCGTCGCAAATTTATTATTGCCGACACGCCGGGACATATACAGTACACACGTAACATGGTCACCGGTGCCTCCACAGCTCATGCAGCCATTATATTGATTGATGCACGAAAAGGTGTGATAGAGCAAACCCGTCGGCACAGTTATATTGCCTCCCTCCTGCGTATTCCCCACCTGATTGTATGCGTTAATAAGATGGATCTGGTTGGTTTTCAGGAAGACGTATTCGACCGTATTGAAAAGGAATACAGAACGTTTGCAGAGGGTTTGGGAGAAACGAAATTGCATTTTATCCCTATCAGTGCTTTATTGGGTGATCAGGTGGTGGAACCATCTTCCAATATGCCCTGGTTCAAAGGATCTACATTACTGCAATTGCTCGAAACACTTCCTGTTACCGATGATGAGCGCCAGGAGGAAGCAAGGTTTCCGGTTCAGTATGTCATTCGTCCGATGAATCCTGCCTATCACGATTACAGGGCTTATGCAGGAAGAATAGCCGGTGGCACTTTTCGGATAGGCGATGCAGTGAAAATATTGCCTTCCGGAACCCCCGCTACTATTAAATCGATTGAGCGTTATCAGGAAGTGTTGAAACAGGCTTCTGCTCCTATGAGCGTTTCGCTTGTATTGGACAGAGAGGTGGATATTTCAAGAGGGGATATGATCGTAGCCGAAGGCAAAGAACCGCGTCAGACACAGGATTTGGAAGTGATGCTATGCTGGATGGGCGAAAAGCCGTTGCAGATCAACGGGCGCTACCTGCTCAAACATACCAGCAGGGAGCTACGCTGTGTGGTAAAAGCAGTACAATATAAAGTGGATATAAGTGCGCTCGAAAACAGAAAGGGAGAAGAAGAAATTAAACTGAATGATATTGCCCGCGTTAATATCCGTGTTACCGCACCTCTTTTTATCGATTCTTATTCCCGTAACAGGAATACGGGAAGCCTTATTCTGATTGATGAAAATACCAATGCAACAGTAGGGGCGGGGATGATTATCTGAGAATCATGATATAATGGGGAATGTTATCTTCCAGATATTCTTCGCCTTCGATTTCAAAACCGAAGGAAGCATAGAATTTCTTAAGATAGCTTTGAGCCCCTATACGTACAGGCACTTTTCCGTATAATTTATGAATGTTTTCCAGGCTTTGTAACATGAGCTCCTTTCCTGCACCTGATGATCTTGCAGCAGGTGAGGTCACGACACGGCCAATAGAAGCTTCCTTATAACTGACTCCGGCTGGAACGATGCGTGCATAGGCAACAAGCTTTCCTTCCGGATTATATCCTTGTAAATGCAGGCAAGAGTTATCTTTTCCGTCAGCATCCTGAAATACACAATTCTGTTCTACCACAAATACTTCATTGCGGAGTTGTATGATTGCATATAATGCCTCCGGGCTGAGTTCGGAGAAAGGGGTAAGGGTCCAATTAACTTTGTTCATGTACGTTTTGAAATAGAATAGTGACTAACCGGAGCTGGATACTTCGCTTTGTAAATTTGATCAATAATGAAACCTACAGGAAATAACAATAATGGCTTCCGGAGTTACCTGGTAAATCAGTCTGTCAGCCTCTGTGATTCTCCGGCTCCAGCATCCTTTCAATTGGTGTTTCAATGGCTCCGGTTTGCCTATTCCCTTGAAGGGATGAGATTGAATGGCTTCTAAAAGATCAATAATCTTATTGTAATTTTTTTTGTTGGTTGCTGCCATTCATTGAGTTGAGATTCGGCAGTTGGTGTAAAAAGAACCGGTTTCATTTCAGCTTTTTCAGCTTCAATTTTTTCAGCTTCCCGGCTTTAGCTTCCTGTAAGGATTGTTCGAGTAGTTTACGGTTATTCTCCGTGCTTACTAAATAAGCAGTCTGATCATCATCTGATGTAGGGTGGATTTTAATTTCCACTTCTCCCTCATCCTTGAAAAGAGTTTTGATCTTTTTGAGGAAGGAGACATTCAGATCGGATACTTTGACACGAAATACGGTTTCCATAGCTACATTATCTACCTACTAAGGTAAGGCAAAAAAGGTTCTTTCGGGAAAGCATTTAACCTATAAACAAAGGGCCGCAAATTGCGACCCCTATTCTAAAATAACATGAGTAAATGTTCTTCAAATACCTGACAAACCCTATCAAAAGATAGAATCCGGCTCCGGGAAGAACACTCAATAATCAGTGCCCTGTCAGTGCCTTGTAATCAGCAGCGCTAAGCAATTTAGTCAGCTCGCCTGCATCCTTTATTTCCAGTTTTATCATCCAGCCTTTGCCGTAAGGATCTTTATTTACGCTTTCAGGATTGGATTGGAGCTCCGGATTTACGGCCACCACTTTTCCGGAGATAGGCATAAAGAGATCAGAAACGGTTTTAACGGCCTCTACCGTGCCGAAAACAGCTTCATGAGCCAGGTCTTCGCCTTCGGTCTCAATTTCTACATAGACAATATCTCCCAATTCGCTTTGAGCGAAATCAGTTACACCTACAACGGCTGTATTGCCTTCTACCCTTACCCATTCGTGATCTTTTGTGTACTTCAGATTTTCCGGAAAATTCATAGTTGAACAGATTGTCTTGTTATAATTCGGGTAAAGATAAGTTTTAAATAAAAAAAAGAGTCAGATAATGGATGTTTTTTTCGAAACCCAATTATAGGGTAAGACGGAGCGAAATACCGATATGGGTATTGGAAGTAAGGAATGACGTGGAAACAAGTGGATTAGTACGTATATAATCCCAGAACAACCGAACACTCAGTTTATCGCTCAGCATATAGTCAGCCGAGCTTTTTACCGACAGAAGATCCGTTCCGGAGGTAAGCTGGTTATATTCAGGATCCATTTTCCGGATCACTGTCTGGTTATTGCGATAGGAAAAATCTACCTTTATTTTCAGGTCGCTTTTGACCGGTTTTTTCATGTAATTGGGGAAGAGCTTACGTTCCTTCATCTTGAAAGGGTAGCCAAATCCAACGGTAAGCTCCTTTCCGCTGATCTCTGTAACCTGGGTGCTTGTGACACTAAGCGAAACGGTTCTGTCTTTCTTTATCTCCAGCTTCACCAGCAGGTTGTTTTTCATGGTCATATCGGCACCGATAAGCGGGCTGAACTGTTCAGAAAGAGTAACAGAAGGAATCGTGTATTTGGAAAGGAAGTCGCCGGCCGAATTTCGTGTCGTATCGCCAAAACCAGTACCATGCGGGTCGTTAAAGTTAAGATTGCTGTTAAATGACCCCATTGCGTAACTTGACCGGTAAGCATGGGAAAGGGTAAAACTCTTGAAATATTTTTTCATTTTTTCATTTTTCGACAACCCATCGTAAGTAAATCTCCAGTTGGGTTTAGGAACAGAAAGGAAAGGATTGGTCGAGACTCCACTCGCATTTTTTCCGGTATAAGCAGCAAGGAATGCCGGTATCAGGACACTTTGTGATTCAGAGCTGTAACCGTTGTAAAAACCGGTTGTAGGGTTGATGCTTGCACCTATCGGGCTGTTTGGATTCTGGGCCAGACGTTGAGAGATAGTAAACCGGTTGTTCAGGAATTGATGAAAGACATCAGAAGAAAAATCGGAATGGTCATTTTTAAGCGTGGTCCGGATCATAATATAGGACATACTGAAGTTGCCGCTCTCGGAAGGAGTAACACTTGTATAGTCCTGAATAATAGGATCCCATCGGAAATATTCACTCCGGTTATCGGCTTGCTGAATATTGGCATTTAATTCCACCTTAAAGTCGGGGAAAGGTTCCAGGTTCATCCGCCCGTTTAAATTCTTGGTTTGCGTTCGGGCAAATGGATTAAAGAGCGATGCCGTATGTACCAGCCATCCTTGCTCGGCCGCATAAATTCCGTAATGCGCCTGATCTCCGCCAAAGTGATCCTGCTCACCAAACAGGAAACCGAGTCCCGGCCCCTTAAAATTATTATCCATACCCAGGATAGTCGATTCTTTGTTATAGCCAGGCAGAATCGTTCCCCTGTTGGTGGTATAGCTTACCGAAATTGTCTTGATAGCCATTATGGCCCTGGCAGCATATTCTATGATGTCAGGCGGATCCTGTTTCTTGGTCGAGTCGGCCTTTGTTTTTGTTTTTCCACCCGGGCCAGCAGGGGTTACCGGAGGTGTAACAGTAGGTTTAGTAGAAGGCGGAGGCTTGGGTGTTTGACCCGGCGGTTTCTTAGCATTAATCTTTTTGAAATAAGGAATCTTGTTGTACAAATTCACCATATTGCCTTGCCCGTTCCAGGTCCATTGGGAAGAGTTCTGAATCGTATTTCCAAGCGAGTCGGCAGAAAAAGGAGCACGTAACCAGTCATAACTGGTACCATAACGTACCGTAGCCGTTGCAAAATCTAAAATCGGAATTTTGTTGATCGGAATAGCATAATTGATATTCGCCGTCTGGTGATAATGGGTATTACTACCCAGCCCCAGCAGGGAATTCATCATGCTGTCGCGTTTTTGTTGTGTGTCTATAGCTCCTTCAGGTTCCAGAACACGACTTTCATTCAATGCATTAAAGTCAATTTTAAGTGTTTTTGTAAGATCGTATTTCAAATCATAATTGCGGGTAATGTTAAATGTTTTATTGTAAGTAGGCTGAATCGGAATATCGTCGATCCCCGTTGTGTTACGGTTTAAGTTCTCGTTATAGCTACGGTTAATATCCGTAACAAACGACATGCTGGTGATGGTGGTATTAAAGTTGATGTCTTTAATTAAAGCCAGGTATTTGTGTTTATTCAAATACGGATTTTTCCCGAATGGCTTTATGTTTTTTGGTTGTTTGGTGAAGTTGTATGCCAAGCCGCCACGGTAGTTACGCAAAATGCTGTGATCAATAGTTGGAGATCTGTTCAGCACCTCGGAAAAAGAATAGTTGAGTGCAATATTTTCAGGATCGTAAAAACGAGGCTTCTTGGTAGAGCCTTTGGCTCGTTCTTTTTTTACATTGGTAAAGTTGAGACTTCGCCTTTTTGTGAGTGTAAGAATTTCATTTTTGATTTTATTCTGTTCTTCTATGGAAAGATTTTTTACCAGGATATCCGGATCCAGGGGATTATATTGGGGTGTAGAAAGGCTTTCGGCATAACCTACAAACATGGGAATACGCATATTGACTTTGGTAGGAAAGAATTTACCCAATTCAAGCTGGGAAGAAACATCAACTCCTACATCTGTTTCTTTTTGACGGTTACTCACTTTCGAATCAATGCTTCCGAAACCGGGTGTGCTGTAGTTTCCGGCAACGGTAAGAGTTCCAAAGTCGGCCAGTTTGGATGTCATCCGTCCGATGGCAGCCCAACCTCCGCTTTCATCAAATTCGGTAAGTCTTAATTCATCCACCCATATTTCCGCACATTTCGATTGTCCGTCATCAGCCGGTCCGCCGGGATATTTTTTAGGGTTTCTTACCCCAATCATAATTGTACTGAGGGCGGCCAGGTTAGGACTTCCTTTGATGGTAATCGTTCGTCCACCACCTTGCGGATAATGTGCCTCTATAGTAAGGGAAGCTATGCCGGAAGTAATCTGTTCGTTGCGCAACTGTTTGGCCGACTGCAGGTCGGCAAAGGCCAGGTCCAGCAGGTTGGCATCAGGCCATACCGTCGAAGCAGCGGCATCGCCATAACTGCCGGGAGGAGTAACCGTAAGAGGAATAGAATATTCATAATAATTGTCTGTAAAATCGGTTCCTAAACGGATGAAACATTCCAGGTCATTATTTTTCAGAATTGCTCCGTTAGGACCCGCTTCGGCATGGATAAACATATTGATCCTCTTATAGGAACGAACATCCATGGTCACCGTTTTATAAGCAGCCCGCGCATCGCCATCTTTCAGTCCGCATACTTTAAGAGACAGGGATTGTTCGTTCAGCTGAATAATGGTAGCTGTAGCAGCACTTTGCTGACGTACGATACCGGGAGGTAAAACATAATTCACCGGTATGCGGCTTCCGTTTTCTTCAATGTTTACGGCTGCCAGATCAAATGCAGTAATGTTGTCATCATTCGGAATATATTCCCCGGGAGTAAGCAGGGAGTAATTATAACGTCTCCATTCATCTCTTACCAACTCAAGGCGAGCCATACGACAGATGACGGGCTTGTCGCAATTTTTAAAATAAACGCGAATGAAACGGATCGATTTAAAGTCGTCAATCGTACCTACTTTTTTATAATATTCACTTATCGGTATACGAAACTGATACCAGCCAATAGGTCGATTCCTGCCATCAATGGTATTGACTGTTGGCTGTGTATAGTCGGTAATAAAATTTGTTCCCACTTTCGTCGGATTGATATCATTGGCCGTCAGTTTGACATGGTATTCATAGTACGCCTCCGTCTCGCTCAGTGTATTATCATGGTTTACATCTTCTGTATTCGGTATGGTGCTGGCCTGGGTGGAATAGGATTCATTATATCCCCATCTGTTGGCTACTCCGGTAGGAAGGGAGTTACCTTCTGCCCCGTTAAATTTTTTGTAGCGTCCCAATGTCGGCACCTGTTGATTATCATAATCCGTTCCCCGGAAATAGTGGAAGTCATCGGCACTCGGGTCGGAATAAGCGCTATCGGCCGCTCCGCTTCCGGATCCGAAGGCTCTTGTTACTGCCGTTATGTAGGAAGAGTAGAAGGCCCTTTCGTCGGCATCACCCATACAATCAAATCCCACGTCCTGCGCCACACGGGTAGGGTTATCATTTCCAAATGCATTTACCACCACCTGTGCATTCGGAACACGGCCCCAGATAGTTGCATCGTAACTCGAAGGGTCTATAGCTCCTATGCTGGCATTATAAACCAATCCGTTTTCATATTCCTTTCTGGAGTCCCGGAGAATGTCTTCGGAAATATCACCTAAATCAAAATACAGGTCGCCGGTAAGGTTAGGGGCTGTATTATCTACGTTAAAGGGATCCATCATCCAGAACTGGATAAACTGAATATTGGCAGCCTCAAAGTCATTGGTCGTTATCTGACGCATCATACCTCCCCATCTCGACTGAGGATTTTTGAGTGTTCCGTCTGCATTCAGACCCGCCGAGTGAGCCCTTGTGTTGGGCAATACATCAAAGTTGTAAGGTCCGCGTTCATTGGGATAATAAGCCAGGTCCAGTACTCCGATTGGAACCGGCTGACCGGTGGTGCTTTGTTTGTTTGGAAAAATTTCCGTTTCAAAGATCTCCCGTGTAAAGTGATCGGACATCATCGCCTTTGAAATATTGGGTGGGGTTATACTATTTCCCAGACGCATAAACAAGGGGTCAATGGTATACCAGCATAAACGTGCACGGTTAAATCCGACAGCGAGGGATGTGTCGCTTACCAATGTTTCCGGAAACAAGGCCGGGTCGTTTGGGATGGAAGAAATGGACCAGGCACTTTGTTGTTTAAGATCGATAGCCGATTGGGTTCCTTCAAAGTCATCGATATAAGACGTTCCTCCTGCACCAATTGCTTTATTATAACCCGGAATAAGAGCAGCCCATTCTCCCGTGGCATTGATATTCGACATTTCTTTTGTCTGGATAAGCGGTATCTTATCTACAAGACGTGTCAGCCACGGAGCATCCGTACGGTAGTTTACGTTGGTACCAATCATGGTGTTATTGATTGGCTCATCGCCGATATTTACTTTTTGTGTAAGCGGACGTTCCGTCAGATTAAGTACCGTACCGCCGATTGTAAAATCCTTGTTGAATCGGTAGTCCAGATGGGTTCCGATGAGTGACTTGGTTTGAATATTGAACAGCGAGTTACTCTCCAGCGAAATCTTGATAGGTGCACCGGATGACAAAAGTCCTTCGTTGATGATTTTAACGCGGCCCAAAGCATAGTCAACGGTATAGTCCACGTTTTCCGTAAGCGGAACACCACCCGATGTTACCTGAACGGATCCTTGTGGAATATTTACCGCATTCAGACTTATATCATTGGAGGCGGCTCCCTTGTATTGACCCCGGAGTTTAAACCTGTTTAGTTTCTGTATCTGTTGTGCCGCAGTACGTGTTGAATCGTATAACTGAGGGAAAGCATATTTCGCAACCAGATCGGGGGCTGTGGGATCATACATCTTTTGGGCCAGATAATCCCCAAAGGGTTCCGTGACGGGTATTATCACCCGCCCCTTCGCCGCATCAATGGTTACCCCATCGATAAAGTCATAAATACCATCGGGTATAGGGTCCAGGTTGGCATTCAAATGGTCGGCATTTAACACCTGGATAAGAGGTTTGCCACTGATAGGACCTTCCGGGATATAACGGATATCCGTGGCGGTAGCCGGGTTGTTGTAAATAATATCGCAAACGAAATTCTGAGGGTTAACCTGATAAGCTCCGATGGAATAAATGTTTTTCATCATCAGATTCCAAAGGAGGGTATCGGAGTGTGGGCTTACGTTGGTGCTCTTAAGCATTTTTACAAACAGCACATTATCGCCAGAGATACCGTCGTCGGAAAATTCACCAACCTGATAAATAGCATTGCCAATAGTATACTGGTAGGCTACGGCCAGTACTTCATCATAGTTTAATGCAGCATTCAGGGAAATGTATCCAAGCCGTTTGTTGATGGTAAAATCGTTGGGACCCAGTTTCTTTGAAAACTGCACTTTTTCATAATCCGAAGTAGGCTGGAAATTATAAGTAGGGGTAGCCAGTGAGGCTAACGTATTGGTTACGTTATTGATATTTCTCAGCGTGTTGCTGGTAGTAATACTGGGCAGGGGATAGGCTTGATTTACCAATTTAAAATAAAGGGAGTTGGCATTGTTGGCCGGGTTGGAGCCGGCAGGTTGGCTGAGGGTAACAAATGATTTTGTAGGTTGTCTCAGACGGGTTTCTCCCAGATCGGTAAGCGCAAGAATATTACGGGTATTGTCTGTAGTACTTGTTTTGTTGGTTACCCAAACCTCCACACGGGTAATGTTGATTTGAGAATTTACTACCGGAAGATTAGCCAGTGCCGTATTATACTGATCGCGGAAATAAGTGGACAGGAAAAAGTGTTTGTTCGCATCGTAATTGTCACCGGTTATTTCAAAATTCGTAATCTGCGCTCCACCGGTCACGTTTACTTCCGACTTCTTACCTTTTTCCTGGGATAAAACAGTTGTTGCCGTAAGACGTCCGAATTGTAAAGTAGCCTTCACCCCAAAAAGTGTCTGACTACCTGTAATAAGCGTACTTGTTAAGGGGAGACTCACATTACCCGCTTCTATCTTCTTGATGATTTCATCTTCATACCCCGTATACTCGAGTTTCATCTGATTCTCAAAATCGAAGGTAGCTTCTGTATTATAGTTGGTGGTGAGTTTCAGCTTATCCCCGATTTTTCCCACTACGTTGAGCTGGATCTTTTCATTAAAATCAAATGTGGTGATTCTTCTTTGTTTGACAGGTAGTGCCGGATTGTCTGTCCGGTTAATATTGGCGCCGAAAATCAGTTCAGCCGATCCCTGAGGGCGGATGTCGACGGTATTTCCTCCAAAAATCCGGTCAAAAAAGATGTTGTTGATTTTAATAGGAGGGATAAGACTCTTATCCGACTTTTTTGCGCTCAGGGCATCTGCATGGACTTTTTGTTTCCAGTAATCCTTGAGCGATTTACGCATACTGTAATCAATGTATTCATCATACGTCATATAAGTTGGTTCCCGGTAATTGAGATCGCCCAGCTTCTGATTTACATTAAAAATATTGGAATCCGGATCGTAGACTACCTGTGTCTTGATATTGGAAGGATCATGTAGCTTAAGACCCTTGTTATTGTTAAAATACATAGGGTCTTTCCAGCTTTGGTCGCTATAAGGGAAAGGAAGCTTTACATCCGGGGTATCGGGGGCAGTGGGATGCTGGACGAGGTAATCAGATGGGTTTGTATAGGATACGGAAGGGCCGACCTTTGCAGTAGTGATGAAGACCACCGACAGCAAGGCCAGGGAAATAGCTCCCAGTAAGGTGTATTTAAATGCCTTATACAAGTATAAAAACTATAAATATTTGAGAGCCTGCTTGATAAGGTATTCAACCGAAATCACATTTCCTTCCGCTTTATACACTTGGTTGACAGCCTTTTCAGCGGCTGCCTTCACAAAACCTAGCATGACCAGAGCAGATAACGCCTCGTTTCTGGTTTTATTGTCCGAAACAGCCATTTTTTCAGCAAAAGGTTCTGATTTTCCGAGCTTTCCCTTCAAATCCACAATAATTCGCTGGGCTGTCTTTTCTCCTATCCCTTTAACACTTTTCAATAGCATCACATCTCCGCCAGCTATAGCCCTTTGTATATCATCGGCAGATAGGGAGGAGAGCATCAGCATAGCACTGTTTCCACCTACCCCTGAAACGGAAATCAGCGAGCGGAACAGGAATCGCTCTTCCCGGTCATGGAAGCCATAAAACCGGGGCATATCTTCCCTTACAAAAACATGTTCGGTAAAGAGTTTGCAATTAGCACCGGGCTGCAGTTTAGAGGAGGTATTAAGGGAAATATTCATAACATACCCAACGCCTCCGCATGCAATTACCACATACGTCGGAGTCTTCTCTACCAGTAATCCTTCAATATAATCAATCATAAAAACGATCTGTTATAAAACAGGGGACTCATATCTGTTATCTTTTCGATTGAGCATCCACTACGGCAATGGTTACCATGTTTACGATTTCCCTTACTGAACTTCCCAGCTGAAGAATATGAACTGGTTTTTTCATACCAATGAGTACTGGGCCAATAGCTTCAGCCCCACCCATTTCCTGCATCATTTTGTACGCTATATTACCCGATGCAAGGTTCGGGAAAATGAGGGTGTTTACCTTTTTGTCTACCAGGTCGCTGAACGGAAATTGCTCTTTCAGCAGGTCATTATTAAGTGCAAAATTGGCTTGCATCTCTCCATCTACAATCATTCCAGGATAATCGCGATGCAGAATAGCGACGGCATCCCTTACTTTATTCGGTACATCCCCTTCGGAAGATCCAAAATTGGAATAAGACAGGAGTGCCACCCTTGGAACAATATTAAACTGTTTAATAGTACTGGCTGTAAGGACGGTAATATCAACCAGGTCTTGTGCCGATGGATCCACATTCATCGTGGTATCGGCAAAAAAGAAAGGTCCCTGTTTGGTAATCATCAGATACATACCGGCAACTCTTCTCACACCTTCCTGAACACCGATGATTTCCAGAGCTGGCCTGATCGGAGCTCCGTATCTGCGTGTGAGTCCGGATATCATGGCATCTGCTGCACCTGTTTCAACCATCATTGCGCCAAAATAATTGCGCTCCCTCATTATTTTACGAGCTTCATAAAGGGTGTATCCCCTGCGTTTGCGTTTGTTGAACAAGATATCGCCATAAGCATAACGTCTCTCTTCTTCCTCTTTGCTCCGTGGATCAATGATAGGAATATCCTGAAGATCCAGGTGATTCTCTTCAATCAGACGGGTAATCTTCTCCCTATCGCCCAATAAAATTGGTTTGGCAATGCCTTCCTCTTTTACCTGCATAGCCGCTTTCAGAATTTTGTAATGATCGGCTTCTGCAAAAACAACCCGTTTGGGATTTGATTTGGCTTTATTGGTGATACCGCGTATGAGTTTGTTGTCGAGACCTAAACGATTGCTCAGCTCCGATTTGTAAGCATCCCAGTCTGTAATTTTTTTCTGCGCCACACCCGAATCCATGGCTGCTTTGGCCACAGCCGGCGATACAGTACTGATAAGCCTGGAATCGATAGGTTTAGGGATGATATATTCAGGGCCAAAACTCAGGTTCTTGATGGCATAAGCCAGGTTTACCGAATCAGGAACGGGTTCTTTGGCCAGGCTTGCAATAGCATATACTGCGGCCAGTTTCATGGCTTCATTAATCTGTGTAGCTCTTACATCCAGCGCCCCGCGAAAAATGAAAGGAAAGCCCAGTACATTGTTTACCTGGTTTGGATTGTCAGAGCGCCCGGTAGCCATAATAATATCGGTACGTGCAGCCATGGCTTCTTCATAAGGAATCTCCGGATCGGGGTTGGCCAGGGCAAAAACAATGGGGTTGGAAGCCATGGATTTTACCATTTCGGCATTCACGATATTACCTTTTGAAAGACCAACAAATACATCGGCTCCCTTCATTGCTTCCACCAGGTTATGAATACCTTTTACTTTGGATGCAAAAAAACGTTTATGTTCATCAAGGTCGTCACGTTCGTCCAGTAAAGGGCCTTTACTGTCGAGCATGAGGATATTTTCCTTTTTTGCACCAACAGCAATATACAGTTTGGCACAGGAAATAGCCGAAGCCCCGGCTCCGTTTACCACAATTTTTACTTTGGAAATGTCTTTGCCGGCCACTTCACAAGCATTAATCAGGGCTGCGGAAGAAATGATGGCAGTACCATGCTGATCGTCGTGCATGAGCGGAATGTTCAACTCCTCTTTCAGCCGGCGTTCTATTTCAAAACATTCAGGGGCCTTAATATCTTCCAGATTAATACCTCCGAATGTGGGAGCAATGGCTTTTACGGTATTGACAAACAGATCAACATCTTCGGCATCCACTTCTATATCAAATACATCAATATCGGCGAAGATCTTGAAAAGGAGACCCTTCCCTTCCATCACCGGTTTGCCTGCCAAAGCGCCAATATTACCCAGGCCCAGCACAGCCGTTCCATTAGAGATTACAGCCACCAGATTTCCTTTGGCCGTATACTTATAGGCATCTTCGGGGTTGGCTTCGATTTTCAGACAGGGTTCTGCTACCCCCGGAGAATAAGCGAGACTTAAGTCGCGTTGGGAACTATAAGGTTTTGTTGGAACAACTTCTATTTTGCCCGGTCTTCCTTGTGAGTGGTAATCCAGAGCATCCTGTTTACGGAATTTAGCCATACCATTTGTTTGTAGGAAGGCGAAGATAATAATTTTTGTCCCCCGGTATTTGTTACTCATCTAAATTCAGGGAAAAGGGTTTGAGGGTAATGAAATAATCTGTAAAATTGCAGGCTTTATTAAAAGCTTTAATCATTGCAGGCGGAACGCGTTCATATCATCGAAAAACCAACCCATACTACGAGTAAATTCGCTGATTATGCCGCTTTTATCAAATTGCGGCTATCGGCTCTGGTGGTATTCTCTGCTGCCATCTCTTTTGTTATTGGTTCACATCTCTCTTATCCTGATGCAGCACTTAACTGGCAAAAACTATGTTGGCTTGTTTTAGGCGGATTTCTGGTAACAGGATCCTCCAACGGGTTTAACCAGTTGATAGAGCGCGATCTGGATAAACTCATGACACGTACTCAAAACCGTCCTCTGCCCCAGGGCCGGATGAGTATACAGGAAGCCCTTATCCTGGCTTCTGTTACCGGTATTGCCGGAGTTTGCATCCTTTGGTATTTTATGAATCCGCTTTCGGGTATATTGGGTTTTATTGCATTGCTTTTGTATACCTTGGTTTATACCCCTCTCAAGCGAAAAACACCTTTTGCCGTTTTTGTTGGCGCTTTTCCGGGAGCTATCCCTCCCATGCTCGGTTATGTTGCGTCTACCAGTGGTAACGGACATATCGGGCTGCAGGCTCTGGTGCTTTTTGCCGTACAGTTTATCTGGCAGTTTCCACACTTCTGGGCTATTGCCTGGGTGGTGGATGATGATTACCGTAAAGCAGGATTTCGTATGCTGCCATCCGGTGAACGGGATAAGGCAACAGCCTTTCAGGTGTTGGTTTATACCTTGTTTTTAATCCCTATCAGTCTTTTTCCGGTTTTTTTCAGGATGTGCGGCTCCGTTTCAGCAGTTATTATATTAATAGCCGGGATAGCTTTTTGCTACCAGGCATATAAGTTATTCAAAACCTGCACCATACAGTCGGCACAACAGCTGATGTTTGGCTCTTTTTTCTACCTGCCGGTGGTTCAGCTGGCTATTTTACTCGGAAAATAAATGATTGCAATGACCAGTGAATCAAGTATTTCAGAAGAGCAACTTAACAAAGAGAAAGCCGGCCGTATGCTTATGTGGCTGGGAATTGCCGCCATGGTTATTTTCTTCGGAGGACTCACCAGCGCTTACATTGTAAGGATGAATGGAGGCAACTGGAAAGACATTCGCCTGCCCTATGAATTTTATATCAGTACAGCACTGATTCTGTTCAGCAGCCTGACTATGAATATGGCAATTGCTGGTGTTAAAAAAGGGCGCTCCGGTACTGCATTGCTAAGTCTGACCTTGCTGCTGGGCTGTGGTTTTGCACTTTTTCAGTTTCTGGGTTGGAGAGATCTCACCCATTCAGGGATCTATTTTACCGGTAAACAAAGCATTGCTTCCGGACAGTATTTATATGTGCTTACCTGGGCGCATCTGATGCACCTGGTAGGCGGAATTATTTCCCTTATCTGGGTCAGCATCCGGTCTTCACAAGGGGAGTACAGCCCTTCAAATTACAATGGATTAAGAATTTCCAGTATTTTCTGGCACTTTCTCGACTTTTTATGGGTTTATTTATTCTTATTTCTATTATTTATCAGATATCTTGCATAAGACCCTCTATAATTAAAAAATTATTGTTAAAATTGTCCGCTAATCATTAAAATTTCGATCGTATGTCAGACCATGAATCGTCGGCCGAGTATCCGGCACACTGGGGAGGGGGCGTATCACCACTTAAAGTCAGTTATGGTAAGCTGTTTATGTGGTTTTTCCTTATTTCGGATGCACTTACATTTTCCGCTTTCCTGAGTGCCTATGGCTTTATGCGCCATAAATTTGCAGGCGAATGGCCCATACCTTCTGAGGTATTCCATCACTTCCCGTTTATTCATAAAGAACTTCCGCTGGCCTATGTAGGTTTCATGACATTTGTTCTTATCATGTCATCCGTTACTATGGTATTGGCTGTGGAAGCAGGACATCGTAAAAACAAGAAACAGGTTCTCATCTGGATGTTTTTAACCATTATCGGAGGTTTCACCTTCGTAGGTTCCCAGGCCTGGGAGTGGTTTCACTTTATCACCGGTACTGAAGCAGGACACTATAAAGACCTGATTATAGACGGGGTTTTACAAAAGCATCAACTGGTTCATGGAGCCAATCTTACCTATAACGAATATGGTAATTCCCTTTTCGGAGCATTCTTTTTCTTTATCACAGGCTTTCACGGATTTCACGTATTCAGCGGTGTGATTATCAATATTACCATCTTTATTATGGTAGCCAGAGGTATCATGGAAAAACGCGGACATTATGAAATGGTTGAAAAAGTAGGTCTGTACTGGCACTTTGTAGATTTGGTATGGGTATTCGTATTCACCTTTTTCTATCTTCTCTAAGCGACAAACATTTTTAAAACGATAGCATATGGAATTCCACGACGATTTTCCCCAATACGAATTCAGGGATCAGCATGGTGAAGCAGAAGGTAAGACACAACGCCGCAGACTCTGGAACGTGTTCTGGATCATGCTGGGGGTAACAATCTTTGAGCTTTGTCTGGGTTATTATGCCGCCACCAAAGGAGTAGATAAAACAGTACTCAAAGTGGTCTTCATTTCCCTTACCATTGTAAAAGCCTATTACATCGTGTATGCATTTATGCACCTGGGTCATGAAGTAAAAGCCATGAAATGGATCATTATCGGTCCCTATACCGGCTTTATCCTGTATCTCGTGTTTATGTGTACCGTAACGGAAGGTACGTATGCAAAGGCTCATCGTATTTCTCCTCCGGATACTAAATATGAAGCACCGAAAGAAGGCGCTTCTGAAGCAACCGAAGCTCCGAAAGAAAAAGAAGCAGAACATTAAAAGCATAGAAAGATCCGCCAAGTGCGGATCTTTATTTATCCCACCATTTATACCGTCCCTTCCCGGACGATCAACATGAGAAGAGGAATCACCTTATTAACGGTACTGTTGTTGCCGATCACGATCTACCTCATTTTCGCGGTTAGCACCATTCATTATGTACGGGTTCCGCATTACGGACCGCGTAGCGCCAGAATGATTATGAAGGATGGGAAAGAGAAGAGAGACAGTGTGTATTATAGTGTGGACGATCCGAAAGATGGGTTAACGCCCATGTTCATTGCTCTTTTCATTCACCCCGATTCGGTCAAAAATAATTATAACGCAGCCGCCCTCAAAGCCTATTATAAGGTGAACAAAGGAGAGCTGGACACCCTGCATTTTATTTTTTTCTACCCTTGTGGAGGTGATTCATGTAAAATGCACCCCGATTTTTCTGACAGCATGAGCATCAAAAAGGAACAGTGCAAGACGATCTGTTCAGGACCGGAAGATTTCAAATCCTCTAAGAACAAACTTTTTATCTCCGAAGCCGGTAAGAAAGATGCCTGGAAAACAGATGCTGATATGGTACTGGTAGATAGTCACGGATACATACGCGGCTACTACGACGGGCGCTACGCACCTGAAATTACGCGTATGATAGAAGACATCAAGCACATCAAATTCCACGATGAGGCGGCGTCTATGGAAGAAAAGAATACTCCCCACCAAAAAGGACATTGACAGGGTTGGTGAAAGCAATGGCCAGAGACAATAACGGGCCTTATTTTTTACTGCCTCCTGCTGCTGCCTCCTGCCGCTGTTTTCTTCGGAACGACCACTCGAAGATAAATTCCGCAACCGTATCACCCTGTTCATCTTTTCCTATTGAAGTTGCATGTATCGTTACACCTTCTCCTGTACGTTGTGTTTCCTCAATGGCATCGGCAATCTTTTTTCCATCCAGGCTGGTGAAATAAATGCGACCCACCGCTTTTTTGCCAAAGCTTGCTTTCATGCCGGTAACCAGCATTGATACTTTAGGGTCGGCACCATATACATACATCATGGCCAGCACTCCGGTACTTGCTTCGGCAGCCATGGCCTGGCAGGCGAAATAGATGGAGCGAAATGGATTCTTGTTCAGATAGCCGAGTTTTAATGTGGTGAGGGCATGCTCCTCATCCACCTCTTTCACCCGGATACCGGCAAGCAACAGCATTGGAATATCTTTCAGGGAGAATAAACGGAATAATACCGGATGTGTAACCTGACGGATGAATTTGCCCTTTTTGTTCATGTGCCGAAGATAAATTATTAATTTTGTTTTCTCAGAATCGAAATCATAATCCGAATCCTATGTTGTATGTGAAGCGTTCCAGTTTGCCCAATTCCGGAAAAGGGTTGTTTACCAAAGCACCTATCAAACGGGGAGAAGTTGTTATCGAATATTTAGGAGAGTGTATACCCTGGTCGGAATGTCTTAAACGGGAAGAAAAAGGGAAAGGCGGTTACTTTATGTATGTAACCAAGGATCATTGTATTGATGCCCGCCCCACTACCAATTATATGGCCCGTTATGCCAATGATGCCAAAGGATTTACCAAGAAGGCCGGAGTTAAGAACAACTCATTCTATGAAATGCGTGGCAAAAGAGTGTTTATTGTGGCCCGCAAATTTATTCCGGAAGGATCGGAAATCCTGGTAGGGTATGGCAAAGAGTATTGGGATATGATGAAGGAAGCGATAAAAAAACAAAAGAAGAAATCGGTGATGAAGAAACACGCCGGGAGGAAAACGAAGTTTAAACAGAATTAAGCAGCCCCTCGTCCTGCTCCGCCCCAGGCGGATTAGAATGTTATCCAAATAAAATCCCGAATACTTCCTCTACTTTCCCTACAGGGTGGATTTTGATTTTATACGATTTCTGATCCACACCCTTTGTATTGTACCTGGAGATAAAGATCTGTTCATAGCCCAGCTTTTCGGCTTCCGAAAGCCGCTGATCTATCCTGTTCACGGGACGGATTTCGCCCGACAGCCCGACTTCGGCAGAGAAACATGTTTTCTGAGGGATCGGGATATCGGCATTGGAAGAAAGTACGGCGCATACTACCGCAAGATCAACAGCAGGATCTTCCACCTTGATTCCTCCTGTAATATTTAAAAATACATCCTTAGCTGCCAGCCTGAAACCGCAACGTTTTTCCAGAACCGCGAGCAACATGCTGAGGCGGCGCAAATCAAACCCCGTAGAGGATCGCTGTGGAGTGCCATATGCTGCAGAGCTTACCAGGGCCTGTGTTTCAATCAGCAAGGGGCGCATCCCTTCCATAGTAGCTGCAATGGCTATACCACTTACAGGTTCATCCCTGCTCGTAACCAGAATTTCCGAAGGGTTGCTTACTTCTCTCAACCCGCTGCCTTGCATTTCATATATCCCCAATTCATTGGTAGGGCCAAACCGATTTTTGGTGGTACGAAGCAAACGATATACATGATTCCGGTCGCCTTCAAACTGCAATACCGTATCCACCATATGCTCCAATACTTTGGGGCCGGCAAGACTTCCGTCTTTTGTAATATGCCCGATCAAAAAAACCGGAGTGCCGCTTTCTTTGGCATAACGAAGCAGTTCCGCAGCACATTCCCTGATTTGAGAAACACTCCCGGGTGATGATTCGATATGAGACGTATGGAGGGTCTGTATGGAGTCGATGATCAGCAGGGTGGGTTGCAGGGCTTCTATTTGTTGAAATATCTGCTGCGTGTTGGTTTCTGTCAGGATATGACAATCGGCACCTTCCATTCCAATCCGCTCTGCACGCATACGTATTTGCTGCTCGCTTTCCTCCCCGGATACATACAATACTTTCATTTTCCTTACTCTTAAAGCAACCTGCAACATAAGAGTGGATTTGCCAATACCGGGTTCTCCTCCAAACAGGATAAGAGAACCAGGAACAATACCATTGCCCAGCACCCTGTTGAGTTCTTTATCTCCTATATCGTAGCGATGATCGGTATTCAGACTTATTTCCTGTACCGGCTGAGGTTTGGAGACTCTTCTGGAAGTGGATTGTATCCCGGGAGTTTTCGCATCATCACTTTTCTGAACAATTTCTTCCACATAGGTATTCCATTCTCCGCAGGATGGGCATTTGCCTATCCACTTGGCGCTTTGTGCTCCGCAATTCTGACAGAAAAAGGTGGATCGTGTTTTAGCCATTGGCGTAAAAGTAAATAAAAACAGTGGGCAGTTATCAGTGTTCAATCAGCAAAAAAAGAAAGAAAATGTTTATGCCAATTGCTCATTGCCAACTGCCCGCTAACTAATGCCGCTTTTTTGTAATCCGGTAAATAAAACAGGTCTGACTTTTATTCACCGGGTTCAGAAAATGAAGAATCTCATCGAGTAATCCCTGATGAATAATTGTTTCCGGTTCTATTTCCCCATAGCAGTCCCTGAAATGTTTTACCCGTTCATCTATCCGGTCATCTTCCTGAAACAAAACATAGTTGGGTTGAATACTATCCGCATTTCCATTGGTGTATTTAATAACCGAGTCGCACGTGATTTTAGATGTAATGTAATAAACCGTTTTTGGCCATTTGTTCAGGTAGTACATGGGCGGCATTACTGCATCATCCTGAGGACTGGCTTCAATGATAAATGTTTTCACATCCCCTTTTTTGGAAAGGTATACCATGCTTTCTACGCGGTCGCGTTTGGAATAAGAAAGCGAAATAAAAATAAGGGGTATGGTATTGAGACACCAGAAAAAGATCCAGCAACCTCTGAGCAATCCGGATCTTTTTTTCCAAAAAGCAGAAGCGGCAACAAATTCATGCCATCCGATCATTCCTCCCATTACAATAAAAGGGATAACAGGCAGAATAAATCGTTCCTGTTTATTGGGGAAGTAGGAATGGAAAGCAAAA
Source organism: Bacteroidota bacterium (assembly GCA_013288325.1). GTDB lineage: Bacteria > Bacteroidota > Bacteroidia > Palsa-965 > Palsa-965 > Palsa-965. The sequence goes on from JABDCB010000002.1 coordinate 20,111, forward strand.
AACAGGAAAGAGGGCAGGAACAGGAGGAGGTGTGTTTTCCATTTGCGTGCAAAACCGAAGAGGAGGAACAGGCTTATGGGTGGAACCAGTATACCGCCCAATACCGTAAAGTACATATACCAGGGCTGAGTCTGGAAATTGTATTTATTGGCGATATTGTATTTGATGTATTCAAAGAACTCGGCAAAAGGTTTTTTCCAAACATAGTAATCAATGAGTCCTTGGGAGATGCAGGCAAAGAATAGGGTTCCGAGGGTAAACCATACCGCTGCCCACCACCGTTTTTGAAATAATAATACCAGCCCGAAGCCTGCAATGAAAAAGAGTGATTGAAAACGAATGGCAAAGGCAGCTCCCGCTGCGAGCCCGGCGAAGAGATAAAATTTATTTTTGTCTTCATCGCCGCCCCGAATAATCATCCAGGTGGCATAGAGGAGAAAAGGAATACAAACCATTTCCACCAGGTTGCGTACACTGAGCATAGGCATGAACCAATACAGGGAAAGCAAGATGCCTGCCATACGGGCTGTATGCTTGCCTGCATAACGGAATGTGATACGATAGCCCAGGGTAATGATAAACAAAGAAAAAAGAGCGTGGAACAAACGGACAAAATACATTTTGCCCTGTGGGTCGTGAAAGTGCAGCAGATTGCAAAAAGCAAAAAACAGATAGTGTATGCCGGTATAAAACAAGTTATGCCCTCCAGGCTGTGTGGTACCCGATCCCGGTAGCCAGTTGTTGTAATCGGTCCCGTCGGCCCAGCTTTGACCGGCTTCTATAATCAGAAAATGATCGTCAAAAAAACCGAATCCTTTCGAGAAAACGACAGCCAGCAGACGCAGGAAAAGCCCGGCACCAAGAATTAATAAAAGGGGCTTCTCGTCCCAGTATTTGCGTAGTTGTTGGAGCATGCTGTTTTATTCCAATGATGAAAGACGCGAATCCTTGTCATTCTGAGGCGGCCTGTGGCTGAAACGGGTGTTTGCCACTGCACCAACACTTACCGCCCCAAAGTTGCTCAGAATGACAAATGAGTCAATTAACTGTTTTTAATCTTTTGCTCTATCCCCGAAGTCGAAAACCCTTCCAGAAAAGGAATCAGTTTTACCACTCCGCCCTTTGCCTGAACAATATCATGTCCAGCAATTTGTTCCACTTTGTAATCGCTTCCTTTTACCAATACATCAGGTTGAACAAGTTTGATGAGTTCATAGGGGGTGTCTTCATCAAACAGGATCACTGCACTTACAAAATGCAGAGAGGCCAGTATAAGGGCCCTGGATGTTTCATCCTGCAGTGGACGGGAAGCTCCCTTCTTAAGTTTTTTGACACTCTGATCGGAATTGAGACCTATTACCAGAATATTTCCGCAATCGGCAGCTTTGCTGAGGTAGTCGATATGCCCCCTATGCAGAATATCGAAACAGCCATTGGTAAAGACAATTTTTTTTCCGTGAAATCTCCAGAAAAGTAAATGCTGTGCAAGACTTTCACGGTTATAGATACGGCTCTTTATGACATCAAGCTGGGTTGGGATCGGGGCTGCCATTTTCTTCTTTATTTAAGATGGGAAGGAGAATAAGAGAGAGCAGCCCGGCAGCCAGGATAAAAAGAAACTGAGAGGTCCACACAATCCATGGGAACGCATTGGCTACCGGTTCGCTGATAGCAAAGAGCAGCATGACCTGAGTTACAATAACCTGATAAAGTCCTATACCTCCTGGAGTGAATACTACACCCAGGGTTCCGAGGGCAAAGATGGGGAGACCGATGCTAAGGCCCAGGCCGGCTGTTTCGGGCAGGGCCTGAAAGCAAAGCTGAAGACTGAAGTAATAACTTACCCAGATAAAAATAGAATGACCTGCAAAAGCCCAGGGGTTGCGGATGTTTTTTACGGTTTTCAGTCCTTCATAAAAACCGGAGAGAAAGCCAATCAGTTTGCTCATGATTCCTTTGCCGGATTTTTTACGAAGACGAAGAAAATACCAGAAACCACCGGCCAGCAAAAGGAGTACTAATATACTGGGTAAAGGATGTGCGCTTATCATATCCCATTTTGCAGCTATTTTATCCAGTACGTATTCATGTGCCAGTCCGTTTATTTTCTGAAACTGAAGAAAGAAGGTGATCAGAAAGACAAGCATAAGACACAATACATCCACTAATCGTTCGGCTACCACGGTGCCGAATGATTCTGTAAAAGGGATCTTTCCATAGCGGTTCAGAATGCCGCAGCGGGAGGCTTCGCCTAAGCGAGGGATAGGAGCATAGTTGGCCATATAACCTACCATAACGGCGAAGAATGTATTGCTTAGTTTCGGGTGGTGGCCCATGGCTTCCAGCATGGATTTCCATCGCATGGCCCGGCTAAGATGGCTCAGGATTCCTACCAGAAGAGACAGTGCTACCCAGGAATAACGGGCATTTACAAATGAACTTTGCATTTTGGCTCTCTTGTCGGCATCCAGATCTTTCAAGGCAAACCACACAAGAAAGAGCCCCAGAGCCACAAAAATTCCAATTTTAAGAGCCGTGAGCAGCTTTTTATTCACGGAATCAGGATTTTAACTTATTGGAAACTGCATCCGGAAATACGACCCAGGGACGGAATGTCTTGGCTTTTTCGAAATCCATATGAGCATAAGAAATGATAATCACCAGGTCGTGGAGGCTCACCTTGAGTGCTGCAGGACCATTCAGACAAATGACACCGGAGCCTCTTTCACCTTTGATCACATACGTAATAAGGCGTTCTCCATTGCGAAGGTTGAGTACATGTACTTGTTCGTTTTCAATCAGATGGACAGCATCCATCAGATCTTCATCGATGGTGATGCTTCCGATATAATCCAGATTCGCCTCCGTTACATGTACCCGGTGGATCTTCGATTTTAGTACAGTGATTTCCATGGGGGTCAAAGGTAACAAGGATTATTTGAGAATCATATTATCTATCAGTCTCACTTTACCCAGTTTTAAAGCAACGCAAGCTACTATGGATGGCGCATCATTCATACTTTTTACCGGTAAAAGAGTAGCTGCATCTGCAATCTGAAAGTATTCGAGTTTCATGCCAGGGGCATTTCCAAGCTTTTCCCGGCCATATTCCTGAAGACTGTCCAGGGGCTGACATAAAGCCATTTCTTTTACTTCAGAAAGGGTTTTATAAATCAGGGGAGCTTTTTTCCGGTCTTCCGGAGTTAGTAACACATTTCTGGAGCTCATAGCCAGGCCGTCGGGTTCGCGAAGGGTGGGGCAGGCAATAATAGCGGTGGTATATCCCAGCTGTTTAACCATTGCACGTATTACAGCTACCTGCTGAAAGTCTTTCTGTCCGAAATAGCTTCTGGTAGGGTTCACACAGTCAAACAGTTTGCTGACAATCTGTATAACCCCTTCAAAATGCCCCGGACGTTGTTGAGCTTCCATGACATGAGCCAGGGCTCCCAGATCCACTTTCTTATGGGTGGATACAAAAGGGTCCTTACCCGGATACATCTCTTCGGTTTTTGGCATAAAAAGCAGGTCGCAACCGGCTTTTTGGAGCAAATCCATATCCTTTTCCGGTGTCCGGGGATATTTTTCAAGATCCTGAGGATCATTGAATTGTGTTGGATTTACGAAAATGCTGCAGATAACAGCGGCGTTCTCTTCTTTGGCACGTTTAATGAGTGATATATGCCCGGGATGGAGGGCTCCCATAGTGGGAACAAACCCAATTTCCAGCTTTTTTTCTCGAATTCCAGCCAGTTTTAGCTTGAGTTCAGGTATAGTTTCAAGGGTTATCATACCGGCTTTTCGGGCTTTTTTAGGAAAAGGAGGTTAAACTCGTCGAATTTACATATTCATAGGATAAAATGGCAAAAAAAATTGATAAGTATGAACAAAGCAATTGTTAAAAACTTGAAACTTCGGGAAAATTTGCTTAATTTTGTATTCGATTTGAAAATCTACAATTCAATGCTCATGAGAATACCGGCACCATCCTCTTTTCCCTTTCAGAAAAGCCGGCAGATTCCAGAGAATTTCTAACCTAATCCAACTCTTATGAAAAAGGCACGCATTCTATTTGTTTCGCAGGAGATCACCCCTTATCTGGAGGAAACCCCCATGGGTCATATGGGTCGTTACCTTCCACAGGGTATACAGGAAAAAGGAAAGGAGATCAGAACATTCATGCCTCGCTACGGTTGTATCAACGAACGCAGAAATCAACTTCATGAAGTCATCCGTCTTTCCGGAATGAATCTTATTATCAGTGATACCGATCACCCGCTTATCATTAAAGTTGCTTCTATACAGAGTGCCCGTATGCAGGTTTATTTTATCGATAACGAAGAATATTTTCAACGGAAATTCATTCTGACCGATAAAAACGGAAAACATTTTAGTGATAATGACGAACGGGCTATCTTTTTCTGCCGTGGTGTCATAGAAACGGTAAAGAAACTTGGCTGGGCACCTGATATCGTCCATTGCCATGGCTGGATGTCATCCCTGATGCCTATTTATCTTAAACGTTCTTTTGCCGATAATCCGCTGTTTGCAGATACCAAGGTGGTCTATTCTGTTTATGACGACGAATTTGCAAATCCTTTCGATAAAGATTTCGCAAAGAAAATGATGTTTGATGGAATTGAGAAAGGTGATCTGGATCATCTGAAAACCCCTACCTTTGTCAACCTGACCAAGCATGCCATCCAGTTTTCTGATGCAGTCATCATAGGCAGTCAAAAAATTAATCCGGAAATTACCAAGCATTTGAAAAAGCTTGACAAACCGGTTCTTCCTTTCCATGATAAGGATGATTATATTGATGCCTATAATGAGTTCTATGAAGAAGTGCTGGAGCTGGAGCCTATGCTGGCTGATTGATTATTCTATGAAAAAAATAACATGTAAGTCAAAAATTTTGCGGGTACTTGTACCCGCTAAATTTTTTTTAGGTCTCCTCACTTTTTGTGCCCTGGGACTTTTTTCTTGTAAAAAAGATACCAATCTTGGAATCACTACCCAGCCTGGGGCGGATTTGCTGAATGTAAAAGCTTCAGATACCACCACCATGATTGCATGGACCCGGAAAGAGGATTCTCTTCCTACAACGGGTCCGCTTACCCAGTATGCATTGGGCAGCTACTGGGATCCCGTATTCGGAAAATCAAATGCATCTATCTATGCCCAGTTTCTGATTCACGCTTCGGATATCAATCTCAATTTCTGCACCAGCGGAAATCCTGCTTTGGTTACCTGCGACTCGATTGTCATGACGCTGTCCTATCTCAGCACGTTGTATGGCGATAGTACAACCCCTCAGACGTTACGCGTTTATCAGATGCAAAGTTTGCTTACCAATATCGGGAAAACCTATTTATCGGATACCACAATTTCTATTGCTCCTGTACCCGTAGGTGTGAAAACGTTTTATCCTACCCCCAGAACAGCCAGTATATTGCTGGGGCACCGAGTTGGAACCCATGTTCGTATTCCCATCGATAAGACTTTAGGGCAGATGATTCTGAATCAGTCTAATCAATACACACTTCAAAACAATACCAATTTCCTTAATATGTTCAAGGGCTTTTATATTCGTGCAGAAGCCCCGCTCACAGCTCCCGGAAAAGGTGCTATCCTTTATTTGCCAATGACCGATACGCTGACGCATCTGACATTATACTACAAAAACGGAAACCTTCCCGGACTTACCGGTGATTCGCTCAACTATAGTTTTGAAGTGAATGCATGGTCTACTATTTTCCCTCACTTTGAACATGATTATTCCGGTGCCGATCCCAAATTACAGAGCGAACTGGCGGCTGCAAAGAATGCCACTCAGCCCATATATCCGACCTGGTATCCTTCTGTTCATCCTCCGTCTGAAGATCTGCTCTTTGTTTCCAGTCTTTCCGGAACCAAGGTCAAGATTGATTTTCCGTATATCATGAACTGGATTAAAAATGGCCCTATCTCAGTAAACAGGGCGGAACTGACACTGAAAATTATTGCCAATTTGCCAGGAGCAAATCCAACGTATGCTCCCGTTGGTCAGCTGGCCCTGGTCAATATCGATTCATTAGGACATGAAACAACGATGGTTGATTATCTGGAAGGAACGGATTATTTCGGAGGGGTGCTGGATGCGACAAACAATCAATATGTCTTTCATATAGACCGTTATATACAACAGGTGCTTCTTGGGAAACAACGAAATACGGGATTGTATCTGGTATCTACCAGCTCGTCGAGTGAGGCAAATCGGGTGATTCTCGGAGGGCCTACCAATCCATCCGGCTTTAAAATGCGTATGATGATGAATTATACACGTATTCACTAATCTCTTCTATCATGTGTGGAATCGTTGCATATATTGGAAATAAAGAAGCCTTCCCGATTCTAATTAAAGGTCTTCACAGGCTTGAATACCGTGGTTATGACAGCGCAGGAGTTGCCCTGTTAAACCAGGGAGCAATGAATGTATATAAGTGCAAAGGCAAAGTATCTGAGCTCGAAAAATTTATTGAAGGAAAAGACATTCATGGCACGATTGGTATAGCACATACCCGTTGGGCAACACATGGTGAGCCAAACGATATTAATGCCCATCCTCATTATTCCGAATCACGTAACCTGGTGATGATCCACAATGGGATCATTGAAAACTATTCAGCTATTAAACAGGAGCTGAAAAAGCGGGGACATCATTTTGAAAGTGATACGGATACAGAAGTACTTATTCATCTGATCGAAGAGGTACAAATAAAGGACAATCTTAAGCTTGGCGATGCCGTGCGTCAGGCACTTAATGAAGTAGTAGGTGCCTATGCGATTGTTATTCTTTGCAAAACCAATCCGGATGAACTTATTGTTGCCAAGAAAGGCAGCCCATTGGTAATTGGTATAGGGAAAGATGAATTTTATGTTGCTTCGGATGCAACACCAATTGTAGAATATACCAAGGATGTTGTTTACCTCGAGGATGAAGAAATTGCTATCATTCCCCGCAAAGGAGAATTGAAAATAAAAACAATCAAGAACAAACCGAAAACTCCCAGTGTATCACAGCTGGAGATTGATCTGGAAACTATTGAAAAGGGCGGCTTTGAGCATTTTATGCTGAAAGAGATTTATGAGCAGCCCCGGTCTGTACGTGATTGCATGCGCGGGCGACTTAATATAAATACGGGTACCGTTCAACTGGGAGGGATTGCCGATTACGAACAGAAATTTCTGAATGCGAAACGCATCATCTTCCTGGCCTGTGGTACTTCCTGGCATGCGGGTTTAGTGGGAGAGTATTTGTTTGAGGATTTGTGTCGTATTCCTGTAGAAGTAGAATATGCTTCTGAGTTTCGTTACCGTAACCCGGTTATCTATGAAGATGACGTGGTGATTGCTATTTCCCAATCAGGAGAAACAGCCGATACACTAGCTGCTATAGAACTTGCAAAATCAAAAGGAGCAACAATTATCGGTGTTTGCAATGTGGTAGGTTCTTCCATAGCCCGTGCTACCCATGCCGGATCATATACCCACGCGGGACCCGAAATAGGTGTGGCATCAACCAAGGCATTTACTGCCCAGGTTACTGTACTTACACTGATGGCACTTCGTATTGGTTATCGCAAAGGTACCATCCCATCCTCCCGCTTTCATCAGCTCCTCAATGAATTGGATGCTATTCCGAAAAAGATTGAAGCGATGCTGGCTAAAAATGAACAGATAAGATACATCGCTGATATATACAAAGACGCTACCAATGCTCTGTACCTGGGACGGGGATTTACGTTCCCGGTAGCATCGGAAGGAGCACTGAAGCTAAAAGAAATTTCTTATATCCATGCTGAAGGATATCCTGCTGCAGAAATGAAACATGGACCCATTGCTCTTATTGATGAGGAAATGCCCGTATTTGTTATTGCCACCAGAGGTGCAAACTATGAAAAAGTAGTAAGCAATATTCAGGAGGTGAAAGCCAGAAAAGGAAAGCTGATCGCGATTATTACTGAAGGGGATGAGATCGTGAAAGAGTTGGCCGATTACAGTATTGAAATTCCTCCTACCGATGAAATACTGGCCCCACTGCTTGCCGTAATTCCTTTGCAACTGCTGTCATACCATATCGCAGTAATGAGAGGCTGCAATGTAGATCAGCCCCGTAACCTGGCAAAATCAGTTACCGTCGAGTAAAAAAGGAGACAGGAGGCAGGTGCAGGAAGCAGCAGAATTATAGCTGCCTCCTGCGCATGCCTCCCGCCGCTTTTCTATTTCAGCCACATAAACATCCTTGGATTATCTGAATACTGATCCAGATCTCTTGAAAAGAGGATGGCAAAGAAATCGACTGTCGGAATAATACCCAGGCAACCACCCAGGGTTGCGACATAAGCTACCGGTATATACGGATTGGTTCCCAAAAAAATACGATGTGCCCCCAGAAACCCTGTTGGTAGGGGGAAAGCGAGACAGGCGGCAATAAAACGTTTATGATCTTTGAGTATCCTGTGACGGTATAACGTTAACGGGCCAGGTTTTATCCCACTTTTTTGTATCAAAAAGCCGGAACAAACAGTCTCCTTATATTGGCTACTGTTTGTCCCGGCTCTTGCTGCACAAAGGGCGCTTGAAAAAACTAAAAAGGTAAGCAGGCAAATACAAAATAAAGAAGCCCGCATCCTGTACTAATTATTTAGCTTGTTTCAGCAATTTGTTTACCTCATCCCAATTGATCACATTCCAGAAGGCAGTGATATAATCGGGACGACGGTTTTGATAATGCAGGTAATAAGCATGTTCCCATACATCCAATGCAAGGATAGGGGCACCTTTTGTTTCGGCAATATCCATAATCGGATTGTCCTGATTAGGGGTAGAAGAAATGCTCAGCTTTCCTCCGGAAGCAGTAAGCCATGCCCATCCGGAACCAAAACGGGTTGTGCCTGCCGCTGCAAATTTTGTCTTGAATTCGTCAAATGATCCAAAAGCAGTATTGATGGCAGCAGCTATATCTCCTGTAGGAGCTCCACCACCATTTGGCTTCATCAGAGTCCAGAAAAGACTGTGGTTATAATGACCACCTCCGTTATTACGTACCGCTGCCGGGTATTTGGAAATAGATTTGCAGATATCTTCTACACTTAATTTTTCCGCATCTGTACCAGCAACAGCATTGTTCAGGTTGGTAACATAAGCCTGATGGTGCTTGCTATGGTGTATTTCCATAGTTTTTGCATCAATATGTGGTTCGAGGGCATTGTAATTGTAAGGGAGTTTCGGTAATTCAAAAGCCATGACGATGTTTTTTTAAAATGTTTACTTGTTCTTTTTTGTGACGGATTCCTGATCAAAGATAAACGGTTCTTTCCTTAGTTTCATTACAAAATCCCTTGATTTTGGAGAATCATAAAAATAACTACCTTTGACCCAGTCAGATAAAGTACAACAAAAGATTCTACTAAAATGAAAAAACTCGTTGGATTTGTAATGGCAGCTGCCATGATGAGCATCATCGCCTGCGGACCTTCTGAAGCTGAAAGAAAAGCGGAAGATGAACGCATCAAAAAACAATCGGAGAAAGATGCCGACTCCCTGATTAAGTCAATGCATGATGCAGATGCGAAATCGGCTACTGCCGATACCAGCAAAAAAGCCCCTGCTGATACTACCAAAAGTAAATAGTAACTCATTTTATAAAATAAAAGGCTGTTTCCCGTGAGGGAGCAGCCTTCTTTTTTATATCCCCCCCCGGCCTGAAGGCCGGGGCAACTATCCTGAAGGCCGGGGCAACTATCCTGAAGGCCGGGGCAACTATCCTGTAGGCCAGGGATATAAAATAGAAAAGCCAGGGCAACTATTTCTTCCCTATTTCTTCCAATGCCTTGTTCAGGGTCTTATCACGTATATTGAGGATACGGTAAAAACTTTCTTCATCCCATACGATACGGGCAAGGGTAGCTTTCAGGTAATTGAGCAGGAAGGGATGGCCTTTTTCCAGAGCTGCAGCATCTGTTTTATATCCTTTTGTTTCGGCATAGGAAATGAAACCCTTCAACAGCGCTTCGGTATCAAATCCGGAAAAGAATTTATCAAAGCCTGTTTTACGGAGCATATCCCGGCGGGTATCGGCATATTCCAGTATATAGTCTCTGGCTATCCCGTGATAAAGAAGGTTGTTTATATAATGATTGCGTTCAGCCGTATCAAGCGGAACAAATACATCGGGCATAATACCCCCTCCACCATATACTGTCTTTCCTCCAGGGGTATGAAACTTAAGTGAATCGGCGAAATGTATGCTATCGGCATTCAGCAACTCCCCTTTTTTATAACGGTCGTATTCTTCCTGATAATATTCTTCAGCTCCCTTCGTATATGGTTTTTGAATACAGCGTCCGCTTGGAGTATAGTAACGGGCAATGGTCAAACGGAAAGCCGATCCGTCAGGCAGCTCGTGTTCTTCCTGTACCAGCCCTTTTCCAAACGACCGGCGGCCTATAATGGTACCCCGGTCATTATCCTGAATAGCGCCTGCAATAATTTCACTGGCCGATGCACTGTTTTCATCAATCAATATCATCAGCGGTTCGTCTTCAAAACCACCTCCGGCGGTAGCAATAAATTTCTTTCCACCTCCTGGCACCGAGCGCCCTTTGGTATAGACAATCATTTTCCCGGAAGCCAGAAATTCATCTGCCAGCGACACCGCTATGTTCAGATAGCCGCCTCCGTTGCCCCGCAGATCCAGAATCATTTTTTTCATTCCTGTCTTCTGCAGTTTATGAAATGCCTGCATATATTCGTCATATGAAGTAGCGGCAAAACGGCTTAGCTTGATATACCCCGTTTCCTTGTCCATCATATACGATGCATCAATGCTATAGATAGGAACAGATCCCCGTGTTATCTCCACCGGTATCAATCCTTTTACATAAGCGCGTTTCACAGTCAGTTTTACCTTTGTTCCTCCTTTGCCCCGGAGTGTTTTCATCACCAGGGCATTGTTTACTTTTTTACCGGTAAAAGGTTTGTCATCCACATCGATGATACGATCTCCTGCACGGATCCCGGCATTTTCAGAAGGCCCTCCGGTAATCACATTCATAACCCTTACCGTATCACTGATAATGTTGAACTCCACTCCGATACCTTCAAAATTTCCTTCCAGGGGTTCGTCATTGCGTTTACGTTCGTCAGCAGTCATATACGCACTGTGTGGATCCAGCTCCTGAAGCATGTCGGCAATGGTGCGGTCGGTAAGATGTTCACGGTTTACCGTATCTACATATTGTTCCTGAACAAAATTGAGGATACTGGTGATTTTATCCGTACGTCCGAAACTGGTACGGGTACGGTCGCGGCCCATCGTATGTCCCAGCCATATTCCGGCAATGAGCACAATAGAAAAAGCTATGGGCATATAAATAAAAGCCCTCGGGGTTTTCAATGCGCAGCAGTATTAGGAACAAAGCGTGATACCTTTACTCCGAATTTTTGCAAAAAGTCAACTCCTTCATCGGAGGGAAGACCTTTAAATTCGGCGTAGGAATTAACGTAGAATACTTCTTTGATGCCGGTGGTGTAGATAACACGCGCACAGGCAATACAGGGTGATAACGTTACATATAATGTAGCACCTTCAATGGTGCCATGATTTTTGGCAGCATAGAGTATGGCATTTTGTTCGGCATGCAGGGCCAGTGAGCAGCTTCCTTTGCTATCGCGGGGGCAGCCTACTCCGGGCCATTCCAGATCGCAGTTGTGGGTACCTGCAGGGGGACCGTTATAACCCAGGGAAATGATGCGTGTATCTTTGGTGAGTACGGCACCTACCTGGGCTTTTACACAATGAGAACGTTTACTGAGATTCATGGCCAGCTCCATGTAAATTTCATCAAAACTGGGTCTGTGGGCTTTATCTGACACCTTATCGTATTGGTTTGAAAGGTGTAAAGATAGCAAATGTGCGAAAAGAAAGTGAGCAGTTGGCAATTACCAATGGGCAAGCAAAAGGCAGTCGGCAAAATTGCCAACTGCCCATTGAAAACTGCCCATAGCCTTAGTTTTGTGCATGAAGAGCCATACGGTTTCCTTCACTGTCGACGAAGAAAGCCATGTAACCTATTTCAGGAGAAATTTGTGTTTTAGGCATCAGCATTTTGCCGCCTGCTTTTTCAACACGGTCTATAACGGTCTGAATGCTTGGATTGGCATTGAGGTAAATAACTGCGCCGTCTGCACTGGGCTTATGCATGGGACCCTGAACAAGTCCGCCGGAAGCTTTGCCATTTCCCATTTCAGCAGGGAAGCCGGCCATTTTCATACCCATCATTTCGCCCATATCCTGCATTTGAATGGAAAAAATAGACTCATAGAATTTTTTTGCGCGTGTAATATCCACGGCAGGGATTTCAAACCAGTTGAGGGAATTGCTGCTTTTGTCCATGATAAATAGGGTTGTTGGTAGGTTAAACAATAAATTAGGAAAGCAGAAAATTAGTCCAAAAAGACCATTGCTGCATCACTAAAATGTTAATTTTTGCTCAGTTCAGAGGTATCTTCTTTTCTGCACACTATTGCCCTGCTGGATAATACCAAGATGAAGGAATATCCTGTTCCGCTGTAATATGACAGCGACAATTTGTCAGCAAATTTTATTCTGAAACTTCAAAACAGGTGCTGTATCTATCGTTGGACACTCTCCATCTATAGATGTACGTACTCCATCTATCGTTGTACGCTCTCCTTCTACATTGATTTTACCTGCATGTAAACAGATTTGCACTTATTTGTCATAAATCGTGACAATTTATTGACGGGTTTGTATTTTCTGTACAGAGAAAGTATCTCCCGGAATAAAAATCCACTCTCCTCATTCGCAGAAAGTATCTTTTGGTAAAGATGGATGCTCTCCGACTTCACGAATCTGTTCTCCTTCTTCACAGATACCATCTCCGACGATAAAAATCCTGTCAAAATGTCCGCAAATTGCATCTGAATTTACAAACAGAGCATGTATGATCTTACATACAGGTACGACATCTATAGATGGAGTACGGACATCTATAGTCGTCGTACGGATGGCGATAGATGTCCGTACGATTTGTAAAGCCGGAGAGCGGATCGGTAAAGAAATTGTCAGGATTTGTGACAATGGAGATGGTATCGGTGAAGATTGAGTACGGATCGGCGTAGTTGGAGATAGAATTTGTATGCTTAGAGATAAGATTTGTGTAGTTGGATGTGGTATATACGTACTTGAAGATAAGATTTGTGTAGTTGCAGATAGGATTTGTATCCTCTGAGGTGGTATCTGTGGACGTGGAGGTACAATCTGCGAAGATGGAGGTGGTATAAGCGTAGCTTTTGTATCAATCGGTATACCTATCCCTTGTCATTCTGAACAGAAGGGCGGGACAAGTGGATGAGGGTGAAGAATCTATTGGTGTGATGACTTCAATCCTCCCCCTAACCCCCTCCAGAGGGGGACGGCAATCCCGCAGTGCGGGATTGAGCGAGCATGTGTGCAAGCATATCCACCTCCGGAGGGGGCAAGGGGGAGGATTTATGTAAAGGACGAGGTGGATCTAACTCCTTATTTCAAGAAAGAAGAATTTCCTCAAATTAAACTACATTCGTTTTCAGATTATGAAATCCATCGGCAAACAACTCTTACTTTTTTGCTTTCTCCTTACTGCAATCTCCTGTTGCTTACCTGCACAGAGTATACAGCAGGGAAATTTTTATGAGGCTATTAAAAAATACGATCTTTCGGAAGTGCTTAAGCCCGGTAGCGGCCCCATAGGATTTATTGATACTACACACTATCAACGCTTTTATATCCATTTCTCATCCATCACCCAGCGTAAAGGGTTCCCTTATATATACGATATAAAGGGTAAGACCAGGGTGATGAAAAACATCTGCTCCTTTGAAGGCACCATACAGGTAATGGGCGCATCCATTGATTCTGTCGGGGAGGTGCCCGGTTACATGCAGGGATCGCTGAGCTGTAAGCTCGAATTTTTTGAAGATAAAACACAGCCTTCCACCGGAGTGTTTAAAGGTTCGTACGACTCGGATTTTTATATCGATAGCCTTGGGAAAATAGCGTATAACAGCCTCGTGTCGGGAGCCGATGGGTTTGACAACAATGATTTTACCGGTACCTGGACCAGCTACAAAACACATGTTTCACTCACATGCTGTTGGGGTGATTATCGTATTCCCCATAGCCAGCAGCTGGATCAGGGGGTAGGCGAATTTATTCCTTCCGATCCCTATCTGAAATACGGATGGCAAACGTACCGGGATGTGGTAACGGGCGACCCGCAAAGCCCTGTTGTTAAAGTATCACAAGCAGAAGAAAACAGGGAATGGTGGAAATGAAATTTTTGATTCTTATCTTTGAGCCTGCATCATGGGCATCCTGATTCTCACATCTCTTTTTCTTTCCTCTATCATGGTATTCCCGATGATTACCGCCAACCTGGCGCGCCGTTTGGGGCGACCATTTAAAACATGGTTTGTGATCGGTTTTCTTTTGCCGGTGATTTCTGTTTTTATTTTGTTTTTACTACCCGATAAATCCGAACAGTAAATTATCCTGCCTGTATCAGATCCAGACCCTTTTCAATCGTTACCACCTTTATATTTCTGTCGGCGCAATATTTGACCACTTGTTCAAAATAGCCTGGTGTGCAGCCCCATTGAGAGCAATCGTTTCGGATATCATGGGTGTAAAAAATAAGCCATCCTTTCTTGTTTCTTGTTTGCTCAATGAGGGCAAAAGCTTTTTCAAGCTGTAAATTCGAATCCAGCTGCATGGCCTTGAGGTTATTAAGATCTACCGGATTTTTGTTGATGCCTGCACGTATGCTTCGGGCACTCCGGAATCGTTGCTGCACAAGCATCTTACTGGGAATAGTTTGCTCTCCGTAAGGATAAGAGAAATTGGAAAAACGATATCCCGGTATCAGCTCCTCCATCTTCTTCTGATTTTTTTCCAGTTCATCAATCACCTCCTGGCTGTTGGCGTTGTAAAAATGGATATGATTATAGGTATGGCATGCAAGCTCTCCGCCTTCGG
This sequence comes from Bacteroidota bacterium, assembly GCA_013288325.1. Lineage (GTDB taxonomy): Bacteria > Bacteroidota > Bacteroidia > Palsa-965 > Palsa-965 > Palsa-965. Next base: position 35,193 of record JABDCB010000002.1, read on the forward strand.
CAACAATCTCTTCCAGCAGCCCGGCATCAAAGAGTACTGGGTCGGGCGCATCATTTTCATGCAGCCCCAGGCTGATATAATAGGTGCCACGGTATCCATACTTTTTAAGGATGGAGCGTCCTTCTGAAAATGCAGAATCGGGTACATCATCAAATGAAAAGGATATCATGGCATCCGACAAATCCAGAACCTTTCGCTCCTTTATAATCCAGCACGCAAAGGCTCTCTTTATTTTATTATATACTTCCAGCACGTTAGACGGGTTGACAAATAGTTGTTGAATCATGGTTTTGCATCTATGCCATCAGAGGCCTAGTTCTTTTTTTAGTTTCAGTTTTTGTTCCTCCCTCAGTTGCATGGAAACAAAAGACGGGAAGGGCTTATAGCGCAATACATATCGTGAGATACAATAGGCATATAACTGCATCATGGCACCCAGCAGATAAGGCTTTTTAAGAAGATCGCGTGTAAAGGTGCCGAAGAAAAAAGACAGGCGGTAGGGGATAGATCCTTTGTAAAATCCGGTCACATAATGATTTTTGAGTTTGGAAGCACGGATTCCTTCCGGCTTTAGATGGTTGAAATAGTAATGAAATGTCCTGCTTTTATATCCCAGGGCTCTTACCGCAACAAAAGCAAGTGTATCTTCTCCACGGGTTTTGGAAATAAAAAATTTACCGATGCGTACAAAGCAATCATGACGTATCATGAGATTGGCGCCCCGCCCATTGACCCAGTCTGATCGTTTTTCGGGGACTCCGTTTTCCACCAGATGACCGGAAGCAATTCCCAGCATGGGATCTTTTTCAAACTCACGTATCATGCGCCGGAAAAAGTCCGGTGCAAAATTAGTATCAGCATCAATCCGCGCCAGCAAATCGGTTGAGGACGACCGGAGATCATCGGCATGGTTCAGAATGGCAGCAACCCGTCCTCCCGTATTCAGCAAATCTTGCCGAAACTGGGTCAAGAGCACATAACGTATAAAGGGATAGTCCTTTTGATAGCGACGCACAATCTGTGAAGTGGCATCGGAAGAATCGTCGTCCATTATAATCCATTCATTGGGCAAAACTTCCTGAGAGATAACGGACCGTATCGTCTTTTCAATATACTGTCCTTCGTTTTTCGTGGGGGTGATGATGCTGTAGTTCATGGGGTTGTTTTTTTATATTTAAAAAAATAAGCGTAAGCAGTACCTCCAATGAATTTGACCATATAAAAAGGCAGCAGGATGCGGATGCCATGACGGGAGAAGAAGCGAAATTGTTTGGGTATATAATTGACGGAGTGCCAGGTGAAAAAACTTTTGATAAATACAGGCAACGGATCCTGACGAAAAGGGTTGCCCCTGGAAGTATCATGAAGACTATCGTATACATGGCAGGAATAGGAGAGCAGCACAGGAATTCCTTTTTCCCACGCCCTTAAAGCCAGATCATCATCCGACCCATACTGTGGAAAGGCCCGCTCATTTAAAAAGCCAAGTTTTTGAATAATGCCTGCACTTATCAGTGTACCCCTCCCATTGAGTGCATAAGTAGGAACCAAACCGGAAGAGGGAAGATGCTCAAGCAACTCAAAATTTTTATGATAGGTTTCTTTTTTTAAGGTTCGCCAGTTAATAGAACGAACACCTGAAAAACTTACCTGATGAGGAAGGGTGTCATTTACTGAGAGGCTGGCGATGATACTGTTAGCCCCGGCTGTTTCAGAAGCTTTCATGAGCTTCAGCAAATAACCGGAAGAAAGCTGAGAGTCGTCATTAAGAAATAAGAAATAGTCGGGATGAAAATGCATCAAAGCATACTTCATACCTTCGTTAACCGATTTGGTCCACCACCAGCTACCGGGCCCTGTTAAAAAAAAGTAAAAAGGAAATTCTTTTCTTAGCATCTGCTCTGTATCATCCGGTGATCCGTCGTTGACCACAAGAGGCAGCAAGTCATAACCTTTGGGAATAACTTGTGTTGATAGCTGGCTAAGCAACATACGCAAGCGGTCAACCCTGTTATAGGTTGGTATTACTACACAAATCTGCCGGTTTGCCGTGAGCAAGGCTGAACCGGATAAAGAATGTGCTCCTGTTTCGGGAACTGTTACAGCATTATTCATTCTGAGTTTCCAAAGAAATGAAGGGATAGGGGTATGGATGATATAATGGTTTTGGTTGCAGATGATAATCTCTTCCCTCCTTAAAATAAGCAGGCTGGTAATTATAGAACATAGATGAGGTATCGGTGCTTTGATACGGGGAGAAGCTATTGTTCCACGCAAAAAGATCGCCATCACCATAGATGGAGTCGGATCCGCTATGTGTGGAACCATATTTTATGGCACTGGCATATCCGGGTTGTGTAAATAAAGGATAGCGATCGGATGTAGTGACTTCGAAATTGATGAGCCCGATGCCGAATCGGTAGCCCTGGATCGTATTGTCATGAATAAGAGCTTCTCCCCCGCGAATGACTATGGCATTCTCTACCAGATCTTTTGCACTTCTGCCTGGAACAATAGCGCTTCCGTCTTTGAAGGTGGTGTTGATAATGCGGTTTTCATAAATCTCAACGGCCCGTGTGCTGTAGTAATTCAATCCCGGTTTTTGACGGGCTTCATGTGCATCAATGGCTTGTGCAGAATGGGGCCCTATGCAATTATTCAGCACCATGTTATGACGAAAAACATAACGTCCGCAGCCGCCAGCCGCTATAGCATGGCGATGAGAAGAGAACGTATTCTCTTCTACAAAAATAAAATTGCTTGTGCCAAAACCCGGTAAAGATGTCCATTCCTTATTCTCTCCAAATATCGCAATGCCATACCCCAGGCCGAGACCTTCCGGTCCTTTTACATTATGATAAAACTGGTTCTTGCTGATGAGTCCATTTACCTTGCTGTCGCTATGGATAACTGAAATAGCTGCATTGCCAAAATTTTCAAAACGGCACCGGGTCACGGTAAATCCAAGACAACGGATAAACTCCAATCCAATATCAGGTGCCATGGAGCCGCCATCACCGGTGTGAACACAAGGGCGTTTACCCTGAAAGCAAATGTCGGATATAACAATATGGCTAAACTCTTCCCGTTGAATGGCAAACTGAAAAAGGCATTTCATGCTATCGGAAGCAAGAATACTGTCGGGCATATTCTCCGGTCGGGACAAAAGTGTTTTTCCAGCACCTGCCCCATGCATAGAAATGAATTTATGGATTCTTACTGTTTTATATATGGTAAATGCTCCTTCCGGCAATTGCAGCTCATCTCCATCGCGGGCCGAATCGATAGCTGCCTGCAGAAATGGTTGCAGATTGTGCCCGCTGCCAGGGTTAGCTATTATGATAATGGCATGTGATCGCGGAGGGAAAGCACGGTCAATGGACTCGGGTGGCTGTACACGGTTAACAGAAATCTCTTTTTCAGACAGAATCAGAAAGAGACTCGCATAAGACAATAGAAAAAAAAGAAATTTCATTTATCCACGTATTAATAAAGCAGGTGTTTCGGAAATAGTTTGCTTGTGTTCCTTATCGATAAACTGATGGAACCAATGTTCTAAATTGATCCATTTCCATATTTCTTTTGACAGGTTAGCTTTTCGGCTCAGATGAAGCTGATAGTTACGAAGACAGGCCTTCGGATTGAAATACCCCCTTTGCGCAAATGAGGAGGAATGTAGTAATGCCTGTATGTATTCTTTAAACAGAGGAGTTCGTAGCCATTCATCGGCTGGAGTATCGAACCCTATCTTATCGGTGCGGTTATAGATGGCCGCAGGAAGGATGTCTTTTACGGATTCGCGTAGAATATATTTGCTGATACCCTTTTTCATTACCATTGCCGAAGGCAGGGAAAGTGTTTTCTCCACTAAATGATGATCCAGAAAAGGAACCCTCGACTCGATGGAGAACCGCATCGAGTTCAGATCATCCCATTTAAGGAGGTGTTCCAGTTTATATTCAAAATGCTGGAGGAAGAAACTGTGTAACGAACGGGGGCTGTGCAGTTGTTTGGACAGGTTAGATTCCTTGTAATGGGCCTGATAAAAATCGCGCGAAATACTTCCGTTCCGGATTCCGAAATAGCTTTTGGCGGCAGGAGGAAGGAGGTAGTATGCAAAATAGGCAAAGGCTTCACGGGATTCATTTTTGCGGTAATAAGCTCCACCTTCGCTTAGCAAAGAAAGGAGTCGTCCGCTGGTAAGCAGCTCTTTGAAATAGCTGCCGTAAAAATAATTGTAGCCGCCCAGCATCTCATCGGCGCCCTGGCCATCCAGTGTAACCGATACACTACCATGAGCTGCCTGCATCACTTTGTATTGTGCATAAGGACTAACACCTGGCGTAGGCTCCGTTTGGGTTTCGATAAAAAACCGGAATTCCTCATAAAATGTATCAGCGCTGGGACGAATAAAATGCATATGACGCAGCAAGGGCTGATAAGAGCGGATAAAACGACTCTCATCTACTCTCTCATTTTTATCGAATACGGCAGAGAAGGTTTGTATGTCGTGCTGTTTAAAATCATCATATACAATAGATGTGATGGAAGACGAATCGATACCGCCACTCAGGCATACTCCAACAGGAACATCACTTCTCAGCCTCAGGCCCACCGACTTCTTCAACTCTTCGCGAAACTCCTCCGGCTTCATCGAGGTTGGATAGTGAAGTTGATCAGAGAGAGAATACCATCGACGTATTTTTAAAAGATTACCGGCCAGGGTAAAGCAATGTCCGTGTTTTAACTTATGAATAGAATTAAAAAAGGTTTCTTCCGACTGGTCGGTGCGGTTATAAGCCAGGTATTCGAAAATTATTTTATTGTTGGGAACAGGCTTGGTGTCAAAAGGAAGTAATGCCTTGATCTCGGAAGCAAACATAAGCCGGTCCTGGTTATGACGGTAATAAAAAGGCTTGATGCCAAAGCGATCACGTGCACCGAAAAAAGTCTTCTCCTGGCTATCATAAATTACAAAGGCAAAGTCACCGTTCAGCTTATGCAGGCATTCTTCTCCCCACTCCAGATAAGAAGCCAACAGCACTTCGGTATCGGTAAGGGATTTGAAATCATATTTCCTGTTCAACTCACTTTTCAACTCGCGGTAGTTGTAAATCTCTCCGTTAAATACAATGCAGTATCTGCCATTGTTGCACCACATAGGCTGATGCCCTGCCGAAGACAAATCAAGGATGCTGAGCCGTACATGACCCATCCCTACCGGCCCGCTTGTAAAAATGCCTTCGTCATCGGGTCCCCGGTGCCTGATCTGATTAAGCATGGTGACTATATCCGAAGGATCGACAGCAGCACCTGAAAAATGTATAATTCCGGCTATTCCGCACATGGCTTCAGGAGTTCACAAGAAATCGTTTCATGCTGTTCTTAATATTCTGTAACACGAGTTCACCTACCCAGGGTAAAAATTCATTATCCCAGCGTTGGGGATGGGTGGTAATCATCAGCTGGGCAGGAAGCTCGTCGAGCTTGTCAAGAATATCAAAAGTGGATCGGAATTCGTAACGGTATGGAGATGTTACTTTATCACGCACACTTACCTTATCGCCGTTCCATCTCCGCCCCGTATCAGTGAGATAAAGAAACTGGCTGAAATCCAATTCAAAATAAGGTTCGCCAGTAATGCCATAGCTGCTGTATTGATAGGATTCCCAAAGCTTGCGATTATCCCAGGCACTGAGGGGGCTGCCATGCATGCAAATGGTGCTGACAGGATAAAACTGACGGAAATAGGACAGGTTGGTTTCAAACGAATGAATGGCTCTTTCCTTGTTGCCGCTGCATAATGCCAGATCTTCATAGTGATATCCTATTTCATGATCGAGCAATACAATGGAGCGTATCATATCCGGATCATTGCTTTGCTTTACAATACGGAAATAATAACTGGAACGGATGCCCAGTTTTTTTTCCAGATAAGCAGCGCGTAAGGAATGGATGGGAGAGCGGTCTACATCATGACGAAGCAGGATCACCTTTCCGGTGGGGCGGTGAGCGAGGTAATCTTCAAAGGTGTGGAACGCATAGCCCCGGGCTTTCAGGGCAGTCAGTAACAATTCATAAGCCGTCAGGGTAAAATCTCTTGGAGTTGCCATGGCTAGACGTTTGTTAGTTGTGGTTCGGACTTTTTAGATGCAGGTATAAAATTCATTAATAAGGCAGGATGCTCTTTCAACTTGTGAAAGCTGGCAGGATAGTGCTCTACCAGCCAAACCATCAATGCTGTTACATCACAGAGGTTATGTACGATGTCCTGGGTTTTTTTGCGGAAACGGGCTTTATATCCTTTGTCGCTTATCACTTCCAGTGCTCTCTCCAGCATACCTGCACTGGTACGGTATAGCTCTATAAGTCCGAGTCTCACCTCTTCATCCAGGGTGCCTGCCTTTGCGGGACTGATACAAATAACAGGGGTGCCAAGGAAAGCAGCTTCTGCCGACATGGTAAGGCTTTCGCTCACCAAAAGCTCGGCACCCGCAAGCAAGTCGTGCATACGTGCCGGATGTAACGGAAAAGCATGTGGCTTAAGATCATCAGGTAAAACGGTTTCAGATGAAATGAGAACGTTTGCATGCAGGGATAATGTTTTTACCAGCTGATATTTTTCTTTCAGGGATAAACCGCTGAGCCCCATGTCATGACTGGCATCCCAGGAAACAAAGCGCAGAATAACATACGGCCCCGGCTGAATTTTCCGCTCGGCAAGTAGATCGGCGGCTGGTGTTGGATGAAAACGCCCGGGATAAAGTGAGCAGAGTTCCATAAAACCTTTAAAACGTACGTGCTGTTTCCCATAATCTTTTTTATAAACCCAGGGAGTGATGATAGACTCTGTAAAAGGAACATACAAAAACTGCTCAAAAGGATTATGATCCGTATCATCGAAAGCGATGTGTGGTTTTCTTAAAAACCAGGCTGCATGTGCCGCGTAAGGAGAACCGAAACTCAAAAACAGATCAGGCTTTACGCGAAGAGCTTTGCGGACAAGAAATACATCGGCCTGAAAAAGATAAATAAGCTTGCCCCAGAATCCTTTTTTCCCTTTGCCCCTGTTTTCATAAGGAAGATGATAATAATCCAGTAGTTGAAATGTGACCTCCTTATCCCTGGCGGTAATGAAGATGTCATGGCCCTTCCTTTTCATCATTCGCGAAAAGTGGCGGAAGTAATGAACGTGAGCCGGATGTCCTATATCAATGAATATTTTCATCGCTTTCCTGATTAATGGTGAATGGCCGCCAGCTGTGGTGAAGCTGACTCACTGGTGTAATGAATAAAAAGCAGACTGTAAAAAAAAGGTTTCATAAATATGGATTGACTGAAACCCAGCATGAGAATGACGATCAGTGCATAGCCGGCAAAGGCGGTTCTGAAATTACTTGTCCTGCAAAGAGCCTTTAGTGACTGGTAATAATGGTAAAAGAAGGTCAGGAAAAGGAAGATCCCATAGGTGGCCAGCAAATCGGTTACGCTGTTATTTCGGTGCTGATCTTCCGAGAAAAAGGCAAATGATCGTCCCCCATAACGCATTACGCCACGTCCCCATCCAATCCATGGACTTTGTGTAAAATCCGCAAAGTCAACAGAGGCGCTTCCGAAACGTGACGAAGTAGTAGAACCGGCAAGACTGATATTCTCTTCCACCTTTGTATGAAGAAATTCAAGTGAAAAATAAAGCGTAAGCAACACTGGCAGCAAAATAGCAGTGAGTAATATCTTCTTAATCATACTTTGATCCACCAGATAAAAAGAGATGAGTAATACAAAAAAAGCAATATAGCCGGCTGTGGAAAAGGTGGTTATCAGAGCCAAAATCAGTACCGTATTTTTGCGAGTCCAGAGTTTCTTTTCCTTAATAAGGTTCAGGATCAGAGCCAGATTAAGAAAGACAGCAAATAACCCCGGTTCCCAGAAAGGTCCTGGGTTTCTGAACTCTGTAAGCACACATTCATGAAAGCAGAAAAGAATGTTGGTAGGCCATACGATATAAAAACCATCGGGATCGACGGTTAGCGGAGTGAAAAAAGGACATACCGAGCTTACGAAGAAATTAAAGAAAGCAGGCACGAGCAGAGAAGGAATGAAAAAGAGAAAACTGATAATCGAGAAAAAATAAAGGATATTGACATAATACCCGCTGAACTTATCACGTAGCAGGCTCGCGACAAAAAGGCTCAAAAAGATACGAATAAGGGTTCCTGAAATCATCACCGGGTCAAAGGGTTTAATGAAAACAAACTGGAGAATCTCAACCAATAGGAAAAGAGCAACTACGGAGAGGGTCCGATAATCAAAAACAATACTGCGTTTAACATATACAAAAGCCGCAATCAGAAAGAGAATGAAGAAATTGAGCTGGTCGGTCATAAAAAATGGGAACCCACTCACCGCAATGAGACCTGCCAGCATTCCATAATCCGTTACCTTTTTGATGTTCATAAGCAAAATAAAAACAACTTATACTTTAGCACTATTGAGTAATAATTTTTTGACTTCAAAGGGGGCTATAGCCGTGCCATATATACTACAGATAATGGTTGCGATAATCATTCCGGAAATTCCCATGTGTAAGGTGACTGCCAGATAATAGGAAAGGGGTATGAACAAAAGCATTCCGATGACATTAACCAGCATCTGTAAGCGGATCTGGCCGATACCATTAAGTACGATGATGTAAATATTTCCGAAGCTTACAACAAGGGTATAAAGCATCATGAAGAAAGAAATCCGGAAGTCGATATGAATCTGATCACCCACCCAGAAACGGTAAGCATAGTCGGAGAAATAGAGCATGGCTATAGCAGCCGCTACTAAGAGCAGCCAGATGCGAAACAGCTGTTTGAGCGAAGTACGGATCCATCCCAGATCCTGTTTCATGTATGCTTCGGTACAGGCCGACCAGTAGGGCGCTGTAATGATGCTGAACACCATCGTAATCAAACCAAAATAGCGAAAGGCAATATTGTATGGGGTTACCAATTCGGGAGAAAAAAAGCGGCAAATGAGAAAATTGCTTGTTTGAAAAAATACCAATACCGATATCTGTATGATGAAAAATTTGAGCCCCAGGCTAAGGACTTCACGTAAGACCTGGAAATCGATTTCCTTGCGGCTTGGAGCAAAATCTTTGAAGGGGCTTCTGAAATAGTAAATATTTACAACGGCCAGCACCAGAACCGGAATAAAGGAAAAGACAAAGGCAATATGCATGAGCGATTCGCGGGTATACCTTATGAGTACGGCAATAGCAATCAGCACCAGCAGATTGGATACCATATTATAAAGCGAGACTCTTGCCGGCTGCTGATTGCTGAGAAGAATACTATTGATAAGTTGAAGAATGAATTGAATTGAAAAAGTGCAAAAGAGAACAAAGGTGATGGCTCTCATATTTTCATCTATTTGTACCGGTATATGTAGCAACTGATTCCAGTTCAGGAAATTGTTAATGACGACAAACGTCAGAAAAAGAAAGCAGCAAAGAATGGTGATGGAGAAATAGGCCGTGCTTACATAAGCTTTAGCCTTATGCATTTCTCCTCTTGCCAGTGCTTCTGCCAGTTTGTTGCGTAAGCCATGGCCCAGGCCAATATCGAAGAAGCTGATCCATCCCAGCATAGAGCTTATAGTGAGCCATACCCCATATTTGGCAGGACTCAGGTAGTGAATAGTGAGTGGTACGAGCGCCATATTGATGAGTACGCTAATGCTTTTTATAATGAAAGAAACCAGAATATTTCTTGCCGCTCTGGCCGAACGGGTATTTATGTCGTGATTTTTTAAGAAGAGCATATCATGTTATGATGTCTGAAAGCAAACCGGTACTACCGGACTCTTCCGTTTAATCTTGTGAAAAATATTCGCTTTTTTTTCCGTAAAAGGTATCTTTTGCATCTACATCGTTGAGAAGCCAGAAAAACTGGCTTATATCCTTATCTTCTAATTCTTTCAGCAAATGAGTAAGTACGGCCCTTGGTGTGTGTCTGTCGCGGACGATAAAAATCTTCAGGTCGGCGTACTTCACCAGTAGCAAAGCATCCGTTACCAGTCCCAAAGGAGGAGTATCAATAAATACATAGGCATATCGATTTCTTAACTCGGCAAGGAGTGGAGCGGTATTAACAGATCCAATGAGTTCGGACGGATTAGGAAGCACCGGCCCCGATCCTATAAAGTCGAGCAGTGGTATGGAAGTGGTTTCAAGCACTTCATCAATAGTAGCTCTTCCGGATAACAACGAAGTAATACCCAACTGACAATCCTGGTTGAGCAAAGGGTAGACTCCCGGTTTGCGAATATCGAAGCTGAGCAATACGGTTTTTCTCCCCAATAGTGCCATACTCGTAGCCAGGTTAAGAGCTGTAAATGATTTTCCTTCTCCCGGCAAACTGGAAGTAAGAAGAATAATCTGATGTTCTTCACCTTTCAAAAAGTGATCCAGATTGGTTCTTACCGTGCGGATAGATTCAGAGATAGCCGATTTGGGTGCATCCATAAGTACAGATAAAGGCTTGCGGCCTCGTTTATGATAAATGCGACCCAAAAAAGGAATTCGTGTAATGGAGCTCACCGCTTGTTCCCCTTGAACTGTCTGATCCATAAAATTATTAAGCCCATAACCGGCAAAGGGAACCAACAAACCAATAATTATCCCTAGTCCCAGATTAAGGGTTTTGTCAGGAAATACAGGCTTAGGTTGCAAAAGCCGTGCTGTTTCCAGAATATCGTTTTCCTGTATGTTGGATGCTTTGGCAACTTCCGCTTCCGCTTTTTTCTGTAACAGATAATTATACAGGTTATCATTGAGTTTGTATTTCCGTTCAATTCCTACCATTTCACGCTGGGTAACAGGAAGCTCGGTAATCTGTTTGTTTTTATTTTTCAGCCTGGAGCTGATTGATGCCAGTAACAGATTGTTGGTATGAATCAAATGATTGACATTTTCAGAAAGTGTAGCTTTCTGATTTTTTATTTTTATTGTCAAACTCTTATAAAATGGGCTTCTGGTCTGTTTCTCCTCAATAAGATTGTTGCGCTCGTTATTGAATTTTATGTATTCTTCTATAAGACCTGTAAGGACATTGTCATCCAGGCCCATAGAGGAAGGTACAAGAAGGGTGCTCTGATCCTTGCCGTTGTCGAGCGACGATTTTATATAATGATAGTATTCGGATTTAGCTTTCAACTCTTCTTTCTGACCCTCCAGCTCTGTGGCACTTTTAAACTCCTGATCCGACTTGGGAGCCATCTCCATGATTTTTTTTGTGGAACGAAATTGCTGTAAGTTGTTTTCTGTCAGATTCAGTGAATCTTCTATTACCTGTAGTTGTTTGTCGAGATACCGGATGGTATTCTCGGCAAGAAAATTCTTTTTATCCATATTGTGTTGCAGGTAAGCTGTAGTAAGGGAATTGATAAAGTCAATGCCTTTCCTTGCATTTTTGGATTTGATCTTTATGCTGGCCGCATGTACATCTTTGGATAGCTGCTCCACTTTGATCTCTTTCTGATAGGTATAAGCAAGCATATTCAGATCGTTAAACAGGAAAAAATATTTGGTTTCGGCGGGATGGTACCATAATTTTTCTTTTTTGCAGAATATCCGGAAACTATAAAAGGAAGACCGGATGGTATCACCATAGCTGTATTCCTTATTTGCCTGAAAAGAAGGAGCTATTACACTATGCTGTTCCGGGTAATTGCACAGATAAACAGGGTCATCATTCTTTTCGGTAAGTAAGCGAAATCGGGTAGGTGACAATGGAAGGATACGAAAGCGAATCCCGGCGGCCTGAACATGGTCGCTGAAAAAGTCGACTTTAAAAGGAGAATCGGTATAAAGTTCTTCTGTCCTGATCCCGGTAACGGCATAATAGCTGATGTGTGCATGAATATTTTCCAGTGCCTTGTATATGAGCGAAATGGATTTTAGTTTAAGGATTTCCATCTGTATGTCGTTGGTTTCGGAAAAGATGGAAAAGCTTTTCATAAATTCTTTGGAAGGGTCTGGTTTGTTGGCTACAGGTTCCTCTTCTATCAGGATGGTGCTACCCACTTCATAAACAGGCTGGATATACCAGTTCAGGAAAAAAGCCAGGCCGGTGAACAGAAAGGTGGAAAGAAAAAAGATGAGCCAGTGCTGCTTCATGATGCGGACAGCGGATTTCAGATAATGATAGCTTTCAGAAGACTGATCCATACTTGAATTATTTTTTTATATAATAAAGTGCCAGAAAAACAGCTGTAACAGCTGATACAACGAGTGCAAATGGGTATTCTTTCATGCCAAAGCGCCTTACCTGTAATGGAGCTACATATAAAACATCGTTGGGGCGGAGGTAGTAAAAATCAGATCTGAAAATGTCGTCACAGGTAAGATCCAGATAGTATTTATGAATCACCTTGTTAGTTTCACGTATGAGTACGACTTCTTTCCTGTTGCCATATTCCGTTATATCACCGGCAAGGCCGAGCGCATAAAAAATGGTGAGATGTTCATTGGGATAAGGATAAGTACCGGCTTTTCCTACCTCTCCAAGCACAGTGATGGAATTGTTTACGAAGCGAACAGAGACAATAGGATGACTGATAACGCTTTTTGTAGAATCGCGGATAAGAGATGATGCTTGGTCAAGGGTAAGCCCCTGGAGATGCAGTTTGCCAATCACCGGTAAGGTAATGGCTCCGGAATCATTGACAGTATAACCAAGCACTGATAAGGAAAGCTCCGTCATGGAATTGTAATTCTGTTTATCCTGATTGAAGAAGTTATATTCCGTTGGTTCGCCGCTTGCACTACCAATACTGATGTACAGCATATCGAACGGTTCTATTTTAAGACTCTTATTACTCAGGACAGGGTAGGATTCGGGCTTGTCTTTCTCTTTGCTCTGAGCATACACTATTTTATGCTGGGGTACGCAAGAGTTAAGGAATAGAACCGGTAATACGAGTGCCATTATTTTCCGGATCAGAATAAAGGGATTCATAGGATGAATTTTGAAACGTATTTTCTGCTTTGCAACATGGTAAATGTGTAGGAACCCGAAGGAGGCTGTACACAGATCATTATTAAAAGGCATCAGGCACTTTCATTTTTCCGCAGAACAATTTGATAGACTGCCATGAAGAAATATTTGATATTAATGATATAGCCATGTTTTTTCAATTCGCTGAGATAAATCCGTTCCGCTTTAATGACCCCGTTAAATCCGGTAATGCCAAGCGATACATTAGGTGGTATGCAACCAGGTTTGTATTTGATCCTCTCCTGTTGCAGGTCAGAGGGGAGGGATTCGTATCCGAATTTGCTGATAGGACGAACACCTACCAGGTTAAGATCACCTTTGATCAGGTTGTAGAACTGTGGAATTTCGTCCAGATGCAGTTTGCGGATTATCTTTCCCCAACTGGTCAGACGGAAGTCACGGTTGGGTTTTCCAACTTCATTGTATCCGTTCATTTTTACTACGTAGTTCTGAAGGAATTCGGAATAAGGATGCATGGTTCTTATTTTATAGATGCCGATACTCTTTCCTCCTTTACTGATACGGGGCATCTGAAAAAATAGTCCGGTGGAAGGCTTGCGTGTGTTAGCAGCCTTATTTACTTTGATAACAGAGAAGTAGAAGCGGTGATGAATCAGTTCATGACCGATGATTTCGAATCCGGCATAGCTGAGGCGCCCCAATGCTTCGGCTTTGGAAAGAAAGTGTTTACGACCTGGTAAGATGAAGCGATATAATCCGCGAGTGGCACCGAGTTTAGGAATTACGCGATTGAAAACAAAATCGAAGTGCCATACTGCCCGGGCCAGCCTTCGTGGATATCTGCGATACACCCGTTCCTTCCGTATGGAGTTACTCTCCACACATCCTATGTAAATACCGGCATCTGGTAAGCGGGAGTATATGGATTGAAAGAAATGATCGAGCTCTTTTGTCTGACCGTTTATCAACTGCAAATCAATGAAGGAGCGGACACGTTGCAGGTCGGTACCAGGGGAGGAGTGTTGTCCGTTGGTACTAAGCAGCAGCACTCCTTTTTTGCATAGGTCTATCTGCTCGGTGATAAATTTGGCTACCCCCTTTCCAGCCTCTGTCATGATTATATTCTTTAATGGAGACGAGTCTGTCGAAGGGGGTGGGACAACAGGTGTCCTTTTTACAGGGATCCTTTTGACAGGAGGAGGTTCGGGAAGATCTATTACATTCATAATGGTTGTTGTTTGGAATTTGCATGGTGCTTCTGAGAAACTGACAGAGAAAGATCAGGGGTGGCGATAACGGATCATACCCTGTAAGGTGGTGTGATCTGTTCCCATGATTTTTCAACTGATTTGATTGCCTTGGTTACATTCAGGATTTTCAGATAATCCTTTTTATAGTGAATGACCCGGCTGGGCAGACTTTCAACAGAGCAGTTCAAAGAAGCATACACGTGTAAAACAATACTTATTATACCTGTTTTCTTTTCTCATTTTCATTAGAGCCAATGAACCATAACAAAATTGGATATAAGCAAGAGGCGCTTCAAACCAAAATCATATATGATTGAAGTAGTGTATTTAGGACAACTTATCTTGATTTCAGCAATAGTTTCCTAGCTACCAGAGACTTAACTCTTCATTCAATGATTTATTTTAAACCTAAGTACAAACACGTATTTCTAAAAAAAACAGGCGACTTACGGGTCACCTGTTTTTGTCCGGGCCAAAATGCTGACACCAGAAGGGTAGGCGTATTCATAATTTAATAAACATGAACTGGACTTCGTCTTCACTCATCTGCATACGAAGCTGTATATAATGGAAGCCTTTTTTAAGGCCAGAAAGTTAGAATGCAAATCAGTCCTGTAATCTTGTTCATTGGAATGCCTTCCGGTTATTACATAAATTGAATTTTGTTTGTTTATCGATTCATTGCATTATACAGTGCAAATTAACAGAGCATCCTTTAAGAGAAGATCATGTACCTATGAATGTTGTGAAAAAACCATGCAAAGTAGAGGCCTTCTAATTTTCTTGTTTCGTAAAAAAGGCATCTCCCGAAACATAGGTGTTGTTTCTTTGGAAATGAATCATACGTAGAAATAAGGAAAGTGTGGCTGTGAGTGAAAGCTAAAAAAGGAGACTATCGAAATGAAATGATGTAAAGCATAAATGAATGTATTGTCAAGAAACACGCATAATAAACATTATATATGAAATTAATTAAATTTAGATAAAATTTGAGGCCCCGGTAGCAAAAAATCAATATCATTTCTTCTTTATTTAAATGCAGGAAAACAGGGTTGGAATACACCCCGTCTTTCCCGTTTACCGGTTTTTACCCTAAAAAGGCAGAAACAAAATTGGTTTTGCCGGAATTCGCTTAAACAAAAGCATGATTATGCACCCGGGGTGTTGGCATTGTGAAGAATCGGAATCAGGATAAGGAAAGGGAATAAAGTAATTGCGGTGACTCCTCCTCCCAGGCCCCAGGCTTTGCGCCTCATTACTTTCTTTTCTATAACGGATCGGTCCAGTCTTGCCTGTTCATATCCATCTATGGCGGCCTGATTATAAGTTCCTTCAGAAGGGGTATAGCCTTCCTCTTCTATTACCGCTCCTGCCGGTGCAACAGCATTGCCCCCATAACCATCCAGTTGATCTTTGTAATAAACAAACCATGCAGTAGCATCAGTTTCATTCTTGTCCGGTTTAGGAACACTTACTTTTCCAAGATGGGCGGATGCGTTGCAGCTTTGAATTAAAACACAGGCCGCAAGGAGCAGGGGGATGAAGATGGTTTTCATAGTAACAGGGGTTTAGGATGGTTAGCTATGAGTGAGACGTCATGAATCCTTCATGGTTGAGTATTTAGGAAATTTTAACATTTCCTAAAACAAATACCTATTAATGTGTATCTAAAAATGAGCGCTCAAGGGGCCAGAGATAATAATTATGGGTTGTTATTGTGCAATAGCGGAATCAGGATAAGCAATGGCAGCAGACAGACTGCTGTAACGGAGGTAATCAGCACTGCGGCGCTGCGTGTGGCCACTTTCTTTTCTTTTACCATACGTTCCAGCCGGGCTTGTTCATAACCATCGACGGCGGCCTGATTATAAGTTCCTTCCGATGGTGTATATCCCTGCTCTTCTATAACTGCCCCGGCCGGGGCCACAGCGTTGCCACCATATGCATCAAGCTGGTCCTCATAATAAGCAAACCATTTTTTTTCATCTGCCTCATTTTTATCAGGTTTAGGAACGGTTGCTTTCCCAAGATGGGTTGATGCAGTACACCCCTGAATTATAATACAAATTACAAGAAACAAGAAAGAAGAAAGAGATTTCATGACAATAAGGATTAGCGATTTTAGCAAAATTAAATTATTTCCGCTCTGTTATTCAAAAAAAGCGCTCTTTATGGGCCTCCTGGAATATTCTTTGCCCGATCGGCAGATTCGTCCATTCTGTCGCTTATTAACATCTTACAGTAGATTCCATTTTTAAACTTAGCCTTATTATTTAATATTTGTTGAATTAATATGATTCACAATATAAAGTATTTTAGAGGGGTGATGCTGACTTGCATGCTATTGTGCTTGCATGCGGGTATATCCTCAGCACAGAACGCGACTCTTTCCCAGATCCATATTGACGAATATTTCAGCTACAATAGTCTGGATTCTATTTATCGTGTGTTCAATCACAAATACGGGGTAAAAGTAGAGTATGATACCGCCTTTTGTAAGACTAAAAAAATATCTTACTGGTTCCATTCAACGGATGCCGAACAAGCTATTAAAATTACCTTACGCAACACGGATTATACGTATAAGATCACTCCTGATAATGTTGTTCACTTGGTGAAGCAAGAGCTGACAGAAACTGACAAGCCCATAAAAGACCCTGAACCGGATTGGGCACAGGAAAAACCGAAGGAAAAGGCGCTTCCTCCAATAGCAGTTATAACCAATGATTATAGTGGCCCGGCTCAGACCACTCATTTTATATTGTCTGGAAAGATAAAAGACAGAAGTAATGGAGAAGCTGTGCCTTTTTGTCTGATACGGGTGCGCGGAACCTCCTTAGGCGTCACAACAAATGCCGATGGTTATTTTACCTTGCTCAATGTACCAAGTGACACCTCGGTATTGTTGATTAACTACATCGGTTTCCGGATTACCGAATTTCACCTTACCCCAAAGCTGCCGAAAGAGCAATTGAGTGTCGAGTTGGAGCCCTTGTCACGGTCATTGAATGAAGTAGTAATTACCGGTCAGCGTGAATCGGCTATGAATGTGAATAATACCGAAGTAAGCACACTTAAAATGACTCCGCAGAAACTGGCTCAGCTTCCGAATGTAGGTGATAAGGATATTATGCGTGCTTTTCAACTTATGCCAGGAGTGTCGAGCAGTTTTGAATCTTCTTCAGGCTTATATGTAAGAGGAGGCACCCCGGATCAAAACCTTGTCTTATATGATGGCATCACCATTTATCATGTGGATCATCTTTACGGGTTTTTCAGCGCATTCAATGCCAATGCCATCAAAGATGTAGAGTTGTATAAGGGAGGATTCGAATCGAGATTCGGAGGAAGAATATCAAGTGTGGTGGAGATGACAAGCAAGGATGGAAATCAGAAGAACTTTAATATCGGTGGGGAAATAAGTCTGCTCAGTTTTAACCTCTTTACCGAAATCCCTATTAAGAAGAAATGGACCTTTATCGCTGCCTTTCGCCGTTCTTTTAAGGGACCTATCTATGATGAGATCTTTAGCAAATTTAACTCGACAGCAGTAAGTAATGCTTCCAATGGCGGGAGTGGTGGCGGCGGCGGATTCGGTGGGCGGCATGGAGGTTCTAATGCGACTACTCCGGCATCCTATTTTTATGATTTAAACTCCAAACTCACCTACCGTCCTTCGGATAAAGATGTGATATCCGGGAGTCTTTTTACAAGCACAGATAATCTGGATAACGGATTTGATCTCAATACCCCATCCTTTCTCGCTGCCCAGGGCATTAATATAAATATTCAGAACAGCGATCTTACCCGCTATGGCAACCTGGGTGCTGCAGTGAAATGGGCGCGGAAGTGGAATACCAAACTTTATAGCAATACCCTGATCAGTTATTCCAACTATTACAGCGATAGGGATAAAACGAACGCAGGAACTATTACGGATGCCAGTGGTAATACCAAAACGTTTAGCAATGGGACGATAGAAACCAATAACCTGATCGACTACAGCCTTAAGTCGGATTATCAGTGGAATCCGCTGAAGGGAAATATTGTAGGCTTCGGGGCTTTTGTTTCGTATTATGATATAGCGTATAACTACAGTCAGAATGACACATCTACAATCATTGACAGAAGGAATTATGGCCTCCTGGGCGGGGGATATTTGCAGGATAAAATAAAACTCTTTAACGACAAGTTGCAGTTAACACCGGGTATCCGTTGGAGTTATTTCAATGTGACAAACAAAACGTATAACGAACCGCGGTTCTCTGCCATTTATAATTTCAACGATAAATGGTCATTTAAAGCCGCTACCGGCAGTTATTACCAGTTTGTAAACCGGGTAACGCGTGAAGATATCCTGTCGGGTAGCAGGGATTTCTGGATTCTTTCCGATGGAAATCGTATTCCGGTAAGTAACGCCCTTCATTATATTTCAGGAGTGTCGTATGAAACATTGGGTTACTTGTTTAGTGTGGAAGGGTATTATAAAGTACTGAGCGATCTGACAGATTATACGCAGCGTTTCAATGTCAGTCCTACCCGAATCAATTACAGCGAAAATTTTTACACCGGTTCCGGAACAGCACAAGGGGTAGAGTTTCTCGCTCAGAAGAAATTCGGAAAGCTTACCGGCTGGATCAGCTACACACTGAGCAAGACCAGGGATCATTTTTCCGTGTATTCCAATTCGGATTATCCTTCCGATCAGGATGTGCCTAATGAGTTTAAGATTATATTATTGTATAAATGGAAGCGCTGGGATTTTTCTACCACCTGGGTGTATGCCACCGGCCGACCATATACAGCGCCTTCAGGAGCTTATGGAGTAACTTTGCTGGATGGAAATACAGCTGATTTTTTCACCGTTACTTCTCAGAACAGCCTCCGTTTACCGGATTATCACCGCATGGATATTTCGGCCAACTATAATCTCAAAACACCAGAGGGAAGAAATATTGGTTATATAGGATTCTCCATCTTTAATGTATACAACAGAGCTAATGTATGGTATAAAACATACCAGATTGTGGGCTCGCAGATTGTGGAAACAGATGTGGATTATCTGGGAATAGTTCCAAACATCACTTTGTCATTAAAGCTTCGATAACATGCAAATGAAACAGTTGAAAACAGGTTGTTTGCTGCTGCTGCTACTTTCTTTTTGCTCATGTAAAAAAGAAGTAGCGGATCCTTCTTTTACGGATACGCCTGTTGTACAAGGTTATCTGGAACCTGGTACAACCCCAATACTTAATATATCGCGACAAGTGGCATTTTCAAGCACCGCTACCTATGCTCCTGATAATATCAATGCATTGAATGTTCAGATCATTTATAACGATACAGTCTATACGATGAAGCCACTTGGCAATGGCAATTATGTGGACAGCAATCTGTTTATCTCGAAAAATGGCACCTATGGGTTGCGGTTTGCCTACAATGGAAAAACGGTAAGTGCCACTACCAGCATACCGCCCAAACCAACCGGGTATTCAGAATCGACTGATACGATGTCAATCGTGCAGGAAGGAACAGGTGCAACAGGTGGAGGAGGCGGGTTGGGCGGGTATCGTCCGAATCCTTTTATCATGAGCTGGTCCAATCCGGATGCATCCTATTATATAATTGTTGTGGAAAATATCGAGGTGAACCCGGTTGCCATCAATTTGAATGAAACAGCTCCTCCCCGGATTTTCCGAAACCAGCCTACTCAAAGTAATCAGTATCAGATCAACTCGAGAGAATTTCATTTTTACGGGCGTCATCGTATGATTCTTTATCATCTGAATCCGGATTATGCTTCGTTATACAATAATGATGGTAGCAGCTCGCTGAATCTGACCAACCCTCAGACCAACCTGACGAACGGGCTGGGCATCTTTACCGGACTCAATGCAGATACCCTGATGGTTACCATTTATAAGCCTTTATAAAAAGAAGTAGCATTCCTTTTATCCCCCTGATTTTGTACCTTTGGTGTAGCAACATCCAGCATGAAAACGGCTTTCAGAACATCAGGAATAAGTATTTTTCTTGTTTTATTCCTCCTTTCAGGTGATTCCTGTAAAAAAGAGCCGACTGTTACCTATGGTTCCGTCACCGTTCACATCTCCTTGATTGATTATAACTACGCTCCTTACACCGCAGGCACCTGGCTCAGCTCAACCAAGATCAAGATACGTTATGCAGGCGTGTATCTGGATAGCCTCGTCAATCTGTACGGAGCTTTTAATCTGCCTCAAAGCACCCCCATTGCCAGTCCATGCACGGCTCATCTGAATGAGTTGAGTCACACGTTCCGGATTCAGAATAATGTTCTCAATTCACTTGAAATATCGGACCCTTCCGGGCTCAGAATCTCGTATCAGATCAATAATACTACGTCTTACTTTTCCACTGTAAGCGATAGTACCACCTCCTATTTGTCCAATACGGGTTGTCAGCTCTATCTGTTTCCGGTACGATAATCTATTTTCACCCTCTTCAGAATTATTCAGTATTTTTGAATTCAACCCACTAATGCAAAACAACAACTATACCCCTCGATCATGAAAAAAGCAAATCTGTTTCTATTTATAATATTGGCATTTACTGTTTCAGTGCCTAAAGCACAAACCGTTTATAAAGAATATAAGGTGGGTCATCCTATCTTTCTAAGTCTGCCTGACTATATGAGCAAAACTGCCGGTATCAATGCTGCTGCCGCTGTACAATATAAAAGCGTAGTAAAAGATGTATACGGTTTCGTGATTGAGGATAACAAGGAAGAGATGGGGTATGTGGATATGAATTACAGTAATATAAATGAGTTTTATGATGACTTTATAAAAGGCTTTACCAAGGATCTTGAAAAAGCAGTTGTTTCTACCCCGTTGGCTCAGAAAAAGGGCGAAACCAATTTTATAGAAGCTGACCTGAGTTATTATGATACCGATGCCAAGGCAGATATCTATTATCTGGTAGGGATTGTAGAAACAAAAACTTCCTATTATAAAGTTCTTTCCTGGGCCGCCGCCGAAAATAAAGATAAGTTCAAAGCTGATTTCCAGAAGATACTTTACAGTCTTAAGGATTAGGCGGGCAGGATAAAAGCGGTATTGTTAACGGACGGGCCATTGTTTATCCAATGCTACGGCTTCTTTAAGCAGTTTACGAATGGCTTTTTCATCAATCTCTTCCGGGGTGGTATAGATCTTGTAAAAGATCTGTTTGTTGCTTCCGTGTTTCAGATAATTGTCGACGTCTTCCAGTTTGCAGCCATACCAGAACCCGATCAATACACCTTTTTTGATACCTCCTCTGGGAACAGTAGAGGGCCATATAATACAGATTCCTTTATGGCCATAAAAGAACGGAACGCTATACGAGATTTTTTCGCGGCAATAGGCGGGCAGTGTTTCTTTTACAATTTGTCTGAGAATATCCACGATGATGCGTTCCTCTTCCGGAAGCAGATCATAGAGTTCGGGCAGAGAAGTTATTTTGTAGCCCATTACATCCAGCCATTTAGTTTGTAATATAGGATCGCAGTGAATTCGCGCAGGCAATTGATTTCCAGTTTCAGGTAGTTCCAGCAATTGTAGCGTAGACCCAGGTTGGAGCTTACATCGGGAATATATTTTTTTCCTCCCAGCTTTTTATAGTCAAATTCCAGATCAGCAAACATGGCATTCTCGAACGATGCCTGACCGCCCACATGTATAAAACCCGCTTTGCGAAATGTGCTCACCGTTCTTCTCATGTTTTCGGCACTGGTAACAAGGACAAGATTGGTAGAAAGCAGTTCCGGAAAGTCCTGAGCCAGGCACAAAGCCTGCTCACGGGTATTGGTACCTCTTTTTTCTATCCGGATAAGACAGGAGTCTGCTTTACGCAGGATCAGCTCTTCCCGCATATCACCGATAACGGCGGTATCTTTTGGATGTACAATAAAGATCTTGCTTTTAGGATATTTTACCGAGAGCGCTGCCGTATAATACAGACGAATCAGGTTTGCTTCACTTGGCATACCACTTCCTCCCAAAAAAACAATGGCATCGGGTTTAAAGATATACTTACTGTTGCTGGTGCCCAACCAGGCTGTTACATCATAAGGGATACGGGTAAAGGAAAAAACAAGGAGGAGAAAGAAAAAAATGCCCAGCATCAGAAAGATCCAATGGAACACCTTTTTTATGGTATGTAATATGGCCTGCATCTTACCACGAATATAACGGAATTCCCTTTAACAGAATTGTCGGTGGTGGAAGATGCAGGAGCCGGTGCCGACATTAATTTTCATAGCTTTGAGTTGTCATCTTATCAGGTAAATGAAAAGCATTTTTCTCCTATTCTTTTTTCCCACATGGGTGTTTGCCCAAAGCATACGGCTGGAAAGTCTGCGTCAGGAGGTAAAACAGGATGTACGTCAGGGGAGGTATGAAAAGGCCGTCTCGATACTGAGCAACAACCTTTCTAGCATAAACAATGACACAACGGGTTTGTTCGACGCATTGATCAATCTTTGTCTTTTTGAAAAGCGATGGAAGGAGATAATCGGAGCTTATTCGGGGCATCATTGTGCGAAAGGAGAAGATACCACTTCCTTGTCCCTCGCCCGATATTATACCCAATATCCGGCTGAGCAAATACAATTAAATAAGTCGATTGATGTTCCGTATAAGCCAAGTCCTTCGGGAACCCCTATTGTCGAGGTTCGGATAAACAGGAAGACTTATCATTTCTGGTTTGATACGGGTGCGGGCATTACAGTTCTTTCGGAAAGGACGGCTGCACAATGCGGAATAAAAGAAGAAAAAGGTCAAGCAGGCCAGGCCTTGGCAGCAACAGGCAAAACAGTTTCGGTTTCTCCCGGGGTGATTGATTCCTTACAGATTGGAGAGATGAAAGTATATCATCATCCGTGCATCATCCTCAGCAACAGAAGTCTTGAAATAAGAGTACTGGGGATACGCATTCTGAAGATAGATGGTATCATAGGCTGGAATATTTTGCAGGAACTGGATGTGACTATCCATGGCAAGGAAAAAGTAATTTCATTAGGGCTGTCGTCCAGTCATCAAAGTGATGAGCATAATTTTTTCTGGTATGGTACACCTCTTATTGCCTGTAAAGATTCAGCAGGAAAAGGCTTTTTTTTCTTTATCGATACCGGAGGCGATCAGCCAGGTTTGTATGAGACAGCTTTGACAAAAATAGATACAAGCAAGGCGAAGAAGAAAACAATTGTGTTGGGTTCTGCAGGAGGAGTGCGGAAAATCAACTCCTTTCTGTTTCCCCGTTTCAAGATTATCGCCGGCGGTCATACTTTTATTTTGGAGAATGTTTCCGTATACCCTAACAACCCTGAACTGCTTTATGCTCCTGATGGTGTATTTGGGATCAACGAGTTTAAGAATACCACTCTTCGTTTTAATGTGAAACAGGGATATCTGATTGTGTGTGATTAGAACTGATCTGAACGGTTCAGGGCCGGAATGTCTCTCTGTCAAGTATCATAAAACGTTGCCCCAGATAGGTTGTACCTGATTTGAAAAAATGGGGAATGCGACCATATTCCCTGAATCCTATCCTTTCATATACCTTGATTGCTCTGGCATTCTCATTTACGACCCCCAGTGTAACAAGTTCTATTTCGGGTTTCAGAAAGGCTTTTTCTATCGCTTTTCTGAGCAGTGCGGGGCCAACGTGTTTGCCAGCATAGTCTGGCTTAACATACATCTGTACAATATCTCCGCGATGTTTAGTCTTCAGACGACCTTCTGAATGAAAACCACATAATCCTATCAGTTGTTCCCCGTCAAAGGCACCCATCATAAAACAATCTTTATCTCCCTTTTTTATAATTTGTTCAAACTTGAGTTCAGTTTTTTTACTTTCTTCTTCATAGGTGGATCCAAAGTTGTCAGGAAAAGATCGAAGGCATTCAAGTCTTGTTTTCCGATATGCCAGGGCATCCGATGGCTGAAGGTGACGAAAGATAATATCCATACTAAAAAAAGGGTGTGAAGGTTATACGGACTTACTGTGGCGGCTCTGTCAGATTGGGATCTTCGGCCTCTTTCTGTTTTTTGAATTCGAGCTTGCCGAATTTATAGGTGAGGTTGATACCGAACGAACGATAGGGTAACTGACGATCGGTGAGCAAGCTGAAATTAGTTCCCGATAATACCGTTTGCTGATCAATGTATTTATTAAACGGATTTGTCGCTGTTGCTGCAATACTGAACTTTTTATGAAAGAACTGTTTGCGGAATGCAAAGTTATAAGTAGCAAAGGCTGGCATTGTTCCCTGAGCATTTATCCTCAGGGAATTGTAGTTCCCAAATATTTCCACACTCAGGGAGCTGCTTACTTCATACGATGCATTTAAATTAACACGGTAGTTGAAACCATGCACATCTCCACCGGAAGAAAGTCCGGTGATGATATATCGCTCAAATGCAGAAATATTCGAGCGAAGCGTAAGTTTTGATTTAACAGGCACGGAGAAAAACAAATTCCCTCCCAGATTGTTTTCATGCCCGATATTTTCACGGGTGGTTACAGCCACATTTGCATAAGTGGAATCTCCGATTTTGTAAGTCGGATAAAAACGGGTGTAGGATTGAATATCATCTGTATTCAGTCTTGCAAACAGGGTTGCCACAAAGGTGGTACCCTTATCAAAGGTTTTATTATAACCGAGTTCTACCTTGTCGGCTTGTTCGGGAAGAAGGGCAATGTTACCGGTAGTAATATTTCGTGGATCGCTTGCATTCAGGAAAGGATTCAGGTCATTGTATCCGGGTCGTTGAATCCGGTGAGAATAACTAATCTTGAGTGTCTGATTGCCGGCAAAGGTATGAGACAATACAGCCGAAGGGGCAATGGTTCCATAAGGATTGATGGTGGTGTTACCCACACCCGAAAAATCGGCTTTTGCTGTGGTGTATTCATAGCGCCCTCCGGCTTTCACATCCAGAAACTGAAATAATTTGAATGTAGCGGAGAGATAACCTGCATAAATATTCCGGTCGTAGGTAAGTGAAGAGGATTGAGTTGTATTATAATCATAATTACCCGTGCTAGTATTGAGCAGATATACATCCGATGTACTGCTGATCTGATCAAGGACTGTTTTTACTCCCGCTTCCAGAATCACGTCTTTCTTCAGGGGCTGGGTATAATTGATCTCCACATTGGTTTCTTTGGAAGTGCCAGGGTTATTACCGTACGATCCATTGTACACTGATTCGGGAGACAAATATTCCTGTGTCTGTTTATAATAAGAGAAATTGGATCCGTAGGATGAATTATACAGTATATCCAGCTGAGGGCCATCTTTCTTAAATACTCTTTTATAACTCAGGTTATAGTCATAGGACTGCACGGAGGAGTTGCTGGCTGTATTGATTCCATCGTTCACGTTGGAAAGCTGGTTGCCATAAGCATCTGTCAATACAGTCTGTCGGCCGGCTGTGCCCGAATTGCTGCTGCCGAATGAATTGTAGTTAAAACCTCCGGTGATATTGTCTTTGGAAGTAGGTTCCCAGTCGAAACCGGCTCCTGCCTGATAGCCGTTTCGCATAAAATCACTTTGTCCGTTCTCTATGAGGCTCGTGTTTTGTAAGGCCACCGGATCCTGTGATTGCCGGTTCATGGTATTGATAGTAGTGGATGTAAGCTGAGCATTGCCACTTACAAAAGCGTGAGCTCCAAATTTTCCTTTACGTGCATTCAGGTTAAACGAACCGTTTTCCAAACGGGTACCGGCAGAAAGAGAAAGATTTCCATTTACGCCCTGGGCCGTCACCTTTTTTAGAACAATATTGATGATGCCTCCTGTTCCTTCCGCATCATATTTAGCGCCTGGGCTGGTAATCACTTCTATGCTTTGTATCTGACTGGCGGGAATAGATTGTAATACATCGGTCAGATTATTTCCAAAAATGCTGGACGGTTGTCCATTAATCAAAAAGCGGATGTTGGAATTTCCCTGAAGCTCTACATTACCATCCACATCAACAGAAACCTGAGGCACTTTCTTAAGGATATCTGTAGCTACTCCGCCTTGCGATGTAAGATCGTTTTCCGCATTGTAAACCATTTTATCAATCTTGTTTTCAATCAGACTTTTGTCGGCGGTAATGGTTACTTCTTTTAAGGTTGCCTGGTTGTTACGCAGTCTTATTTTATCAAGTACCACCTGGGTATTTGACGCGCTGATAACGATATTGGTTTTGTAACCGGTTTGGTATCCCACAAAATAAATCACAAGACGATACGTTCCGAAGGGCACATTGGCAAGGGTGAATTTTCCGTTTTCATCGGTAGAGGTACCATTCACTTCCTTTTTTGATTCCATTTGTTCCAGCCCGATGGAAGCATACCCAACAGGTTGCAGGGTGGCCGAATCAAGTACAGTTCCTGATATTTTGCCCGTGTTTTTATCATCCTGTCCCTGAGCATTGGCTGAAATAGCTGCCGCCACCAGGAAGAGGAGGAAAAGGGCAGTTCTTATAAAACCTGCAAAACGGGAAACAGAAGCAAGAGAACAATCGCGCATGAATACAGAATTGATGAAGAGGACCAAAATTAGGGATGAATTCTGGATAAATGTTGAATAACAGGATGTTTTCGACCAGTGACTTGATGAGTCCTCCGGATTGATGTACAGCCGAGTATGATTTCTTTAACACCTTTTAACAGCGCAAACAAAGCAGTCCCATTGTTTTCACGCTATGGCCCTTTACCTTTGGTTCAGGATATGAAACAAATAGCACACTTGCTCCTTCTCTGGATTTTCCTGCTTAATACGGCCCCGGCTGTAGCAAGCATGTTGCCGGTTGTACAAAAGAATGAGCATTGTATTACGTCCTGTTGTGAAAAGAAACATACCTGCCATACAGGTAAAAATCAAAAGAAGGATAACCGTGAAAATTGTTGCGATAACGGAATATGTACTTCGGGTAACTGTTGTGTCTGTTGTTTTTATTTCAACGAGCATGAATTGAGCATGAGGTTTGCAGAGCAGAAAAACAAAACAGCCCCTTTCGTTCATAAAAATGAAAATGCCCTTTCTTCATATCTATCCAATACCTGGCAACCTCCCAAGACAGTTTAAGTATGTCCATTTCTTCGGAAACAATACTATTCTATACTTAAACTATAAAAACCTATAACATGAAAAAGACAATTGTAGGCATGGCAACCATGCTACTTATTGCCGGGACGTCCGTATATGCCGGTAATGACAAGACAGATTCAAATACCAAGTCGAACAGCAAATCCTGCACATGCACGAAAGATTGCTGCAAAAGCTGTGGTTCTAAAGAGTGCACTTGCTGTAAGTAAGTGATGTCTGAGTGATTAAGCGGCTGTTTCCGGAAGGGACAGTCGCTTTTTTTTTGGAGATAATGAGCTGTTTATTAAAGGCTTTCCAATACTTAGTATCAGCACTATTGTTAACTGCAAGTAACTACTAATAGTGTATCATAAGGGAAACACCAAAAATATTTGAAAAAAAATTAGGAGATAATATTTTTATCCCTACATTTGTCTACCAATTTAGTAGACTATTAGGTTTGCTTTCATTGGAACCTCCAAAACCGCTTCGTGGTAATGGATAAGGAGGCTTGGATTTCAAGTATTAAATGAATGAAATGAAAAAGTTTTATAAAATATCAGTATTCGAGACCTTGATGTTCCCAAGCATTCAACCTCCTGAATTGACGACAAGACCCTTTTCTTGTTGTTGTTGTTAATATCTCTCACTTCCCATTAAGTAGTTAAGGATTACACTTTCCTGCTATTCAATTGCATCCGAAATAACCTTTGGTTCAAGGTGGCGCTTGCGCTGACTGCCAACTTCGTTTGCTCTTGAATGAGCTGCATGGGCTTCCTCTGTAAACAAATCAAAAAATTAATTTAAAAACAATAACCATGAACCTATCAAAAACAATTACAGCGATTGCCTTCCTGACAGCGCTGTCTCCTGCTGTCTTTTCGCAGAACACGGAAAAAGCAAAATCGGATTATGTGTATTTAACAGGTACCCGATTTACGTATCCACTTATTGAAAAATGGATAGCGGAATACAAAAAGGAAAACCCATCAGCGCGAATAGGGCTCCTGAAAAAGGGCGAAGTGACTGACAGTGCGAATGTGTTTATCGTCTCTCACAAGCTCGACGACGCGAAACAGAAGGAAACCGATGCATACGTGCAGGTTGCAGAATACGCTCTGTTACCTATTGCCAACGAAGCAAATCCCATTGTTAAGAAAACGGCAAAGACTGGAATTGATGGGGCCAAGTTCAAAGAGTTGTTCATAAAAGGAAAAGATGACGAGTTGTTGACACAGGAAGAGAAGACCCAAAGACAGGCAAAAAATCCGTCGCTTGTCTACACCCGCGCAACGGCATCTTGCGCTTCCATCTCCTTTGCCGATCATTTTGGATATGTATGGGAAGACATCAATGGGAAAGGTGTAAGCGGTGATGACAAAAATCTGTTGCAAGCGGTACAGAAAGACACGAATGGTCTTTCTTACAATAATTTGGGATATATCTATGACCTGAAGACGCGCTTGCCGGTAAAGGGAATTGCAATAATTCCGATAGATCTGAATCAAAATGGGAAGTTGGATCCTCAAGAACAGATTTATGGGAACCTGGATCAGGTGATCGGATATCTGGAGAACAATCCGGATGAAAAAGGAATACCTACAGCCTATGTAAATCTGATTTTCAATAAGAGCCAACCCAATGCAGCCTTGCAATCATTCCTGTCGTGGGTATTGACCAAAGGACAAAAATATAACCATGAAGTGGGTTTTTTCAATGCTCCTCCCAAAGCATTGGCCAAGCAACTAAAGTCGCTCCCGATCATACCAAACTGAACCTGGAATAAAAATAAAATCTTATGCCATACCCCATATTGAAATTTCAAAAAAAGATTATTTCACTCTTATTGTTCACGGGCGGTTCTTTATTCTCCTACGGACAAACTCCGCTTATCTTGAAAGGAAGGGTAATGGCGGAGCTGTCACGGGAGCCTTTACCCGGTGTTATTGTGCACATAAATGGAACCAAGGTGGGTACCACTACGGACACTGCAGGGAGGTTTGAATTGCAAACCACGCAACCTATACCATTTACACTGTTTATTGACTTCATCGGTTTTCAGACCAAAGAGATTGATGTGTACGAAGCTTCCGAGCCCCTTGAAATCATGCTTCAAACAACTAATTCCCTGAAACAAGTGGTAGTAGTGGGCTATGGAGAGCAAAGCAGAAAAGACATCACAGGCTCTATCTCCTCTGTACCAGCGGAATTGAAATCCCAACCCGTTTCTTCCGTCGAAAGGCTTTTAGAGGGATCAACTGCTGGAGTTGCGGTTACGCAAACGTCCGGGCAGCCAGGCGCAGGGGTGAGTGTGCAAATCAGAGGCAACAATTCCATCACTGCCGGCAGCGATCCTTTGTATGTGATAGACGGGTTTCCAATCAATAATGATTATGGAGTAAATGATGCCGGAGTGATAGGCGGGCCTAAGATAGATCCGCTTTCTACCATACCTACTTCCGACATAGAATCTATCGATGTATTGAAAGATGCTTCTGCCACCGCCATTTACGGTAGCCGGGGCGCAAACGGAGTAGTTATCATCACCACCAAGAAGGGTAGCAGAGATCAATCCTTGGTTACTTATGATGAATACACCGGGGTTTCCGAAGTGACAAAGGAAATTCCGTTGTTGAATGCAGGGGAGTGGTGGCAGTTGCGTAAAGATGCTGCAATCAATTCTGGTACGTCAGGGGCATTGGAAGGGAAAAATGCATCCATCCTGGCGACTGCAAAAAATCAGGGTTATGCTATCGATACTTCGGGTCAGGGTACGGACTGGCAAAAAGCAGCCTTCCGTAGCGCAATCACTCAGAATCATAATTTATCGATTCTCTCCGGTACGGATAAAACCAGGTTGGCAATCGCATTTAACTATTTGAATCAGGATGGTGTGCTAATAAATACGGGATTTGTGCGATATGCGGGTAGAGTAAATGTGGAACACAAATATAGCCGTAAATTTAAAGTATCTGCCAATATCAATGGGAGTATATCCAGTGCGAATGTGGCTCCGGCAAATGTGGTCAGCAATTTATTACTGACTCCTCCCGGTCTGCCAATTTATAAAAGCGATGGTACTTTCGTTCTTCAAAGTCCGTTCGAATCGGCTAATCCGGCAGTAGTAAACCCGATTAATACGCTTACGAATGAGATTAACCAAAGCAAGACAAACCGCCTTCTGGGAAACACGGCTCTGGAATATGCCATCCTCGATCATTTGACTGCAAAAGTTCTGTTTGGGGCAGATATTCTCGATAATAAGCAAAATCAATACCTGCCTCTCACCACAGCCGAAGGTCTTGCTTTAGGGGGGTATGGGGCTGTAGGGTCTCAATTTACAATCAATTGGCTGAATGAGAATACACTTTCCTATTCCAGAATTCTGAATGGTGTCCATTCACTGAATGTATTGGCCGGATTCAGTGCCCAGCATTCGGCTACAGAGGGTGAAATAACATCGGCAGCGGGTTTCCCGAATGACTTACTTACTTATAATAATCTGGGAGTAGGAGTGACTCCTCGTCCGGTCACCACCTCATCCGACGAATGGGCATTGGCATCCTGGTTGGGAAGGATCAATTATGGGTTTAAAGAAAAGTATCTCGTTACCCTGACGCTGCGCGCTGATGGATCATCCAAGTTCGGACCTGACAACAAATGGGGATACTTTCCATCCACTGGTCTGGCCTGGAATGCGAATCAGGAACATTTCCTCCGGGATGTAAAATGGCTTTCTAACCTAAAGGTAAGAGCCAGCGTAGGGAATACAGGTAACCAATCGATCCCATCTTATTCTTCGCTGGCGCAATTAGCATCTTACCGTTATAACTTTTCGAATACCACCGTTTCCGGGTATGCGCCTCTAACCGTGTCAAACCCTAATTTGGGATGGGAGAAAACAACTCAGACGGATTTTGGAACGGATCTGGGTCTTTTTAAAAACAGGATAAACCTGACAGCCGACCTGTACTACAAACTAACCACCAATCTACTGTTGAGTGAACCGGTGTCCGGCACCTCTGGTTTATCATACTATGATCCGAATGCAAACCCTGGTCAGCTTTCAACAGTGTATCAAAACATCGGAGCCGTAGAAAACAAAGGTTATGAAGCCGGTGTTGTCTCACAAAATCTCATAGGTCGTTTAAAGTGGAATACCATTTTTATCCTTTCTCAGAATTTCAGCAAAATTCTGTCGTTGGGTAACGGTATCAATCAGACTGTTCCCGATGCCAATGAGCCCTCCGTTCTGCAAGTTGGGGCTCCTTTAGGCTCCTTTCTGGTATATGAAACCAATGGCCTGATTAAAGCCGGAGGTCCTGCACTGACACCACAGCAAGATAAAAATCCGGGAGGTCAGAATTATGTGGATGTGGACGGTGACGGAAAAATCACATCCAACGATCGGGTCCTGATTAAGAATAATCCTCCCGTTGTTTTAGGACTCACTAACACCGTCCAATTTGGAGGATTTGATCTGACTATATTTTTTCAGGCTTCTATTGGTGGCAAACTTTACAATGCAAACAGAGCCGCACTTGAATTGGGTACAGGCTATACAAATGCTTCGGCCGATTTCCTTAAAGCCTGGACCGGGACCAATGCCGATGTAAAAGCGCCTTATCAGGATCCGGCCATTGTGGTATCCGATCGCTTTATCGAAGACGCTTCCTATTTGCGTTTGAAAAATATTACTATTGGGTATACATTGCCTTCTAGGCTTACGGAAAAAGTGAAGATAAAAAAATTGCGTTTGTATGTGTCAGCTCAAAACGCATTTACATGGACCCGATATACAGGTTATGACCCCGAAGTCAGTCTCAACGGACAGAGCCTGATAGAGAAGGGATATGATCAGGGAGTATATCCCAACAGCCGAACGATCCTTGGAGGCATCACCGTTACCTTTTAATTTTTTATCATACAAAAACTATTTATGAAAAAATTAATACCCCTATTGTCCTTTGTATTAATCATATCTACCTCTTCCTGCAAAAAATTTCTAGAAGAGAAACCGAAGAGTATTATTACGGAAGATAATTTTTATAAAACAGAAAGCGATGCCATTTACGGCATCAATGCAATCTATTCCATGCTTAATGCAGGAGGCTCTTCAGAGCAAACACCTTATAATACCTTGTTTAGTACAGGGATGGATATGGCTACTGACGATGTGGACCCGGGGCCAGGTGCTGTCAATGGGGATGTGCGGTCGCTCTCCGTGCTGGCGCAAACCTCTTCCAACCGCACTATATTTCAGCTCTGGCAACAACATTACGCAGCGATTGTAAAGGCGAATGTGGCGTTAACCAAAATTCCGGGCATCAGTTTTGATGCTGTTCTTAAAGCAAGGCTACTAGGAGAAGCCAGATTTTTAAGAGCACTATACTATTTCAATCTGGTGAGGTTATGGGGAGATGTTCCATTGGTTCTGGAATATAATCCCACAGGAATCACAGCATCCGACTATGCAAATGCAAGAACCTCCTCCACATTGGTGTATGCACAGATTGAAAAGGATTTGGGAGAAGCCGTAACGGTGCTCCCTGCGAGCTACTCGAGTCCTGATGTAGGCAGGGCAACTAAAGGAGCCGCATTGGCTCTGCTGGCCAAAGTTTATCTGACAGAAGCTTCTCTTCCTCTTAATATTACCAGACAGTATGCACTGGCTGTGAGTACAGCTTTGCAAGCGATGTCACCGTCGGAAGGAGGCACAGGAACATTCGGCTATGCGCTTCAGACAAACTATGCCAATGTATTTCTGCCCGCGTATAAAAACAATTCCGAGCATATCTTTTCTGCTCAGTTTAAGTCAAACTCGCAGTCACAGGGTAACAACCAATGTGCAAGAGCCATTTTCAATGGTGTGCCTGGATTGAGCGGGTCTTATTCCGAACAGGTGCGCTTTTACAAGAATGGAGCAGATAACTATTTCAGTATTTATAAACTATACCATGCAGGCGATAAGAGGAAGCAGGCCACTTTTGTGACCAAGTTTACAAGTCCATCTACGGGTCAGGCTATCGCTTTAAAAATTACAAACCCTGCAGTGCCCAATGATTCTACTCCCTTTTTCAATAAAGCATGGGATCCATCATCTATTTCCCTCACGAGTGAGTCGGCAGCCAATGTATCTATCCTCCGGTATGCCGAGCTTTTACTCATCCATGCAGAAGCAGAGAATGAGTTAAGCGGGCCTACCGGTACAGCCTATAATTCCATTAATAAAGTAAGGAACAGAGCGGGACTGCCAGCTCTTACTCCCGGTTTGTCAAAAGATCAGTTTCGCGATTCGTTGTATCTTGATCGCAGGCTGGAACTGGTATGGGAATACCAAAGGTGGTTTGATCTGATCCGCCAGAAAGATGCATCAGGCCAATCCATTTTTGTTGCAAGCCTTCATACGGTTGGGAAAACCAATGCAAAGGATTATCAGCGTCTGTATCCCATTCCGCTCAACGAATTGGCCGTTAATCCGAATATTAAGCAAAATCCGGGTTGGTAAATCTGTTTAGCTTTCAGACGTTTTAAATATGCTCCTGTTTACGGTAACAGAATTATCTGTTTTTGTAACTATTGTCGTAGGTCTCCCCATCAGTTCTTGCGTATTATGCAGCCAAGGCGCGTTTGTATACTTTCTTTTAGATAGTATACACAACGGAAGGAAATCCCTGTGTAGCAAATTGCGTTTTGTTTATTATATTTAGGTGTGATTAAAAGAATTAACATACTATTTATCAGTATAAATCATTCACCACACTTTATATTATGGAAAATAAAACAAACATGGATACATCGGGCAAATGCCCTTTTCATAGCGGACCTGCAAAACAAAGTGCGGGCAATGGTACCACCAACCGGGACTGGTGGCCAAATCAATTAAAACTGAACATTCTTCGTCAACGGTCTTCCCTTTCCAATCCCATGGATGAGAAGTTTAACTATGCGGAAGAGTTTATGAGTCTTGATTTGAATGGGGTAAAGAAAGATATCATTCATTTGATGACCGCCTCCCAGGCCTGGTGGCCGGCCGATTATGGTCACTATGGACCGTTCTTTATCAGAATGGCATGGCATAGTGCAGGTACGTATCGTATCTCTGACGGTCGCGGTGGTGCAGGTTCAGGTACACAACGATTTGCTCCGCTCAACAGTTGGCCTGATAATGTAAACCTGGACAAGGCTCGTTTGCTGCTCTGGCCTATTAAACAGAAATACGGGAGAAAAATTTCATGGGCCGATCTCATGATACTTGCCGGAAACTGCGCGCTTGAATCAATGGGTTTTAAAACATTTGGTTTTGGTGGCGGAAGGGAGGATGTATGGGAATCGGAGCAAGACATATACTGGGGCTCCGAAGCAAAATGGCTGGATGATAAACGTCACGCTGGAGACCGTGAACTTGAAAACCCGCTTGCTGCTGTTCAGATGGGTCTGATCTATGTGAATCCGGAAGGCCCGAATGGAAAACCTGATCCTCTGGCATCGGCCCGTGACATACGGGAGACATTCGGCCGCATGGCTATGAATGATGAAGAAACGGTTGCTCTTATTGCCGGCGGACATACATTCGGGAAAACACACGGTGCTGCGGATCCGGGCAAATATGTAGGGCGTGAGCCGGCAGCTGCCAGTATGGAGGAGCAAGGCCTGGGCTGGAAAAATACTTTTGGAACCGGAAATGGCGAAGACACTATTTCAAGTGGTTTGGAAGGAGCGTGGACTACCACACCCACAAAGTGGAGCAACAATTATTTTGAGAATTTGTTTGGATACGAATGGGAACTTACCAAGAGCCCTGCTGGTGCACAGCAGTGGAAACCCAAGGGCAACGCAGGCGCCGGTTTGGTACCTGATGCACACAACGCATCAAAGCGTCACGCTCCTACCATGCTCACTACTGACCTCGCATTGAGAATGGATCCTGCATACGAGAAAATTTCAAGACGGTTTTATGAACATCCGGAAGAGCTTGCCGATGCATTCGCGCGGGCCTGGTTCAAACTTACACACCGTGATATGGGGCCGCTAGCGCGTTATCTGGGAAAAGAGGTGCCCAAGGAAGTGTTGATCTGGCAGGATCCGATTCCTGCTGTTATACATGCCGTGATTGACGATAAAGATATTGCGGTACTGAAAGATAAAATTCTTGCATCCGGGCTTACCGTGTCTCAACTGGTATCAACTGCCTGGGCTTCGGCATCCACATTCCGCGGTTCGGATAAGCGAGGCGGAGCCAATGGCGCACGCATCCGTTTGACTCCTCAAAAGAACTGGGAAGCGAACAATCCGGCTCAGCTGGCAACAGTACTTAAAAAACTGGAAGACATACAAAAGGAATTTAATCAAACGGCATCCGGAGGTAAAAAAGTGTCACTTGCTGATCTGATTATTCTGGCCGGTTGTGTGGGGGTAAAGAAAGCGGCAAAGAATGCAGGTCATGATATATCCGTTCCTTTTACACCAGGCCGGGGAGATGCTACACAGGAACAAACAGATGCAGAATCATTTGCTGTTCTGGAGCCAACCTCTGACGGATTCCGTAACTACTTTAAAGGTAAACAACATGCATCAGCCGAGGAAATGCTGGTTGACAAGGCACAACTCCTGACCCTGTCAGCACCGGAGATGACTGTTTTGCTGGGCGGTTTGCGTGTACTTAATATTAACTCCGATCATTCCGTACATGGAGTATTCACCAAACGTCCGGAGACACTCACCAACGACTTCTTCCTAAATCTTTTGGATATGAGCATTACCTGGAAGTCTACATCAGATGCTCAGGATGTGTTTGAAGGTCGTGACCGTTCTTCCGGCACTGTCAAATGGACTGGCACGCGCGTTGATTTGATTTTTGGTTCTAACTCTGAACTCAGAGCCCTGGCTGAAGTGTATGCTTGTGCCGATGCTCAGGAGAAATTTATTAGGGATTTTGTGGGCGCCTGGAATAAAGTGATGAATCTGGATCGGTTTGATGTGCGTGGTTTGAAGAAAGCACAGTCGGTCTGATTTCTATTCAACGGCGCTCTGGCATTTTCTGAATCGTGTGATAGTCAATGTGAATTCATCTTTAGAAATTCCATGGCCTTATCCAGCGATACATCTCCGTGCGAGGTATTGTACAGACATTTGCGGTGATGAATCAGCAAAAGCTGGGGCGATTGATGCTGAATCTGATAACGTTCGGCAATAGCGTTGCTCAGGTTGCGATGCAGGAGCAGATCCAGATAATAAACATCCACGATCCCTTCATTCGTGTTTCCCATCTCCCGAACCAGGCTTTTCTTGGCCATGCCGCTTATATAACAGCTTGTGCTATGTTTGAAGATGACCTGTGGTTTAGTATCCGACAGCACATCTATTTCTTCCAGTTGATTTACTACTTTAAGTACGGTGAATTCCATAGTATACATTGTTTGTAATATTGCCGGAAGATACTTGTTGCTTTATTTATTTAGCGCTTCCTCTTCTTTTTTGATTACCCCGACTAATGTTTTGATGATGACTATTTCAATCAGCAGAAATGTGAGCGGCAGAACCAGCATGATATTTATGTTTCCCTGCACAAAGGATATAATAATGGTTTGAATTTCTATAAGGGCCCTTACAATCGTTAATATGACAAGGGCTTCCGGAGCACCTTTAATAATGGTTACAAAAGCCAGCGCTAAACCGATGGCCATGTTTCTGGCGGCAAATTCATAATTGGCATGTTTAAGGATGGCATTGCTAAGATCAAGTCCTGACCCGTTTTTAAAAAGCAAAGACATGTCGATATAACTCATCACTCCAAACCCAAGGTTTACAAGTGCTAAAATACCTACCGTTATTCTTACCCATTTAGGGACATTGTCAATATGTGTGCTCATGTCTTTTATATTAATAAATAATTATAGCCTGGACCAGAGAGGAGGCTGACACCTTTACAGTTTCAGAATCCCTAAAATTAAAATCAATTACCGACAACAATCCGTGTTGTTGCAGTTTCGGTCAACCCTCTTAAAACAGCAATATAAACTCCGGATGGCAATGCCGCTGCCTGATAAGTATATTGCCCGCTCCCTTTTGGGAGACTTCGGTTATTGAACAAGGTCGCAATTAGTTTCCCACCTAAATCATAAATTTCAAGGGAAACACTCGGGTCATCATTGGAAGTAGTATAGACGAACTCTGTATATTCCCTAAAGGGATTAGGGGCATTTTGAAGTAGCCAGGGCTTTTGACAAATTACGCAAACTCCTTCTTTTCCTGATGAGAATGGCATTGTGTTTTTAAGTTTAGCCACAAAGGGAGCACTGCCATATCCATTACCTTTCACAAATGCAGCATCGAACCAGGATACCTGAGATTTTAGGGTATAAAACATTTCTCCGGAGATGTACAGATTTCCGCAATGATCAAAAGATATGACCGGATTCTCCCCGCTCATTGGAATACTGCTTGTTTTTACCCATCTGTATTTGCCTTCAGAAGAGAAGCTGGCAATAAGGAGAGACATGTATGATTTTTTAATGGTATCGGTCTCCAAAATAAGCGGTGCCATATTTTGCTTTGAACTAACAGATGCATAAATATTATCTTCCTGATCTATTCCGATTGCATTTACCATTTCCGCCTTACTTGTCTTTGCCCATTTTAAAGTACCTCCTTTGGAAAAGCAAGCGAGAAGCATCTTTTTCTTTTGAGTCGTATCAATCTTTTCATCGAAGAAAGTACCATTGTTCTGAATATACCCTCCGATTACTACTTCATTATCGGTTACTTTTAGGGCGTTCATCCTTGACTCTCCTCCGGAAGTTTTCACCCATTTTAATTTCCCGGAGGACGTATAAGCAGCCAGGTACATTTCGTAGGGCTGGCTGGATTTTGTTTCCTTCTCCAAAACAGGTGCATCATAAGAACCACCGTTGCTGAAAACGCCGCCAATTTCAAATTCCCCGGCCATATAAATATCGCCTGCAGGAGTTACATCAGCTTTTGCATCATACAAGATGCAACAGCTTTTGGATTTATATTGAACATTCTGGCCCCATAAAGGTTTCATATCCTTATCCATGCAGAGAAGATAATTGGCTCCACCCACACCTGCTGAAAGTTTAATATTTCCAACTATTTTGTCATGCTCCATATGACCTGCAATAAGGAAATTTTCATCCGGAGTTATACAGAATGAAGTTGGCCGGGTAATAATGCCTGAAGTATCTTCTTTAATCCAAAGGGGTGTTCCATCAGTTTTCAGGCAGTAGATAAAACAATGGTGATAGCCAATTTTCTGCTTTAGTTCAGGAAAGAAGGCGGATTCTGAAGATGATCCAAGCACATAGATTTTGTTGTCAGATCCTCTGACTATTCCATGTACTTTAGCCGGGTACCGACCGCCAATAACTCTACGCATCCAATTTATGTGACCGGATGGATTATAGCTTACAATGAGCAGTGGGTTTTCAAAAACATTTACTTTTATGGAATCGCCATTTGAACTATGGAGCCAGGAATCACCAACTACAAAGTTCGGGAGAGCAGCTTCACCTGCTACAATAATATTTTCAGATTGATCAACAACCGCAACCTTAAAACCGGAATATAGATTGGAACTTGTTGAGGCCCATTCGAAATGCTGAGCAGAGGCTTTCAATACGGTGAGAAATAGAAGTAAGGAAAAAAGTATTTTCACGACCGTCTTCAAATTACTGCAGGTTTAGGGATGAGGTTTCTTAGAAACGTTACAAAAGGTAGTGATTCAGATCGAATAAATACCTTATCAGCCCATCATTGAAACAAGATGTGAATTTATAGAGAAGGAGTAAAAACAATTTTCCCCGCATTTCCGCTGGGGCCATTCGATCCTGAAAGTCCATTGGAGCCTTGAAGTCCGGAGCTTCCCGGAGGGTTTCCGGAACCGCCACTTCCTCCCTGACCTCCGTAACCTCCTCTGCCTCCTAATCCCCCCGATCCCGGAATACTAAGCGCTTTGATCAGATTCAGGTAAGGTTTAGCTCCCGGTGAATAGACAACGGTAATGTTTCCTCCGTCATATCCCCGTCCGCCGTCTCCACCATTGCCTCCATCTCCTCCGTTACTCCCGTTACCTCCGGGACCCTGAGTTGTTACAGTCGTAGTGGTCATGGTGCCATCACTTGCCGGCACCATCTGCACGTCGGTGGAAGTAGAGCCGGACGATCCTGACATTCCCTGAGAGCCATCACTTCCGGAATTTCCACTGATTCCATTTCCACCCCGGCTTGAAATGGATAAGGATCCACCCTGTGTATTAATACGGTAATTGTATATTTTGTTGTTTGTGTTATCCACCACTTTCACGTCTAATAGTCTGGCATGAATAACAGAATCGGAATAAAGATCAGCCGTTACTTTAAGATCGTGGCCTCTTCCATTGGATACGATATCGCATTGATAATTCGCAATGTAATCGAGGATAATCTGGAGTGTGTCTGTAAAGACTGGATTTTTAGCGAGGCTGGCTATGAGTTTCACTTTGTCTTTCGTAATCTTCAGCGGATTGTTGTCAATTTTCAAATCTCCTTTTGATTTGGAGATATGACTGCCATCGGATGCAAAAACAAAATCCTGAAGATTCTTGCTCGCCGGGGCCCA
Source organism: Bacteroidota bacterium (assembly GCA_013288325.1). GTDB lineage: Bacteria > Bacteroidota > Bacteroidia > Palsa-965 > Palsa-965 > Palsa-965. The sequence goes on from JABDCB010000002.1 coordinate 75,173, forward strand.
TTTGTCAATAAAAGTGTTGTTATCAAAGCTCGTTCTGATTCCAAATTGAACATGATTTCCGGGGGCTTTTGAGAAAGACCCACTGGTCAGAATTTTTATTCCGGTCTCATAATTATAAGGTATCTGTTGAGTAAGGAGGAACTTATCTTTTTTTCCCAGGAACCATTTTCTGGTATAAACAGCAACCCTTACAGAATCTCCTTTTTTATAATCATTATTGCCTTTAATATGGATTTTGCCATTGAAGTAAGTGCCGCCGGTTACTTCTAATTTATATTTGCCCCAGCCTTTATCCCCTTTCAAATATCCTTTTGTTTTCAACACTTCCCCTTTGCTCGTGGTGGTTGTGATTCCCATGGACAATGATTTTCCGGGAATGCGAAGAACCGTTGTGTCATACTGAAGGGTGATTTTATCAGCGGGGGTATTAATCACCGGGTGTTTATCAGCCGATTGTCCGCAAACATGGATCGTTATTAATGTCAGTAGTAAAAATGCTAATCTCATAAACAGGGGTATGAATCGTGTATAGTTGGCAAATATCCACCGGTTAAATTCTATTGTGGGAAGATATATTGTAGGGTAAGACTAAGATATTGATAAGTAGTTGAGGATTTAGGCTTTTTTAACACAATAGCTGGGACCTGAGTGTTAGCATTGTACGAACCCCTTGACGGGTATTTATTTTTCTGCTCTGTTTTGAGTGACCATTATTTCTCGATAACTCAGTTTACTTGTAAAAGTCTGATATGCCCCTGCAAATCAGTCTCACCTGTTCTGGCGTTAGCCCAAAAAAGAGAGGTAACCGTACGAGACAATCTGAATATCTATCTGCATGGGCCAATGTACGTCCGTCGTGCTTATCCTGGTAATAGGTACTTTTATGGAGTGAGAGATAATGAAATACAGAGTTGATATCCATTTGCTTTAGAAAAAGAATCAACTTGTCCCGTTCTTCTGCATTCTGGCATAGAAGGTAAAACAAATGAGCATTATTTGTATCGCCTGCAGGGATCGAGGGTAAAACAATGCTCTTCTTCGCTTCCAGGTGTTTCAAGGAATCCATGTACATGTTCCAAAGAAGTATACGTTTTTCCTGGATTGGTTTCTTATTTTCCAATTGGGCATAAAGGAATGCGGCAAGGATATCTGAAGGGAGATAACTGGAACCGATATCCACCCAACTGTATTTGTCAATTTCTCCGCGAAAGAAAGCAGATCGGTTGGTTCCTTTTTCACGGATTATTTCTGCTCGTTTGATGAAGCGTTCGTCATTGATGACCAACATGCCCCCTTCGCCACAAATTATGTTCTTTGTTTCGTGAAACGAGAAAGCCGCGAGATGGCCAAAACTTCCGGCAGGCTTTCCCTGGTAATAGCTGTCGATAGCCTGGGCGGCATCTTCAATCACATAGAGATTATAGCGCAAGGCCAGTTCAAGGAGTGGCTTCATATCGCAGCAAAAACCGGCATAATGAACGGGTACAATAGCTTTGGTTCGCTTCGTAATTAAAGGCTCTATTGCGGAGATGTCCAGATTTGGATTGTCGGCACAGCTGTCTGAAAAAACAATATGAGCTCCGCGGAGAACGAAAGCATTCGCTGTTGAAACGAATGTATATGAAGGCATAATGACCTCATCTCCCGGTTGAATGTCAATCAGCATTGCGGCTATTTCCAATGCCGCGGTGCATGATGTAGTTAACAGGACTTTACGGAATCCATATGTCTCTTCAAAGAAAGAGTGACATTTCTTTGTGAAGAGCCCATCTCCGGATATTTTGCCGGATTCGACGGCAAGCCGAATGTAATCGGCTTCTTTTCCGGTCAAATAAGGTTTGTTAAAAGGAATATGCATGAGTTAGTTTTTACGAAGTATAGCTAGTCCGAAACCAGTTTTTCCATATCCATTGCCATTGTATAACATATACCGTTCTCCCTTATGATCGAAAATAAAAGGATATTCAACCGATTCGGAATCCCACCCGCTCGGAGAGATATTTATTCCCGACAATTCATCTTTTCGGATCCAGTTTAATGCATCGGAAGACTCTGCATATCCGATCCGGTAAGACAAGCCGCGGTACGAATACCACATCTTATAGATTCCTTTTTCTTTGATCACAAATGGTCGGCTCATGGCATACTCTGCTTCATTCTTGAATGGAATAGCGATGCGCCCGGATCGATTCCAGTGTAAGGCGTCAGTCGATTCGGCATATTTGATCAGATGTGCCATATCTTCAATTTTCGAACCCCAGCCCAGGTTGGATCCGTACCACATCCTGTATAAGCCGCTATCTTCAAATACAAAGGGGTATGAGATGGAAAAAGGATCCACATGCCCCCGGTCCATCAGCGGGGCTTGACTGTAACGTTCGTAACGCCCCGTCGTTTCATTCAAAATAGCCAGACCGATGCTGTTTCTCCAGGGAACAGTAACCCCGAGATTCCAGCCTAGATAGTAGAGAAATTTTTTATTATTTACTGTCAGCATACAAGAAAGGGATACTCCGCTATCGTCGAAGGTTCCGATTTCTCCCGGGCAAAGGACCGGCTCATCGGAAATAGCCAGGACGGTGAATGGAGGCTTGAGTTCAAGGTCGATATAGCCGATGTGAGCCCGGTTTTCTTTGGTCCGTGTGCTGAAATAGATACGAAATACGTCCCCATGCAGGTTTTCTGCCACACAGTTGGCTGCATGGCTTTGCATCCAGGGGTGGATGGCATGTGGTTCGAAGAGTTGTCCAAGTTTATCCCAGTACATGTTCAAGATATGGTTAGTTCGTCACTCCGCTTGTCGAAAACGGAAGAGCGGGCCGGGAGTATCACCTCCTTCGGATTCGTATTTTTCATAATAATGGCGCCTGCCGCGATCAAGGTTTCCGGAGCAATTTCGATGTTGTCACGAAGAGTGGCGTTGACACCAATAAAGCAATGGTGCGTAATGCGGGTAAAACCGGATACGACCACATGAGAAGTCAGAAAATTATGATCTCCAATAACTCCGTCGTGGCCAATGTGATTCCCACTCCACAATACGTTGTTGGAGCCTATTTTCACGAAAGGCTGAATCGTATTGTCTTCCAGGATAAAATTATTGTCTCCGATCGGTTCCTCGGTCAGGAACGAGCAGCGAGGGCTGATATAATTCGGAAGCGTATATCCGAGGCCTTTCATTTGATGGTACAGATTTTCCCGTACTTTGTTCATCTGATTGTACCCCACGGCAACAAACGCATCGCAAGTGGCTGGCGGGAAAAGTTTCTGCAGATCCTCGATAGCGTATACAGTTCGGTCGTCAAATGTAGGAGTATTCAGGTAAGCTCTGTTAACCGCATATCCCACCACTTCGTAGCCCTTGTCTTTTTCGAAATAAAACCGGGCTAAGCGGGAATTGGGAGAATTTCCTATGATGATGATTTTTCGTTTACTCATGATCCTGTTAGTTGAATTTTTTGGTGTAGGAAGGATATGCATCTCCGGTATTGAAAATAAGATCGAGAACACTCACCCCATGCTCAAAGGGCGGAAAAAGTTGCGGATATTCAGGATAATTACTGTAGTCAAAATAATGCACTCCAATATCTGCAGCTACGAAGAGCTCCTCCTGCATGTAATTTTTCGCCGCAGGCCCAGAGTAATAATCCGTAGCCCTTCTTTTTTTGCAAAGATCTACTAGACATTCTGTTTTTCCGGTTGCGAGTTCGAAATCGCTGGACCAAAGCATAGGTGTATGAATGTTCAATAGATCGCAGATGCCTTTCAGGAAAAGGTAGTTTACTTTGCTCAGAAAGACCTCTTCCGCCGCTTGGGCATAAAGATTCTGAAAATGCGATTTGTGTTTCTCGAAATGAGGAGCTCTCGAATAATAATTCACGATAGTGGCCCAGTGGTTTTTTGCCCAGGTGGGGTCTGAGATCCGGGTCTCATTAATCTTTTGATGGTATTTTCCTTTAACTTCTACAGGAATGGTCAGCCACTGTAGGCCGTTGTTCGTTTTTATATAATTCCGGTTTCTCCAGTCACGTCGTGTATACTGCATGTCGTCATACAGGATGAATTCATCTACCGACCGGATGGCGTCGAAGTAGCCTTTCCAGGGAATGTAGTTTGATTGAGTGATGATTATTTTTTTACTCACGATATTCGCAATAGCGTTCAAATAGAGTTTGTTCAGTGGGAATTTTTTTTGATCCGATTTATTCTCCATGCAACCACACTTTCCGGAACCTGGGATTCATATCCCAGGAAGCGGCGCAGGGCCGGATCATCAATATACTTTTCACCCAGGAATTTGGGTATGTCAATTTGCTGCTTTAGCAGGGGTTTAACATACACATGATTCACAGCGCGGCGGATATTGGGCGACCGGTTAAACCCTGCTTTGTGCAAAATCATTGAGTCGAAAACCACTACAGATCCGGCAGGGGCATTTACCTGCTTTTTATGTGATTCCATATATTTTGAAGAAGGAACGGTTTCCAGTTTGTGTGAAAAGGGGAGCACGATGGTGCCACCGGTATCTTCTGAAAAATCATCAATGCAGTATAAGGCGCCTATGGCAAGAGGGCTGGAAATCGAAAAATTCTGATAGGGCAAATCGCGGTGCCAGGAGCTCTGGTGGTGCTCTTCCTCCGGTTTGTTGATGATTCCGTTCTGTAGATGTAATATGTAGTAATCACCAAGCAATTGTCTAACCACATCATTCACGCTGGGATGTGCGGCAAGTTTCAGGAAATAGTCGTCGTAAGCCAAAGGCAGCCTAACCGTGTTCAGTTCGTTGATGCCAGCAAGTTCTTCCCGTGAAAACTCACGTACTTGTGCTTCGTTCAATACATCCAGACGTCGTCGGATTTCAATCAGTTCTTCCCCATTTAAGACATCTTTCAGGATTGTATATCCATTAATGCGGATCTCTTCCAGATGCAATTCCTGGTCTGATCCGACCCTTGTCTGATGTGTGATACCGTAGGATTTTTCCATGGAGGGGTGATTAAGCAAGTGTATATTCACAATAGACTACGAGGTTGCCGGTATGATTTTTATACAAGCGCTGCAACACATAAAACGGATAAAGTACCCACTGATTCAAAAAGATTTTCAGGTACCAGGGGAATACCGTTTTAAAAGGAGTACCCCGGTTGCCGGATAGGATCGTTTGCTCCTGCATAGACAGATTTTTTTTATACCCTTCATTCTTAGCCACAAGTCTGTTTGAAAGACCGAGGAGCCAATTGGAGAGGGGAAAAGTGAGCCCTGATAAATCAGTGATTCTTAGTCCGTATTCTTTTGCAATCGTTTTCAGATCTTCAAACTCATAACGTTTGTAATGCCCAGCTATCTCATCTTCAATACCCCAGTGCTTTTTTGAAGAGGGAACAAAAATGGCAATAGTCCCTGCTTTGTTTAACAGCTTTCTGCAAGAGGTAAAATATGCCTCAACCTGTTTTTCATCCAAGTGTTCAATAACCATGCTTGAAAAAATCAGATCATACTTTTCTGTGTGTGGGAAGCTAAGGAAATCCTCGTTAATGACTTTGTAGTGGCCTTCTTCTACGAAGCGGCTGTTTCGTTGTAGATTGTTGCGGCAAGCTTCCGCATTCAGGTCAAAGCCTATCCCTGTGTATCCATTGTGCAAGAGAATAGCAGACAGAATTCCATTTCCGCTGCCGATTTCGCAAAATCGTTTTGGCTTCAGCCGGGCTATCCGTTTCTTGAAATACATGCGCTGAAGAATAGATCCAGGGGCTATTTCTTCCATGTGAGATTCAGTTTTTTATCTACAAAATAGAGGGGGCGGTTCTTGGACTGGTCGAAAATTTTTCCGATGTAGATGCCAGCGATTCCTATGGACATCAGAATGAGTCCGGTAGAAAGAAGTACTAGCATAGCCAGGGAAGTATAACCTGCCAGGGCGCCGTTTGCAAAATAGTTAAATACAAGGTAACCGGCCAGCAGAATAGCCACCAGACAGATAAAAAATCCCAACGAAACAGAAATCCGAAGAAGTTTATCTGATTGGGAAGTAATTCCGTTTAAAGCATGTTTGATCAGTTTGGAAAACGTGTAAGAGCTTTTTCCCTCAGGCCTTTTGCGGTGCTCGATGATTACTTCGGTGTACGAAAAGCCCAGGACACGAAGAATCATAAGATAGTGGCGGTGTGTATCTTTGATCGAAAGAAAGGCGTCTACAACTTTTCGGGATAACATGGAAAAGGAGCCAACAGCACGGCTTGCTGCCTGATTTTCGGACAGATAATTAAAAATTCGAAAGAAAATAGCAGCGGTCATGTTTTTAAAAAACGAATGTTCTCTCGTTTTCTTGATCGTGTAAACGATATCATAACCTTCCTGGATTTTCTTATATAGCTCCCTGATATACTTCGGGTCATCCTGCAAATCGCAATCCATCACCACCACATAATTCCCCGAAGCTTCCTGCAACCCGGCTGTAATGGCAAAATGCTGTCCGAAATTCCGGCTCAGTTTAACACCTTTCACCAAGGGGTTACGCAAGCAATTTTCTTCTATTTTGCGCCAGCTGTTATCGGGACTTCCATCCTCAACGAGAATAATTTCATAGTTAGGGGTAATCTGTGATAGCTCGGCTTGAATCGCTTCTACCAATTTGTCGACAATTCCTTCTGCTCCGTATACAGGTGATACCACTGAAATTTCTACGGTAGAGTTGTTCATAAAGGAGCTTGCATGTGCTGGTGAATACGGCTTGTAAATATAGGTTTTTTTTTAAAGAAATGGCTTGCTAATGGGGTTGTAAATCGTTGCCAATATCAGAGATTATAGAAAAAAGAGGCGAGATTATGGTTTGGTAGCGATAAAAAAGCAGCTCCCACCAAACGGAATGCGACGACCTTTTTGCAGCCGGGATCGTTCCTTGTCCCAGATTGCATCCATCATCCGGGTAAGAAGACCTTTGTCGTGCTGGTGGTCTTTTAATTGTTTATTCAGATCATGATTTTTTGTTTTGATTCCCAACCAGCTTGGAATACAACGGGCAAATAAGATCGGCAAAGGCAAGATGGAAAAAAAATAGGTGGAATAGACCGGCTGAAACCCTGCATTTTTCAGAACACGCCGCATACTACGCAAGGTATAGCGACGAAAATGCCCGGCATAAACATCTTCAGAAGACCAAAGTAGTTTATAAGCGGGGACAGTGATGAAGACCAATCCGCCTGGCTTCAGGTAGCGATGAACCTCCTTCAGAAAACCCAGATCGTCCTGGATATGCTCGACCACATCAAAGAGGCCTACCGAACCGAGCGAAGATTCGCGAAAACCGGCTCCGTTGAGCGTTGAGCAGATTACCCAGGGGAGTCCACTCTTTTTTGCATTTTGGGTTCCACTTCCGGGTTCCACAAGTATGGCTTCAATGCCAGATTCCGTCAGACCTTTAGCTACAAAACCGTTACCTCCGCCAACGTCGAAAAAAACGTTGTCAGGACAATGATGTTTCACAGCATCAATGATGATGTTATTTCTGTGCTTGAACCAAAAGCTATTCTTTTCAATCTGGAAACAATGGTCGTTCCCTTCAGAAGGATACGAAATGGATTCAGTACCCCCTTTGGGATAATAGATGCCGTCATCCTGCAATTTTATATTTGTCGCAATTGAATTAATGTCCATATGCTTACCAGATTATGCGTTATGCAAATGAACGAAATTTCACGAATTCTCTTCACTGGTTCAGCTCGGTTTTGTACCGGGAGGGCGAAACTAAAGGAATTTGGGAAAAAATGTAATTTTACAAAAAAATCAACCAATATGCTTCAAACACAGGAATCTGCAAGGGAAAAGTATATCTGGCGCATTTCTCTTTTCCTGCTCCTTATCCCCTTTTTTATCTGTTATTTATATTTCGCATTCTGTAGCCGGTTCACCGCTGACGATTACAGCCTGATGGCACTTCACCGTCAGCTCGGTATCTTTCGGTTTCCGGTTTGGTTTTACATGAATCAGGAAGGATGCTTTTCCGGTTGGATTTATTCAACTTTCATGGTCAAATTTATGCTTTCCCTGAGTCGACCCCTGATCTATCTGATTCTCTTTTTCATTTTTTCTGCCTGGTGTCAATATAGAGCTTTGCGACGCATTTTTTTGCATTACATTGGAGGATTCAGTGTTCAAACAGGAGTATATGTGGTAGCAATTATCCTCGCATCATACTACCTGACAAGCTACGGCACCGCGGAAACTTTTTATTGGTGTGTCGGTAGTGGATATTTGGTGTATGGCAGCCTTTTTCTGTACGCCTTTAGTGTCTTTATAACGACAGATAACAGATGGCAACTTGGAATTTGTTACCTGGCCTTCTTTGTCTTTGGTATGTCGCGGCTAAATTTTATCAGTACGGCCGGCACGCTTTTAGGCTTTTTTATTTTGTATGAATTAATATGGAAGAAAACATGGAGCTGGAAATACGTTCTGGCATTGATTGTCCTTTGTGCCGGACTTGTAATTTACGTGGTTGCTCCGGGTAATTACATTCGTCGAGGAAGCTCCGATTTACCTTCATTCCAAATATTTTTCTCCAATATATCGCATGTATTCGCGCATTTTTTTCTTATTAAATTTAAATTGCGACCACTGTTGCAATACCTCTGCCTGGTTGCTCCGGCTTATTTCATTGGCAGCCATTACCGCGAAAGGATTACGAAGATATACCCTCATGCACGTCGAATGATCCAGATGCAATTGTTATTTGGAGCTCTTTTGGGTGTCATCGTGCTGGTGAATTCGGCAGCCATGGCGGTTGCTGAATCCGGTATTGCACACGATCGCGTCAATTTGTTGGTTGATATAATGTTTGTGGTACTTCTTGTGAGTGCTTTCCTGCATGCGGGAGCTTATTGGCCCATTCCTTCGCGTTTTTTGTGGCTGGTTCCTGTATGTGGCATTCTTTCATCAGCTTTCTTTCTCATTCGATTGGAAACATACCGCGAATCTGCCCGGCAGAATGCGAAAGCGGATGATTTACGTATCGAGCAGATTAAACAGACTCTGGTCAACATGAAAACAACTCCGGTAGATACGCTATTCCTGGAGCCTTTGCCCACTTGCGGAATGCTTTATGATTGGGATTTGAAAAAACTGGATGGAAAATCTGGCTGGGGTGGCTTAAATAACGGTCTGATGCTATTTTTCCAAACTCCGTTTAAGATCGATAGCGGCTCTGTGAACCGGAACCATGGTCAGTATTAGGCACTTTCGCATGCCACCGATGTAGCTAACAGATCTGCCAAAGTTATTGGATTTTCCAGACTGGAGTCCTCTTAATCCAACACAGTGAGAATTTTTGAATGAAATGGCCGGGATTCTGAAAAGTTCAATTTTGAATCGGGCTACTAACAGCTATATTTTAAGTGCCAATTCGCTGGACTTCTTGAGTAAAAGGACCTTAATATTCATGCTATACAGATTTCTTAAACCATTTCTTAGCACTGAGTCTCCGATGCGGGCAGCCTGGCCAGCAACAGGGTCTGCGCTTTCCTTCGAGAAGCTCTTCACCCAATCGTTTTATATGCCCTTTTCTTGTTTCTGCTTTTTTGACAATTGTGGTCCAGCATATCCATTCGTTACGTGCCAGTGGAGTCAAATCGTTCCATTTTTCCAATACATCCGGATTGGAAACCAACGCTTTCCTTAAATCATCTGGCACTTCATGTACCACGCCTTGAGCGATTATTGGTTTAGACATTGGAGTAGACTTTCAGAGTGGAAAAGGTAAGAATAAGGATTGAATTAGTGTGAAAGGAGATAAAGACAAGGAAGTGTGAGGGTGGGTGTGGAAGAAAAAACAGAGCGAATGCTTTTTCGCACTCGCTCTTCGTTCTCGCTCTGTTTTTGGGTGGGCCCACTTGGGATCGAACCAAGCACCCACAGATTATGAGTCTGTTGCTCTAACCGACTGAGCTATAGGCCCTATTATTTAAGGAATGCAAAAATAGACAATCAGCGTTAATCTGCAAACGACTTCTTTTAAAGAGCTTAAATATCTTCCTTGTAATTCATTATCAGGGAGATATGTGGACGGCTGTGAGATTGACAGGAATACATCATGTAAAACGGCCTGCTCAGACATACCCTCATCCAATCCCTATCCTTACCTTTTGGATTCTGAAAGTGTAGAGTTTTGTAAAGACCGGCCGAATTCAGTTATCACAAACCTGACAATAGTCCTTTTAAACCAGATCCTGCACACGGAAATTTAACTCCCATTGTAAAGACGCTGGTTATTGGGAAAGTGGAATATTCTTTGGTAAAGGTGGAGTGAGCCAGCATGGCTATCGCCTCTCACTTTAAAAGAAGATAAGATTATGGAGAATATTAACCTTAACGATGACGCCCTCCGCCACCTCCTCCATGAGGTGTTGACATCCTACTCGGTTGTTGTCTGCTTGGGGCAGACCGGGCTGGAAAAGAAGGGCGACCATTATTCACCGAAGCCCGTTTATTCACATCCCTGCTCGCTGCTCTTTCGTGGTTCTGCTGAGTTCTGGTAGGGGTTGCATGTCTCTCTGCGGCAGCTGCCTGGTGCGCTGATGATGGTTGCGAACTAGTACCTCTGGGTCCGTTATAGCTGGCTCCTCCAGGTTTTCGACTGTTAACCATACTTCTATCTTCATAGGTATTGTGAACAGTACGCCGGTTGATATTACTCACTGCCGTATTGTATCGGAAATGTCCTCCCTCCCATCGCCCACCGTAATATCCATCTCCGTCATATCCATGACCGTAATGAACACCACCATAATAACCTACATGATTTCCCCAGTAACCTCCATGCCAGCGGTAAAAACCTCCTTCATAACCCCAGTATCCTGGAGTCCACAAAAAACCTACTTCAGCCGGCAGCAGCCATGCTCCTGGAATCCAGTAATACCCTGCAGCCCCATAACCCCAGTAACCTGGTGTCCACAGATAGCCGTCAACAGGACACGGAGGCTGTTCGTATTCGGGTATCGGAGGAGGTGCGATTTGAACATCTACAACCACCTGTGCAAAACCATCGGGCTTGCCGCTTAAGACAAAAACTAAAATAAAGATTAGCGCTGCAATTTTTTTCATGATCTGCTCTATTTATTATTCAACGGTTACAATAACCAGGTATTTCGAATCCTTCCAGAAATGGTCTGTGTCGAGGATGGTGAGTGCGGTTACCCGTCCTTTATCATCATGCTCAAAGCGATAGGAATCGGAAGGATGCGTAGATACAAGCTTCGCACTTTTGCAGTTTACATCCAGCGACTTGGTCTGGCTAATGTCCACCTTCGTAAAATAGTCGGCATTGAAATCCTTTTTAAGTTCCTGCTCTTTCCCCATGCCCAGGAAACCACCTTCCTTATTCAGGACATTATGAGCTTTCAGGGTTTTGTAAGTACCGATAGCATAAAAGGCAGTATTCAATTTGGATTCCTGATCTGAAATAACTTTCGACTGGCTTGCGTTATGGACACCTAAAGAATCTATTTCCGTAAAAAGAGATTCGACCTCTAAATTCAACCGGCCCAGTTGCTCCCGTAATCCATCCAGCTCACTTTGTTTCTCAGCCAGCTGTATGTTTAAACTCTCCACCAGTTTATTGAGGGAAGCTATTTTATTTCCTGAAGCTGAAATCCGGGCATTCAAAACAGAAATCTTTTTCATATTATCCGACATCATGGAATTGATGGCCTTGATATCTTCATTGATCCTCTCTTTGGAACCCGATTTGCCTTCCAACCCTCCGGTCGAATTCAGAACAATGGCCGATTGCATTTCCCGAATGGAAGCCAGGTTATTTTCAATATCTGTAAATGATTCCACATAGTGGTCGATCGTTGTATCTCTGATCACCAGTTCCTGGGTCAGGGAATCTTTTTGAAGCTGGAGTTTTTTCACTTCCTCTTTGTTGCCATTGCAGGAAGTCATCAGAACACCTGTTGCAAGAAACAACACGGTGTACTTATATAAATAGTTTATCATTTTCTTTTTTTTGAACATTTCACATAAAATGTATCCTTTGCTATCCGGATTCTTTCACAAAGGTATAGGAAACTTTGAATGCTTATTCCTTTCAAGTGATTAATAATTTTAGTTTTTGGAAAACTATATAAATGTGTAACGATTAGCGTGTAAAGTGTAAGAAACTTTAACTATTTGATCTCAAGGAACGCTATATAATTTGCCTTTCCTGTTAGCTTTTCCGGAGATTATTTATTATTCTCACTCTGGAATACAGTGATTCCGTTATATTTACCTTCAGAAAGGTCGGTTATAAAAGAGGATTAGGTTCTCATTTTAAATCGTCACTGTTCTGAAATCCTTTGGAATCATAAACCAGGAAACTAATTCTCCTTTAACAAAATCCGATGAAGGCCCTCTACACCATTATTCTATTCTCCTGTTTCACGCTAGCCGGTTGTTCTGATACTACAAAGACTCTAAAAGTTAAACCGAACAAAGCATTACATGACTTATTCGACCGGTACTACCAGGAGCGTCTGAAACTTTTTCCTCTGGAAGCAACCTCCATCGGTGACCCGCGGTACAATAATCTGCTTCCGAATGATGAGTCGGCTGAGGTTCTCTCAGAAGAACATAATTTCTTCACCAAATATTTAACGGAGTCAAAAGGGTTCAAACCGGAAGAACTTACGTTAGAAGATAAAATATCGTTTTTGATTTTCCAGGATATCCTGAAGACTGCCCTGGATGGGGAGCAGTATCATTACGAGATGATGCCGTTTAACCAGATGAGTTCACTGCCTCTCTCCATGGGTCAGATGGGAAGCGGAAAAGGGAGCCAGCCTTTTGAAAATGTAAAAGATTACGAAAACTGGCTACAGCGGATAGATGCATTTGCAGTATGGACCGACAGCGCCATTGCTAATTGCAGGAAAGGAATGAAGGCTGGAATAGTTATGCCTAAGAAGCTGGTTCTTAAAATGATTCCCCAGATGGAAAGTCTTACTCACAATGATACAGCAACACTGATCTTCTATGGGCCCCTTAAACAATTTCCTGCCTCTTTTTCTGCGAATGATAAAAAGCGATTGACGCAGCTATATGTGACTGCCATTACAGAAAAGCTCATCCCCTCCTATAAAAAACTGGCCGTTTTCTTCAGCGGCGATTATCTCCTTGCTTCCCGATCTACCGATGGAATTAATGCCCTGCCGAACGGAAAGGCTATGTACAACTATGCGATTTATGTCTCAACAACCTGCCATAAAACACCGGATGAGATTTATCAAAATGGTTTATCGGAAGTAGCACGCATTACTACAGAGATGGAAAAGGTAAAAGAGAAAATCGGCTTTAAAGGTACGCTGAAAGAACTTTTCGCTTTTATGCAGACTGACAAACAGTTTATGCCCTTCAAAACCGAAAAGGAAGTTATAGAGAGTAATAAGGCTATTCAGAATAAAATCACTCCTCATCTCAAAACGCTTTTCAGTGTGGTTCCCAAAACACCTTTTGAAATAAGGGCCGTGGAAGCTTTCCGGGCTTCAGCTGCTTCCCCCTCTTATCAGCAAGGTTCAGCCGATGGCTCGCGGCCAGGAATTTATTATATCCCCATTGTTGATCCAACAAAGATCAATGTAACCAGCTGCACAAACGAATCTACCTTTTTGCACGAAGCCATACCGGGGCACCATTACCAGATCTCCCTCTCTCAGGAAGATACTACACTTCCAACCTTCAGGCGATTTTCAGAATATTCAGCATTTGAAGAAGGCTGGGCTCTGTATTCCGAATCACTCGGCGAACAACTAGGATGCTATACCGATCCTTATCAAAGGATGGGCGCTTATGGTGATGAAGTGCTCAGAGCAATCCGTCTCGTGGTGGATGTAGGTATTCATACTGGAAAAATGACCAGGGAAGAAGCGATAGCTTATATGATGGAACATGAAGCCATTACACAAGAAAATGCGGTTGCTGAAATTGAACGGTATATGGCATGGCCCGGACAAGCACTGGCTTACAAAACAGGTGAGCTCAAAATAAAAGAACTCAGGGATAAATACATGAACCAATTAGGCCCGAAATTCAGTTTGCGTGATTTTCATGATGCACTCCTGAAAGGAAGTGCTATGCCTTTAAGCGTTTTAGATCTGTATATGGATGCCTGGGCCAAAGCATCCGCAGGAACTTGATTATTGATTTCCCCTGGATTAATACGGCAGAGCTCAGCTCCGGTTTTCCGGATTTATTTGATTAACTCTGCCCACCCAATCCATTGTCTGGAATTCATGAAATTGGTAGTGGTCGAATTTGCACCTTGTCATATCTTTTATGTATACTATATAAGGTATCTCACATATAAGATATCACAAACCGGATCCTTAGTCCGCGAGGCGTCAAAATAGCCAAATAATCAGTCAATCCTACCGTCCACTCAGTCAAAACGATCTTTTGCTCAATCTAATCTGCGACACATTGTTTCAATAGTATATTTACCTCCCGGAAATGTTCATATATATGTTTCCTTATATGTATCATGTATGTCAGGAGTCAATTAACTAAATTTCATTTATATATATCATATATACTATACGATACAAATTTTTGTTTAAAAAACTATATTTGTTAATACCAGTGAAGGTTGCATGCTATACATGATTGGGTTGGATTGTTGCATTGATTTTGTAGTGTCAGAGGAGCTTTAAGTAATTGGTTTGCTTTCCTTTATGCTTACAGATCAAAATAAATTTATTTATTCCATAAAACTGGCATCGGACAGCAAAGATGCCCGGCTCCTTAAACTGCCCTAAGTATTTATATACAAGGTTTAATGACTCATCGGTTTGACTCATAGTATCCCGAAAGACAGTATTCCGGGGAATGGTAGGTATAATAAGCTGAGGCCCTCTTTTTGAAATGGAAGTGGTATCGGCAGAAAAACTGTTTCGGTAATGGGATGCAACCGAATCATACGTTTGGGATGAAATAACAGTTATAAGACAGGTGGAATCTGCTTTTTGTTTTACAGATGGAGTCTTGGCGGATTTGACATCTTCGGTTTGATCTCCGGAACATCCGAAGAATAGGGTAAGCATCAAAGCGGCAAGTGCTGAGGATATGTTTTTCATCTTGGATGATAGGAAACCGAAAGGTAAGCGAATTAGAGGAAAAAAATACTTTTTATCTGCCTACCTTTGCCTATATCATCTACCTGATAACTTATCGCATGGCCGATTTTCTTCAATTCTGTAATGAGTTTTCTCCGCTTGATGAAGCAGCTAAGGATGAACTGTTCAAAAACCTGAAAACAAAGACAGTTAAGAAGGGACAGTATCTGCTAAAGACAGGTGAGGTATGCCGGCATTTGTTTTTTATCAATGAAGGTCTTGCCAAATTGTTTTTTATCAAAGATGGAAAAGAGTTTATCAATGTCTTTGGGGTGGAGAATCGCTTGTTCTCTGCTTTTGAAAGCTATCTTACCCAAACACCGTCTAATTTTAATCTGATAGCGCTGGAACCGACAACAGTTACATTGATCAGTTATACGGATATGGAAAGGCTTTGTAAGAAGCATCATTGTATGGAGACCTTCTTTCGGAAATTAGTTTCCATTGCTGCCACTAAAATGACGCGGAGAATAAGTGAGATGCTGGAAGAAAATGCCACCAAACGATACAACCAGTTTGTAAAGGAAAACAAGCAAATTCTGCAGCGTATCAGTCTGGGCGATCTGGCCAGCTATCTGGGCATTACGCAACAATCATTAAGCAGGATACGAGCTAAGAAGTGATTTTTTACCAAATGGTAAAAGATAGGTGAGCAGTCGTGTGTACGTTTGTATAAACAAAAATACGACGAACATGACAAAAGTAAAATGGAAAATTGACAGTGGCCACTCCGAAGTTCAATTCAAGGTAAAACACCTGATGATCTCCAATGTTTCCGGAACATTTAAGGGATTTGGCGGAGAGGTGGAAAGCGAAAGCGATGATTTCTCGAATGCGGGCATTGCTTTTGAAATTGATACCACCACGATCGACACCAATCAGAAAGAAAGGGATGAACATCTTAAATCGCCTCTGTTTCTGAATACGGAGAAGTTTCCAAAAATCACATTTAGCGGTACATTACAAAAGAAGGACGGGGATTATGAACTCCGTGGCGATCTTACTTTATGTGGCGTAACCAAGAATGTAAGTATGGAAGTTGACTATACGGGCACAGGGCAAGGCCGCTTTGGAGATACAAGAGCGGGATTTGAAGTAAGGGGAAAGATCAATCGCAAGGATTTCGGTCTTAACTTCAGTCTGCTTACCGATACGGGAAGCGTAGTGGTGGGTGAAGAAGTAAAATTGCACTTTGATATACAGCTTTTAAAACAGGCGGTATAAACGACAAGATCATTTGATCTTTACTTGCAGATATTCCACATCCGCTGAGGTAATGGGAAGACCCGGGGGAGCGTTATCAATTAAGGCTTTGATGTGCAATATTGGGGTCGGGGTAGGGATCATCTGTATTCAGCTGATAGGCCAGATAGGTGCCTTAAGGCAACTTTTTACGATCCTGTACGTCTGTTAAGTAAGAACCTGTCGTATATTTGATCTGACCCATGATTGATAAGAAAACCTATCTCCTTTCTCTTGGCATAACCCTGAGTGCTTTTCCGGTTCACGGGAAAGAGCCTGTTCTCAAAATCGATCCGGAAGCATTAAAGATCAGAGCAGATTCAGACACCGAGGATAGTCTGTTTTTAAAATCATTCCATAAGCAATGCATCTACAACGATGATTTTGTTCGGAATACCTTCTATACCTGGACTACTACCGATCAGATAGAAGAGCTGAGACAGAAAAAGAGTCTGCTGAGCCGCTCTAAAAGTAAGAACAATGAATGGTCGCAATTTGATCAGGCATTGAGGGATACTACTTTCTCCAAATTGCCCATCGCCAAGCTACTGCAGGATGATATGTTTAAAAACAAACGCTTTGGCTGGACAAATTCCTGGGCCACGGTGATGGGATGGAAAGATGAGCAATACGGAGATCAGTTGCTGAAAATAGTATTGGACGAAACGGCTATTATCGGAATCTTTAATGAAGAAGACAAAGCCCACCCGTTCCGGTTTTATTATATGAATGGAAAACCGGCTGAAGAAAGCGCGGTGATCCGAAGCAAGAATAAGCTGGCAGCCGTCTATCATATAAGCGAACGTAAAGTAAAAAAATCGCAACACGTGATGCAGGGGTATACCACTTACCGGAAAGGAAAGCGAAATGAGGTGCCATTCCGCGAGTTTGTCATCCTCAATGAATCCATGATTAAATCCTGGTCATACGGAACCCCAGATGTCCTTTCCGAGCTGGATGCAGAGATTAGCTTGCTGAAATCGGCATCTTCCAAACTGGCCAAAAACCATTACAAAACAAAGTATCACATGTGTTCATATGTTGAATTCGAAAAATTTGAGCACGACAATTTTGAATTCGAATGGTTCCTGCCGGCTACTTGTTTCGAGAATGATTATTACATCAAAAAACAGGCCTGTGTGGATCGGATCATCCGGAGACTGGAGCAAGTGAAAAATAAACAAGGTTTACCTTTAACGAAATAACAAGCACGATGCCTTATGTGATTTCAAGGGAAGAGGCTTTGCTGCAGATCGAAAAGCAGATTCCGCGTGGTGAATGTCTGATTTGTCATTTGGTTGAAAAAAGAGAGGAGTTTATTCTTCATAAAGGCATATACACCACGGTAGTGTTAAGCCTTTATCCCCGAACCTGGGGACAAATCATGGTCATGTCGGATAAGCATATAACCTCTTTCAACGAGTTGGATACTGCGGCCTGGAGCGAAATGACCGAACTTCTGTTGAAAGCAACAAAGGCGGCAGAATCTGTTCTTCGTCCCCTGCGTTGCTATGTAGCTGCAACCGGATCCTT
Organism: Bacteroidota bacterium; assembly: GCA_013288325.1. Lineage (GTDB taxonomy): Bacteria > Bacteroidota > Bacteroidia > Palsa-965 > Palsa-965 > Palsa-965. Next base: position 93,091 of record JABDCB010000002.1, read on the forward strand.
AAGCAATTACCCCATGACATCGCCCCATCTGCATTTCAATATTATTCCCATCTATGCCGAAAGTGATAAGCCGTCCACCATCTTCACCTGGGAACAAGGTATATCTGCAGGATCTGAAAGTGAATGGGAAGAATTGTATCGTTCTCTGAAAGGGGAGTTTGAGTGAGGCCGTTTCGAGTTTTATTCACCCGTTACCCTGATTGCATTTATCCTTAGTATCCCCCCTTCTCATCCCTTGCCTTACATTCCCCTGATCGGGCATAAATACCGGAATTGTGTAAGTTATTACCACTGTTTTGTAAGAGATAGCTGGACGAAAGCCCTCAATTTTGCACCGTGAAAATGAATTCACAACCTAAAAGAAAAGCGATGAAAAAATTAATTCTTCTACTAGCGGTTGTTTTAACAGCCGGTATAGCTCAAGCGCAAGATGTTAAGGCTACATCCGTTCCGGATGTGGTTGTTTCCAAATTTACCAGCCTATACCCAGGCGCTAAAGCGGAGCAGTGGAAAAACACTAATGGCAATTATGAAACAAAATTTACCCAAGGCGGTTCCAAAATGTGTGTTGTGATTAATACCAGCGGAAGCGTGGTAGAAACATCTACGATGATCAAGGAGTCGGAACTACCTAAACCGGCAACCGATTACATAGCCAAAACCTATGTGAAGAAGAAAATAAAAGACGCCTGTAAAACAACAGAGTCCGGTGGAAAAGTTAAATACGAAGCGGTAGTGGAAGATTATCGCCTGTGTTTTGACAACAACGGAGCCTTTGTTAAGTCAGAGAAATGTAAGAAGTAAAAAGTATGGATGTTTACAGAAAGCCTCTTGTAGTTACTACTCGGGGCTTTCTCCCATACATAAAATCACGCACGTCTTAAAACAGCAATCTCATGTTCAGCAAACCATTTGGAATCATTCTCATTGCCTTAGGGGTGGTTATGATGATCTATACAGGCTTTACTTATGTAACAACCGAAAAGGTAGTTGATTTCGGAGCCTTGCAGATAAACAAGGATAAAAACCATTTTGTGCATTGGCCACCCATAGCCGGAGCTATTTTACTGGTAGCAGGTATTGCGATAGTAGTAACAGCTAAAAAGAAGTAAACGGTGAGAATGAATATACAGCTATCGCCATCCTGCATATATGCAAGATGACTGATAAGTTTTACGGAATGATTTACAGGGCTTAGGCTTTATCGTCCTCTAAATCTTCGTGATCATCGCCTCCCAAGCTGTAATAATTATTTTCTTCGTCTTCACTGCCAATATTTTCCTGCACGTCATCCAGTTCCGATCCAGGAACATCCAGATCGCCTCCGGATACATCGTCTGAAAAATCTTTTTCATTACGGCTTCCCTCTTTTTCATTTTTGCTCTTCCTCCTGGATGTATCTTCGGGATTTACATTTTCCAGTTCTTTGCTTTGATTGTAAATATCATCTTTGGCAGGATAGGAGGGATACCCGGCAAGGTCTTTTTTAGTCTTATCCTCTTTGTTGTCATCTGGAGGACCGGTTTTATTTGCTTTGTTTTTCATGGCATTGGTTTTTAGGGTAAAACGAATTCTTTATACGATACAAAATTAAGTACTTTACTGGGTAAAATGGTTACATAATTGCTCTTTCCTATTATATGATTCATAGCCCGGGTGCAAATTTCATGTTCCCCATCTTTGATCTTCGTTTTTTGCTCTCTATCAATGAATTAACGCCTGATAGCAAGTAATAAACCCACTCCATAAGTGCTTGGACATACTGCATCGATGCCTGGAGTATGTGCATCAAGTCTCGGACATAGTACATCGATGCCTGGAGTATGTGCATCAAGTCTCGGACCTGGTACATTGATGCTTGGAGTATATGCATGAAATCTCGGACAACATACATCGATGCTTGGAGTATGTGCATCAAGTCTCGGACAACATGCATCGATGCTTGGAGTATGTGCATCAAGTCTCGGACAACATGCATCGATGCTTGGAGTATGTCCATCAAGTCTCGGACAATGTGGATCGATGCTTGGAGTATGTGCATCAAGTCTCGGACAATATGCATCGATGCTTGGAGTCTATGCATCTGTACTTGCACTATGTGCCTCTACACTTGTAGTGTGGATGAGCTTGTTTGCGGAACAGGCTTATAAAAAGAGAGGATGGTCGAGTGTGCGTGCAACAGGTGGAAGAAACGACGTATGCTATAGCTCTTTACTTCTTAGCTATGCGTTTACGGATGCGGCTCAGGGATTCGGGTTTTACGCCTATATAACTGGCTATCTGGTATTGGGGAATACGCTGGGCCAGATCAGGTCGTGATTTGATCAGTTTGCTGTAACGTTGTTCGGGAGTGTCGGTGGTATAGGAGGTGATCATCTCTTGCTGTTCGGCGAATACCTTTTCCATTACTTTGCGGGAAACTGTTTCCAGATTTGGGAAACGCTTATACAGATCTTCTTCTTTTTTTCGGTTGCCTACCACCAGTACACAGTCTTCAGAACATTCCAGAAAATAACCGGCAGAGCTTTGCCCGGCCGAGGTATTGACCGATACAACCCATTGTTCTTCGGTATAAAAATTATTTGTTTTCTCGTCTCCGTCAATCAGATAGTACTGCCGCACACAACCTTCCAGCACAAAATAGACTTCTGACGACTGCTGTCCTTCTTTTAGCAGGATGGTTCCCTTTTTATAAGGCTTACTATGCATGGTTTGGGTAATTGCTCTCGCTTCCTCTGCCGAAATGGGCATAATGGCCGAGAAATAATTGAAAAGCTTGTTTTCCATTGTTCTAAGTTAGGTAAAAGCCGGGACCCTCCCGGATCGGGCTTTTTTCTCAGATAAGAGGGTATTTGTCTTTCTTAACCAACGTCAAGCAAATCGGGAAAATTAAGCCTCAGTTTTGTGTCTGTAAATAACAATGTATCTAAAAACCTGAAACATGATAAACTCAAACAAGAAAACAGCAAGAATAGCAGGTATCCTTTATCTGCTGGTGGGTATCTTCGGTGGCTTTGCCGAAGGATTTGTAGATCCTAAGATGTATGTGGCAGGCAATGCAAGGACTACGGTCGCTAATCTGGTAGCCAACAGTAATATGGTGCGTATGGGTGTGGTGGCCCACCTGCTGGACGGAACCTTCTTTGTTTTTCTGGCTATGGTTTTGTATAATCTGTTGAAAGAGGTAAACAAACAGGTGGCGAGGGGGATGCTTATCCTGGTAGCACTGGCAACGGGTATTATTTGTCTCAATGCCGTTTTCCAGTTTGAAGGGTTGAGGGTAGCAACGGAAAAATTGTATGCTACTTCGTTTGGAAAGGAAGGTGCGGATGCGTTGGCCTTGCTGCTGCTGGATATGCAACACTATGGTACCCTCATTGCGCAGGTGTTTTTCGGATTATGGCTCATCCCCCTGGGATATCTTTGTGAAAAATCAGGCCTGTTTGCCAAATGGCTGGGCGCCGTCCTTATCCTGGGTGGAATATGCTATATCATTGATCTGCTCGCAGCGTTTCTGGTTCCCACTATCAGCCAGGAGATTCATGGTTTCGTAATTATCCCATCGGCTGTTGCAGAAATATCCATGGTTCTTTATTTGTTGATTGTGGGCGTGAAGAGAAATGTTGTAAAGATTCAGCATGTTTAGTAAGGTAGTGAGCAGAAAAACAACGCTCAATGTCCTCACTAATCTGTATGTCCTAAATTAAATTCTTTGTATAGCTTTGCCTCATGACGCTATACCTCGTCCTGGTCAGCATAATTTTACTCATTGCCGATTTTCTTCTGGTGAAGAGAAGTAAACGGAAAAAGAAATACGGGAAGTATCCCGGCTTTGTAAGCCTGGGCATGGTTCTTATTTTGCTGATTGTGGTGTTGATCCTGGAGATCTCTTTGCACAAAGCTGTTATGCCCTCGGTAATTGTTCCCCGGGGAAAAGTATATTCTCAGGTAGACTATGCCCGGAAAACAATGGAGTATAACCAAACTCAGGCTTATAATGCCGAACAGGAAAAAGCTTTTGAACCCACATTTGTATTTCTCATTCTCGCATTGAGAATTCAACTGTGTATTGCTCTCCTTTTCGGATTCATTGCATTTTATCAGGTGTCGGGAAGAAATAAATTCTATTACCTGATTGTTACCTTGAACGCCCTGGGCATCGGTCTTACCTTTCTATTAAGCGAAATTTTTTATTGAAGGGCACGCTTAATTTAAAAACCTATCCGGAGTCCTACTACGAGAATATCATCTGTCTGTACCTTGTTGCCTTTCCAGTTGATAATCGTTGTACGTAGCTTTTCTTCCTGCTGGGGCATTGGAAGAGATGAAACAGACTGAAGCAGATCACGGAATGGCTGCATAAAAAATTTCTTTCCTTCCGGTCCGCCTACCTGATCGGTATATCCATCCGAAAACATATAGAGGGTATCGTTTTTCTGAAATGCAAACGATTGATTGGTAAATTCTTTTTGTCCCGGTTTGCTCACACTGCCTACCGAACGCTTGTCTCCTTTCAGCTGTATGCATTCATTGCCACGCACGATGATAAGGGAATTATGCGCTCCTGAAAATTCCAGCTGTCCTTTTTTCTTGTCGATGGCAATGAGGGCTATATCCATTCCGTATTTGGCCGTCAGGTCCGAACTGTTTTGTTTCAGACTATCGAGAATATGCGTATTCAGCGCTTCCAGAATATCGGCAGGGGAATGCGTTTTGGCTTCCGATACGGCATCTTTAAACAAATGGTGTCCCATCACCGACATAAATGCTCCCGGTACGCCATGGCCTGTACAATCAGCTACGGCTATGAGAAGACGGTCGTTGGTTTCCTGTATGCGGTAATAATCTCCGCTTACAATGTCTTTCGGCATATTCAGAGCGAAATGTTCCGGAAAATGTTTCCCCATTTCTTCTTCTGATGGCAACAGGCTGTGCTGTATATTCCGGGCATATTCTATGCTATCGGTAATAACGGTATTCTTCCGTTCCAGTTCTTCTTTCTGTTTGCTGATGGTTACAGTACGTTCCGCCACTTTCTGTTCCAGCTGCAAGTTTTTCGCCACCAGTTTTTTCTCACGGATACGGATGAAGATAAATATACCGGCAAAAATAACGATGACTAATCCTATATAGAAAGCAGGTGTTTTCCAGAACGGAGGATTGATGGTAAAGGAAAACTGCACCGGTTCTTTATTCCACACTCCATCGCTGTTACAGGATTGTACCTGGAATGTATATTTCCCAGGCTGAAGATCGGGGTAGGTGACAGAGTTTTCTTTTACAATGTGAGACCAGTCCTTATCGGCCCCAACAAGCTCATAGCGATACTTTACCCTTTTAGGATTTGTAAGACTGGTACCTATGAAATCAAAGGTGATATGATTCTGTCCCCAGGAGAATTCATGATTGGAAGGGATATCCACCGCCTGGAAATAGATACGTGGAGGCTTGATGGATGTAATGGGTTCCATTCTGTTGGAGAGACCCTGAAGCACATTGTATTTCACCAAGCCGATCAGTGTTCCGAACCAGATATTGCCATTCTTATCTCTGCATGCCGAATTGGGGTTGATTTCTATCCCCAGAAAACCGTCGCCCTTACCATAATGTTTAAAGGTCTCGTCTTTCAGATTCATCTTGTCTATGCCCAAACCGGAACCTATCCAGAGGTTGTTTTGTTTGTCGCATATAAGCAGGAAAGAAGAGTTGGAGCTGAGACCGTTTTCCGTGGAATAATTTTTGAATGTTTTGCCATCGTATTTGTACAGCCCTCTGTCCATAGCTCCGATCCAGATATTGTGGGACTGATCTTCTGTCATACAAAGTGTAATAGTGCCAGGGTAACCGTCGCTTTCGGTAAAGGTGCGGAACATCTTATCGCCTTTGCCGGCAGCAGCCGGATCATACATACTCAGTCCGCCTCCGATACAGGCAAGCCATAATCTTTTTTGACTGTCGCAGAAGATGGAATAAATCTGATCGCTGCCCAATCCGTCTTTGGTGGTGTAGCGCACAAAGGTTTCTGTTTGCAGATCAAATTTCAGCAAGCCGCCTTTGTTGGTGCCAATCCAGATATTGCCCGAAGCATCGTTGGCGATGCAATAGATATCATTCACCGGCAAACCGTTGCTCGTATTAAATACATGTATGGTACCTGTTGCAGGATCAAGTCGTGAAATGCCTTTGCCGAAATCGCTGAACCAGATATTTCCTTTTTTGTCTTCGCATAAAGAAGAGGTGTTCAGAATCTGTCCTTCTTTTCCGGTAACATGACGGAAATGAAAACGGCTTTGTACATCGGAGGAGGCTTTTCCTGTCTGCTTAAGAGAAAGCAATGCATCTGAATTTTCATCCGGTGTAAACTGTATCAAACCACCTTCCGTTCCAAGCCAGAAATTACCTTTTGTATCCTGTATCACTGACCATACCAGGCTATTGGTGAGTCCTTCGTTTTCGCCGAAAATTTCAAATTGCTCATCAAAGTACTGATTCAGGTTCAGGAAGGTTCCAATCCAGATATTCTTTTCACGATCTTGGAGCATACAAAGCACGCGATCATTGCTCAGTCCCTGGCTGGTAGAGATGGTCTGAAACAAAGAGCCTTTGTATCCGGCTGTTTCCAAACGGGCCAGAAATTTAGATACCCCTCCTCCATAGGTGCCGATAAAGATGGTTCCGTTTTCTGATTCAAAAATAGTCCGGACATAATTGCTCGACAAGCCGCAGGCTGTATTGTATATCTTCATAGAGCTTCCGCCGGGAGAGAGCTTCACCACTCCCTGATCGGCTGTGCCTATCCAGATGTTTCCTTTGCTGTCGCAAAACAAGGAACGGATATGCTGACTCGGCATCACCCGGTTAAAGGATGTGAGTTTTGTATTTCTGGTTACGATTCCTTCATCGGTACCGATCCACAATACGCCTGAAGGATCCATGGCAAGCGAACTTACTTCATCCGATGGCAACCCTTCGGCAGTGGTGGTGGCATGAAACTGCCCGTTTTCATAACTCAGCAGGCCTTGTCCTTGTGTTGCAAACCAAAGCACGCCTTTCTGATCGCACAAAATGGTATTGATCGTCTTGGTTAGTTTCAGTGTGCCGGTAGCAACGGTTGTAAAATGTTTTGTTTTGGAACTATACAGTGTGATACCGCCCGACCAGTGCCCGAACCAGATATCTCCGTTTTTATCCATGCAGGAAGAGGTAACCCTGTTTTCGGCAAGACCATCCGTGCGGGTAAAGTTTTCAAAATTCAAGCCGTTGTATTTCGATACCCCGTTCATGGTGCCTACCCAGATACTTCCGTCTTTATCCTGAAGCATGGTATAGATGCTGGATTGAGGCAGGCCTTCTTCAATTCCGAATTGATTCAGATTGATGGTTTGAGAAAACAGGGATGGCATGCATGCAAACAGAAAGGCTAAGAGCATCACTGCAAATAGCCTGGAATCAATAGTTCTGGAGTAAGGTTGATTCCTCATGGCTTAGGGGGTGTTTTAGGATGCCGGTTGTATTCATCCGCCGCATCGAGCAAGCTCGTCATGGGGTTATTACTTTCGTATTTGGACGAAAGATTGGCACTCTTTTTCTTTTCGGCTTTTATCTGTGCTTCCTGCTGTTTTTTACGGGCTTCCGCAACTTGTGCCTGTTGTACGGGATCGGTAAGCTGATAAAAATGTTCGAGCGATGCATCGCGTGAGGAAGCTGTTTCTACTATCTTCTTCACTACAGGAGCAGCAGCAGGTGTTTCTGTATTTACTTCTGCTGCCGGGGTTTGTTTGGGTGCAGGACTAACAGGCGCATCAACCGGAGGCGTTGCGGGTGCTTGTACAGCAGGTTGTACCACCACTTCTTCGGTCTTTTGTTTTACTACCGGTTCCGGCTTTGGTTCTTCTTTACGTTTATCCAGCTCTTCACTCTTCTTTTTGTCGGCCAGTTCTTTCAGGTATTTGTCGGGATCTTCTTTCAGTTTTGTTTCCTCTTTTTTGATCATCTTGGCATATACCTGATCCAGGGCAAAAGCTTGCTGATCCGAATACCAGCGAATCTTGCCGAAAGGAAATTCAACCACGATATCCGAAACAGTAGTAGGGATCAGCTCTATTTCCAGATCAAAATCGTAGGCAGAAAAGGGATTGGCCAGAAAGTCATTTCTGGGAACATAGGTATTGATGTTGAGTGTTTTTGGAACTACTCCATCACGACTTACAGAAAGGAGATATTCGCAGGTTTTGTCAGAATCATCCACACTCATCCGGAGTGAATACTTCCCGTTGTGTGTGGTGGTCATTTTACGCAGAGACTTTCCGTTCTTCTTCAGTTCCATATTCACCCCTTCGGCAGGTTTGCCATTGAGTTTCACAACTCCTTTCAGGATGAATCCGGCATCGCCGTTAATGGTTGTCTGCCCCCGAAGCAGGGGACAGGTAAACAGGATAAGCAGTAGAAAAGTGGATATGCGTAAAGCAGGCCTCATTAGTTGGGCAGGAAATCAAATTTGATCTGTACCATTTCGGCAAACTCCTTGCCGGCATCCAGCATATCTTCATCACGCTCGTCATAATACCACTCAACCCGTATCGGATAGCCTTTGTCAGCCAGCTTATTCAGGGTAAGAATAATATCCATGATATATTTTGCCGATGTGGAATTGAAATAGTCGAGACGGAATGCGAAGACCAGCGGCTTCTGATCCATCTTTTGCTCTTTGCGCCAGAAAAGGATGGATTCAAACTGAGTAATCCATTCCAGCAAAGGATTGTAAAACTTTCCCGCATTTTCAGGTCTTGATTCGCCCGAAAGACTCAACTGCGCTGTAGCCGGGTCGAATTTAACACCGGGAGAATCTTCTGTTTTTTCAATAATTAGTGCATTCATGACTCTATTCTATGAATTGATTTCTATTTCCGTTTGAAAATGATAAAAGGAAGTGGTTTCTGTAAGAGGTTTGAAATTATAATGAAACTGGTTTCCCGATTTCAGCGCAATATCAATGATTCCCAGTCCGGCATTATTTTCCGTTTCACGTTCCGACATAATCTGTTGGCGGTATAACTGTTTCAGCTCTTCCCGGCTCATCTTTGAAACGTTTTCCAGCTTCGCTTTCAGAGAAGGAATATCCTTGTTCAGCATCGGGTTTCCGGTAATAACGGTGTATTTGGTATCCGATTTGCAAAGCATAAACATGCCATTGCGTGAACTATCCTCATTTCCCGACGAATATTTGCTTACATTTTCAACACATTCAACCAGTATACAATATACCTTTTGTTCAATAGCCATCTCCGGAGAGGTGGTTTTAAGCTTCCCCCGTATGTTTTTCAACAGAATGGTAATCATCTGATGGTCGAAATGCCCGGTAAATGCCACAAGAATATCCATCTTGCTCATGAACTTATGCACCTCATACGCATTCAGACTGTTGTTATCCTGCATGATATTCTGTGAAAAATGGAGATGTTGGTGTTTAGTATGGCTAAAGTAAGGTTTTCCAGTTTCATGAGCACCTATCTTTATTACCGGATTGTTAAAGTGTCTCATTTGAAGGGGATTAGAAATGCAAATGAGATGGAATTAATACATGAAATAGCCTGATCTCCCGGGCATTTCTTTCAATAATGACATTTCTTATTATATTTACTTTTGTCCCGGCAACTCATTCAACTGTTTACGTAACGTTTGCTTTGGTTTTTTATCAACCTGATTACCTTTTATGTCCGAAGTAAACAACCATACAACCAAGCTCCTGAGTGAGATTATTCAGGAAATTTCTTCGTTGTTATCTGTCGGTGAAATTATTGAAAAGGTATATGAAAATGTAAACAAGCTGATGGATGCTTCTGTATTTGCCATTGGCTTATACGATCCGGCTACCGATATGCTGGTGTATCCTTCGGATATTGAAAAGGGCGAAAAGCTTCCTTCCAACTCCACGCCTCTTACCGAAACACATCGTTTTTCGGTATTGTGCTTTACAAAACAGAAAGAGGTGCTCATCAACGATTTTTATAACGATCATGCCACCTTCTTTCCGGGTAGCGAAGTGCCGGAACCCAGTGCAGGAGAACAGACAGAATCGCTTATATACCTTCCTCTGCTTATTCGTAACAAGCCGGTAGGGGTGATAAGCGTACAGAGCTTTCAGAAGAATGCGTATACCGATTATCACCTCAATATCCTTCGCAGCCTGGGAGTTTCCATTGCAGGCGTATTGGAGAAAGCCCGTATTTACGAAAATATGGAGGAAGAGGTGAAGGCGCGTACCATGGAAGTGATACGTCAGAAAGAAGAGATAGAGCATTCGTATAATAATGTAAAAATTCTGCGTGATATAGGAAAACAGATTACGTCGAGCCTCTCGGTAGAAAAAATCATAGAGACCGCCTATGCCAACATCAATCAGCTGATGGATGCGTCTTCGTTCTGGATAGGGATATATAATCCTGCTACCTCGCGTTTGGAATATCCGTTGGGAATAGAACGGGGAAAAACAATCGGCTTTGCTTCATATAACCTCTCCGATGATATGTGGCTTCCGGTATGGTGTTTTAAAAATCAGAAAGAAGCTTTTGTCAATGATTATCTGAAAGAATACAACAACTATATGCCGGGTAAAAAAGCGCCCGTGCCTGTAGCGGGTGAGATGCCTGAATCATCGATATGGATACCCCTGGTTTCAAAAGAGAAAGAAACATTCGGAATCCTTACCATTCAGAGTTTTGAAAAGAATGCATATACCGAGTATCATCTGGATATAGCACGCAATATAGCTGTGTTTGCATCCATCGGGTTGGAGAATGCTTTGTTGTATGAACAGGTGGAACAAAAAGTAAAAGAACGTACTTCCGAAGTTGTCAAGCAAAAAGAGGAGATTGAACAGACTTACCAGAATATAAAACTGCTAAGCGAGATAGGGCAGCAGGTTACTTCCAGCCTTTCGGTGGAAAAAATTATTGAGACGGCTTATGACAATGTAAACCGGTTGATGGATGCATCGGTATTCTGGATCGGTATTTATAATGAGGATGAACACCGTCTTGATTTCAGAGGAGCCATTGAAAAGGCGCAATCGGTTCCTTTCTTCTTCATCGCAGCCGATGACCCCGATCGTCTGGCTTCCTGGTGTTTCAACAACCGCAAACCGATCTTCATCAACGATCTGGAAAAAGAATTTAAAAAGTTCATTCCTCACCGGGCTACCTATACGGCTGTGGTGGGTGATGTGACTTCGTCCCTTATATATCTGCCTCTGATTTCAAAAAACAACAAACAGGTAGGGGTGATTACCGTACAAAGTTTCCGGAAACATGCCTATACAGACTATCACCTGGATATGCTTAAAAGCGTGGCGGTGTTTGTGGACATTGCCCTGGAAAATGCGCTGATGTATGAAGAGGTGGAACAAAAAGTTATTGAACGTACGGCTCAGGTGGTAAAACAAAAAGAAGAACTGGAAGAAAAGAATAAAGATATTACGGATAGTATCAATTACGCCAAACGTATACAGGAAGCCATCCTGCCCCCGATGGAAGTAAAAGAACAACTGTTTCCCGATTCGTTTATCCTGTTTCATCCCAGGGATATTGTAAGCGGAGACTTTTATTGGTTTGGAGAAAAAAACGGAAAACGGTTGATGGCTGCCGTGGATTGTACCGGTCATGGGGTTCCTGGTGCGTTTATGAGTATGATCGGAAATTCTTTTCTGAATGAGATTGTACATGAGCGGGGAGTAACGCAGCCTGATCTGATTTTGAATAAACTCCGGGAGCTGGTGATCCATTCGTTACGGCAAAGTGAAGCCGAGAATAAGGCACACGATGGAATGGATATTTCATTGCTCAGTTTTGAACGCATCGGTACAGGCTTAACGGTAAATTGGGCAGGCGCCAATAACCCCTTGTGGGTGATACGCGGCGAGGAATGGCAACAATACAATCCGGATAAACGCCCCATCAGCTATTCCAGAGGAGAAAGCATTTCCTTTACCAATCATACCATTGATCTGGAAAAGGGAGATACCTTATATATATTTTCCGATGGCTTTGCCGATCAGTTTGGCGGAGAGAAAGGAAAAAAATTCAAATACAAACAGCTTAAGGAAAAGCTTCTTTCTTTTCAGCGCGAAACCATGGCACGTCAGAGCGAACTGTTGCTGGATGCCTTCCGCTCCTGGAAAGGCACCCTTGAACAGGTAGATGATGTATTGATTATAGGCGTGCGGATATAAATATCCTTTCTTACCTCTTCCCGATTAAATCGTAATCAGTGTGTTCCAGCGGTGTGTGTCGGGTGCGTTTCCGGTACGGATAGCTTCCAGCATGCTTTTAGCCCGGATCATAAAACCGTTTTGTGGAACCGGAGGTAACAGATATTCTTTCCCCAACATGGTAATACTACCTATAGGAGCGGCCACAGCTGCTGTTCCGGATCCAAAGGCTTCCTGAATGGTTTTGTTTTCAAAAGCCAGAGCCAGATCTTTCACACCTATTTTGCGCTCTTCCGTTTTGTATCCGAGATCAGCAGCCAGCGTTAAATAAGAGTCCCTTGTTATTCCATCCAGGATAGTATCCGACAGAGGGGGGGTTACCAATACATTGTTGATTACAAACAGAATATTCATCATGCCTGATTCTTCTATGTTCAGATCTTTGGAACCGTCGGTCCATATGACCTGATCAAAGCCTTGCTGACGTGCCAGTTTGGTAGGATAAAAAGCACCTCCGTAATTTCCTCCGCATTTAGCAAATCCGGTGCCACCATGTGCAGCACGTATAAAGCGATCCTCTACTTTTAACTTCAGTGTTTTGGAATAATAGGGTCCTACAGGCCCGGTGATAATCAGAAAACGATAATCATCGGATTCATGAACACCAAAACGTTCTTCGTTGGATGCAAAGACAAAGGGACGGAGGTATAAGGAATGTCCTTCTTTTTTGGGCACCCAGGCCTCATCCAGGTGGATGAGTTGCTGAAGCCCTTCTGAAAAGAGTTCAAAAGGCAAGGCCGGCATGCTCATCCTTTCCAGTGATTTGGACAAACGCTGATAATGTTTTTCAATCCTGAAAATGGAAATAGCTCCGTCATTGGTGCGGAACGCTTTCATGCCTTCAAACACGGTTTGTCCGTAATGAAGAGAGAGTGCTGTAGGAGAAAGAACAATGGGGCCGTAAGGAATAAGTTGAGGTGTGGTCCAGGCTCCTTTGCGGTAATCGGCAGAGAGCATGTGATCGGAAACCGTTTTCCCGAATTCAAGCGCATCGAAATTTGTTTCTGCCAAACGACTCTTGTTTGTTTTGTGTACGGAAAATTTGGTGGCTGTTATCATGGTTCATGTTTTTGGTTAACAGTTTATTGAACAATCATGTATTCAGGGTACAGGTAATTTCTTGATGGCATATCCTTTGTTTACCCAATACACACCGAATATGGTAAGGGCAAATGCGACACAGGTAAGCAGTGTAAGTTTTTCGCTCAGCACCAGATATCCGAGTATCACCGCAATTAAGGGATTGATATAGGCATAGGTGGCTACAAGGCCCACCGGCAAGGTGGACAAGGCGTACTGATAGGCAGCAAAGGCGGCTGCAGAACCGATCAGCGTGAGATACACTAATGCCAGCAGACTTTCATTGCTGATCACCCCCATGTGGTTCCATTCTCCTCTGAAAGTTCCGATGCTCAATGATAATACACCTCCGGCCAGCAGCTGAAATGCCGCATTGTAAAAACTATTAGTACCGGATGTTTTAGCGCGAGAGTACAAAGTGCCCGCCGACCAGCTGATGGTGGCCAGCAAGGTTATGAATGCTCCCAATGCATAATGAGGATTAGTAAGCTCTATCAGATGATCTCTGAAAATAAAACCCGTGCCCAGCATGCCGCATACAACGCCTATGCGGATATGGGTATTCAGTTTGTTGTTCTTGCCCATGAGTAAACTAAGCACGATAATATTAAGGGGTGTAAGCGTGCAAATGAGAGCAGCCAATCCACTGGGAATATATTTCACCGCCCACGTTACCAATCCTGTTCCGAGACCTACAATCAGCATTCCGGAAATTAAGTTGGGACGGATGGCGGTCCAGGTCCACGGAAATTTATGTTTGCTAAAGGCAAGAAGCATCAGCAATATAACTCCTGCTGATACATTACGTATGCCTGCAAAAAGAAACGCAGGAAAGCTTACAACGGCTATGCGTGTAAAGAGATAGGTGGTGCCCCATACCAGACAAATAAACACGAGGCATAGATAACCGGTTATTTTTTTGTTCATCTGACAAGTGATGTTGTTAATGATGCTACAAATTTCCTATGTTTGTACATACAAGAACAGATTCAGTTTATGATTATTTGAGCATAACAGATTTGCCATGAAACAGAAACAAGTTATTGCCGAAGAAGATTTTTTATACCTGCAGGTATCGGAAAAGCTGGAAAACCAGATAGAACATAGTGTATTGAAGATAGGAGAGAAACTTCCTTCCGTACGCGGCTTAAGCAAGGAGCAGGGCATTAGTATAAGTACGGCTTTTAAGGCCTATTCGGATCTGGAAAACAAAGGACTGATAGAAGCGCGTCCTAAATCGGGTTACTATGTTAAATATGTACCAAAAGAATATCCGGTAGCGCCGGTTATAGGTCATGAACACAAGGATCCGAAGAAGGTAAAGGTGGATGAGATGATTGCAATGGTGTATGAGAATCTGAGAGCGGAAGATGTGGTGCGGTTGTCGCTGGCTGTTCCGGCACCGGAGTTGTTGCCGGCTGCCAAACTGAATAAGATGATGGCCGAAGCCTTGCGCAGAAGCAGTGATAGCTGTACCGGCTATGAACATATTCAGGGCAATACCTTATTGAGAAAACAAATAGCACGTTATTCCTTTAGCTGGGGTGGTAGTTTGACCGAGCAGGATATTGTTACTACACAGGGATGTATGGAGGCGTTGTTCTTTTGTCTGAAAGCGGTTACAAATCCAGGTGATACGGTCGCGATTGAATATCCTACCTATTTCGGCATTTTCAATGTCATGCAAAGTCTGGGATTAAAAGTGGTGGAGATACCGACGAATATTGGGACTGGGCCTGATCTGAATTATCTGGAGAAGGCGCTGGACAAGATGAAGATAAAGGCTTGTCTGTTCGTCACCAACTTTAATAACCCTATAGGATCGTGTATGCCGGAGGAGAACAAAAAAAAACTGGTGAAGATGTTAGCGGCAAAAGAGATTCCGCTGATAGAAGATGATATTTACGGGGAGTTGTATTTTGGCAAGAAACGTCCTGTAACATGCAAAAGCTTTGACAAAAAAGGATTGGTGCTGTTGTGCTCTTCCGTATCCAAATCGCTGGTGCCCGGGTATCGCGTTGGATGGTGTATTCCCGGTCGCTATAAGGACGTGATCCTTAAACTGAAGCTTATGCATACCGTATCATCGGCTACACCAACTCAGGCGGCGGTGGGTTTGTTTATTGAAACAGGACGTTTTGATCTGCATTTGCGCAATCTCCGGAAGGCGCTTTACACGCAATGTCTGCGTTATACCCAGGCAATAGCGGAATATTTTCCGGACGATACCAAAGTGAGCAGTCCACAGGGCGGATATGTATTATGGCTGGAGCTGAATAAAAAGGTAAATGCCTTTGATCTTTTTCAGGAAGCGATGGAATATCATATCAGCGTTGCTCCAGGTCAGATATTCAGCACCGATGCCCGGTTTGAAAATTGTGTTCGTATCAGTTTCGGAATGCCATTCACAAAAGAGATTGATCAAAGTCTGAAAATTCTGGGACAACTGGTGAGCAAGAAGATTAAAGGAAGGTAAGCCGTATGGCTAGTTAACAATCACCACCAGTTTGCGTCTGATGCCTCCCGCTGTGAGTGAGCATTCGTAAATACCTTTGGCCAGCCCATTGGAAGGGGCGATATGGATCTTGTTGTCGTTGATGGAAGCCGAATAAAATTGCTGGGAGTAGACCATCCTTCCCATCGCATCGTGAATCACAATCTGTACTTCCTGATTGTTTTCAATGCCGGAGAAATTGATTGTAAATGATCCCGTATTGGGATTGGGAAACACACTGAACAGGATGTTTTTTTCGGAAACAAAATTTACACTTACTACATTAAAGCGGTTATAGAGGCCGTTGTTGTCGGTTTGTTTCAGGCGGTAATAGGAAGTGCCGTTCAACGGACTCGGATCCGTTACCAGATAACTTAAAGGAGTGGTACTTGTTCCGTTGCTGGCTTTGGAAGGTACGCGGGTAAGTTCTGCAAAGTCGGTTCCGTCACCGCTTCGCTCTACGGTAAAATAATTGTTGTTCGTTTCCGATGAGGTGGCCCATGCAATATTTACTTTGTTATCCAATGGTGTGGCGGTAAACGTAAGCAGCTCGATAGGTAATGGGCTGTTGAAATTATCGGTGGTGCCGATGGTATAATACCAGGTGGTGGTGATATTGACAGAAGGCAAGGTGAAGATAACCCTGTTGCCCGAAACGGTGACCGAGGTGGTGGCGATCACCGTGAAATTAGAAGTAGGATTGGCCCGTCCCCATAACTGATAATTGGAAGCTACGCCCGGAGCGCCGAAAGCCGAGACGCCGTAATCGCTGAAATCAAAATAAATTTTCAAATTGCCTCCGTTTCCTCCAACATCTGTTTTATTGATAAGCCAATCATTGAGCCAGCGTTCAGAGCCGGCGCCGGCCCCTATAGGCATATATAATGCAGTGGTTACGGCAGCGGTAGGGCAGGTAGTACCCGAGGTAATCATGTCGCCGCTATTTTGCAAAAAGCCGTTGTCAATAAATCCCATTCCTACCGATTGACGTGTGGCTTGTACACTATCACTGAAAGCGGTGGTTACACCAATACCGTTCACAAAAAGATTATATCCGTTTGCAGGGGTATATACACTATTGGATACAGTCAATCCATAATAGGCAGCCTGATTAGACTCCATAATGGCTTGCTGTGTGGCATTAATATCCGAAGCAAGGACATTGACTTCGGAAATAACACCCTGCCAGTATTCCGATGCATTGGCTGCATAGCCGGTATAGAATGCAGTAGCGTTGGAACTATTGGCTGTGCTTGCCGAAGTAACGATTTGTGAGCCTCCTCCATATAATTTACTGCTGGAAGAAGGGTGCTGAATAAGTGTGATAGGTTCAAAAACAGAAGCAGCGGTGCCTGAAATCATATTGGTAGGGCCGTTGCTGAAGCCACCTGTCCACATAGCGGTATTGCTTCCCCACAATCCCCACCAGGTGCCGGTATTTCTACCTTGTTGTGCCAGTCCCTGCCATGCGGCGCTGCCTGTATTAGCACCCAGCGCATTAAGCGTTCCTCCTACCGTATTGTTAAAGGCGGTGGTGAAGGCTGAGGCGGTTAAGTATTGGGAAGCTCCGTCAAAATGAATGGTAGGTAGAACACCCTGCAACTCAATCACCCCTGCATTCACAATCAGGGGCTGATTGGCAATAGAAGCCTGGGTAAGATTATTGCCATTACCGCTCTGATCATACCAGGTGGATACATAAGCGCTGGCAGCAGTTACCGGCATAGGAGAAGGAGCGGCAATAGCCACGTTATAATACTGACCCTGGCTCCATTCCAAAAATTGCCTGTCGGCAGTAGTCATATTGGTAGCTAACAGTACAATTTCATTCAGATATCCGCTGATGAATCTGCCGGCGCAACACATATCTTCTCCAACTACTAAGGAGGTGGTATTATTTCCGGCCGGATTTCCTGCCGTTGATGGAGTATTGGTTTGGCCACTATTGTTGTATGATAAAACTCCATTGTAATACATCTGGCTGGCCGTGGCCTGTACCAGGGAAGTGAGAATCTGGTAGGTATTATTTGTAACGGTATGTCCGTTAACAGTAGGGTAATCCGATTGTGTGCTCCACCAGCAGATATTCCAGTTATTGGCAGGTCCTACTTCCAATTGACTGCAGATGGAACCGGCTCCGTCTCTCCAGGAAACAATAGGTGAATAAGCATTGTTGGTGCCAATCGGGTATATAACAGCATTCCATGTGGCGGTTTGACTATTGAGCAACATATTGTAAGATGCATTGGACATAAAATCAGAAGTGCCGTTGAAAAAGGCAGCTACCGTTCCGTTGGCCCGGTCAATGACTCCTGCATTTATAATACGGGGCTGATCGGCAGCGGTACCCTGGGTGAGGTTGTATCCGTTGCCGCTTTGATCATACCAGGTAGCAATGTATCCGCTGGTGATACTGGCCGGCATAGCACCAACAGTAATTCCGCTGATGTTGTAGTATTGTGCCTGGCTCCATTGCATAAACTGATTATCAGTTGCCGAAAGTGCAGACGAAAAGAAAACAAGTTCAGACAGATAGCCGGTAAGGGCAGCATAGGTATTTTGCGCATCTCCTCCGAATGTGATGCCGGTACTTGAGTAGGTGGCTATGGCAACCGGTGCAGGTTCCGTAGTAGTGACCTGTGATAGCGTGGCGGAAGTAAGATTACGTGTTCCGGTCTGATTTACATTGACAGTATTAACGGCAAACCCTCCCCAGTCGGACCAGATGGAGAAACCGGACAGAGCAGGGCTTTCTCCGTTTGCCAGAGAACGGTTGGCACCTCCTGTGTTTCCTCCTGTTCGGTAGGCGCCCCACCAATTGCTTGCGGCATTAGCTGCATCGGCGCTTCCCACCACATACGAAGCGGAAAGTATGAATACAGAAGCCTGTGGAATGAGCAGATACATATTACTACCGGAGATATATCGCATGGCAGGAAGTGTATTCTGCCGGTCAATAACTCCTGCATTCACAATCCTGGGTTGATTACCGGCTGTTACCTGTGTAGCATTTTTTCCATTGCCGCTTTGGTCATACCAGATGGTCACAAACCCGCTGCCTGCCCCTACAAATGTTTTGAGTGCAGTGGTATCCAGATCGCCGGTAACTGTAAAACCTATATCACTGGTGGTGTTATCACTGCTGCGGCGTACATTGATAGCTTTTCCTACATAGGTACAGCTGAGCTGGCGCAGGCCATACGCTGCTGCTGCCGCTGTGCTGATATCGCCCAGCGGATTGGATGCGATCACAAATGTTTTTAAGGTATTGGTATCCAGATCGCCATTGGCGGTAAAGCCTATATCCTTGTTAGCATTATCGCAGCTGCGCCTTACGTTGATAGCATTTCCAACGTAGGTACATTTCAGCTTACGGAGGCTGTAAGCGGCATCTGCCGAGCCACTCATGGCGCTGAGCGGATTGGATGCAGCTACAAAGGCTGTCAATGCCGCGGTATTTAATGCTCCGCAGGTAAAGCCTATATCCAGCGTTGCATTGTCGCAGGTACGTCTTACTTTGATAGCGTTGCCTTTGTAAGTAGGATTGATCAGCCTCAGACCATAACTTCCCGCAGCTCCATACGTTGCCTGTGCTACCACAAAACGGGAAGCAACCAGACAACAGATAAGAAGAAGAATCCTGAACGGAAACTTAGGGATCATATATTCTGTATTCTAAATATATTAGGACTTGCCTGAGTGAGTGGTTCTGGCTGTTAGATTTTAGCGTAAGTATTATCTGATCGAGTTAAGCTATATCTGCTTACAATATACAAACAAGCATTAGCTTTTTCAGTATAATTCGACCAAGAACAAGCTGATACTGATAAGTATGAGGTTTGTTATAGACAAAATAAGCGTTAAGGATAGCAAAACCTGGTCTAACAATAATGACATTGTATATTTTGGAGGATTTGGAATTTACCCTTGTTATTGTAGCTTTGATTTCGTGAAGCAGATTCCGCAGATGAGTATGAATACTTAACATGTTAATTTTCTGAATATGAACAGAAGAAAATTCCTGAGAAGCACCTCCTTTGCCGGTGTTGCTTTTACTTCCCTCGGAGCAGTATCCTGCCGGTCTGATGTAGGTGAAAAAAGCAAGGGTGACCTGCCCAAAGAACCTGAATCCCTGCTGAATGAACTGAGTATACAGCAGCTACAGGATAAAATGAATAGCGGTGTATGGACCTCTCGTATGATTACCGAAAGCTACCTGAAACGCATTGCTGCCATTGATAAAAAAGGCCCTCATCTGAATTCCGTTATTGAACTCAACCCCGATGCCCTATCTATTGCCGATGCTCTGGACAAAGAACGCAAAAACGGAAAGATACGCGGGCCCCTGCATGGCATTCCCGTACTAATCAAAGATAATATCGATACAGGTGATGGGATGATGACCACAGCCGGCTCTCTGGCTTTGGAAGGGCACCGGGCCGCTAAAGATGCTTTTATTATTAAACAGTTAAGAGCTGCAGGCGCTGTGCTTCTGGGCAAGACCAATCTGAGCGAATGGGCGAATTTCCGGTCGATACATTCCACCAGTGGATGGAGCAGCAGAGGAGGACAGACACGAAATCCTTATGTGCTCGATCGAAGTCCATGTGGTTCCAGTTCCGGATCGGCTGCTGCCGTTGCTGCCAGCCTATGCACCGTAGCCATTGGTACGGAGACAGATGGTTCTGTTACAGCCCCTTCTTCCTGTTGCGGTATTGTAGGCATGAAGCCTACTGTTGGCCTTCTCAGCCGCAGCGGCATTATCCCCATTTCAAAAACACAGGATACTGCCGGCCCCATGACACGAACGGTATTTGATGCCGCTGTTCTGTTAGGAGCGCTTGCCGGAATAGATGAAGACATAAGGCAACAACCAACACTCCCGACAAAGTAGGGAAAGATTATACCACCTTTCTGAAGACAGATGCGCTGAAAGGAAAAAGAATAGGTATTGAAAAATCCTTTCTCGCCGGTCAGGAAGGAATTGTAGCTCTTTACAAAGAAGCATTAGAGCTATTGAAAAAGCAAGGTGCGGAGCTGATTGAACTGGATATGCTGAAAGAGTTTGCAGCACCAGGCTCTGCAGAACTTACCGTGCTTCAATATGAATTTAAAGAGGGGCTTAATGCATATCTCTCTGCTGCCGGTACTCCCGTAAAATCACTGGCAGGGGTAATCGCCTTCAATAAAGAACATGAAGAAAAAGCGATGCCTTACTTTAAACAGGAAATTCTGGAGCAGAGTGAAGCAAGAGGAGGACTGGATGAGAAGGCGTATAAGGATGCGCTGCATCAGACCCTGCACTGCCGGAATTTGCTCGATTCATTATTTAAGACACATCGTTTGGATGCCTTATGTACCACTACCCTGGGTACTGCCTGCGCCATCGATTTGGTGAACGGGGATTACGATACAGGATTTTCATTCACACAGCCTGCAGCCATGGCCGGCTATCCTCACATCACCGTACCGATGGGCAAAGTGCATGAGTTGCCGGCGGGTCTTTCTTTTACCGGACCAGCGTGGCATGAAGGGGAGCTGCTTGCATTGGCTTACGCCTATGAACAGGCTTCTCATAAACGCTGCTCACCGGCTTTTACCCCTTCTCTCATTCCATCCTGATTTCATTTGCGGGTTTAAGCGCGTTTCTATACTTTGCATGCTGAATCAACATCCATTTCATGTTCAGGCGTCTCTTCGTTATCGGGCTTATGTTGTTTTCTTTCCAGGGCTTTGCCCAGCAAATGGTGCTGCAGGGATTCTGGTGGGATTATTGGAATACGAACTACCCCAATGAATGGTCCAACTATCTGGCCGATCTGGCTCCTCGTTTGCAACAAATGGGTATCAGCGATGTATGGGTACCACCCAATATCAAGAACGGTAATCAGGGTGATGGCTATGCTCCTTTCGATGATTATGATTTGGGAGATAAATACCAGAAAACTATTTTAAGAACCCGATCGGGTGATAAAGATGAATTGCTGCGTATGGTGGCTGTGCTGCATGCCAATGGAATAGGCGTGGTACAGGATATCGTGCTCAACCATCTGGATGATGCAGGTAGTGCCAGCGGAGCAGGTGGTCAGGATCCTGCCGCATGGGATGATAATGTAACGAACCGCTATAAGAACTTTCGTTTTTCCTGTTTTGCCACTCCTGCTACAGATGAAAGCGCTTCGGATTATCTGAGCCGCAAAGGACGTTTTTCCAAGAACTGGCAGAACTTTCATCCGACACCTGCTGACAATTCCGTTACCGGAGATTGGAATGTGGTTCTGTTTGGTCCGGATATTTCTTATGTGGATGGAGCCTATGGACAAAGCTCCAATGCAATTTATAATCCTTTGCAGGATTCGGGTTATATGCGTACCAATACCCGGCAATGGTGTGTATGGTATAAAAAGCAAATGGGTTTTGACGGAGGCCGCTGGGATGCCGTGAAAAATTATCCTTACTGGGCCGTCGAAGATTTTCTGTACAACCTCCAGCACAACGCAGGATGGGCAACCGGAGGAGATGCCATGTTTAATGTGGGAGAGTGGGTGGGCAGTGCGTCGGATGAGGATACCTACGAAACCAATGTGAACAACAGGGAAGGAACGTTTGATTTTGCTTTGAGAGACGGTATCTATCAAATGGTATCGGGTGGAGGAAGTTTCGATATAGGAACCATTCCCGGTTTTCAGCAAAACAATCGCTTTATTACCATCGGCTCACAACTCATTTACCGAACCTGCCCTTTTGTAAACAGTCATGATTCGTTCCGCCCACAGCTGGATGCCAACGGTAACATTACCGGATGGAACACAAGCAGCGAACTCATTCCGCATATCGATCCTTCTGACGTTCGTTTGTCTGCGGCCTATGCCATTGCTTTTGCCGTGGACGGAAATCCGGTAGTGTTTTTTGAAGATCTGTTTGATGTGGAAAGTACGGGAAAGCGGTTTTCTCATCTTCCTACGAATGCCGCCGATCTTCCCATACGAAGCGATATAGCTAATCTGATCTGGTGTCATCAGCACCTGAATTTTAAAGGAGGAGCCTATAAAGTGCGGTACCAAGCTACCGATCATCTCGTCATCGAACGTTCCGGAAAAGCAGTAATAGGGATCAATGATAATTACACCGCGTGGCAAAATAATTATGTACTCACCGATTTTGCTCCCGGCACACAACTTAAAGATTATTCAGGAGCCAATGGTACTTCTGTACTTACGGTGGATGGCAGCGGAGGATTTAATATCAATACCCCTCCCTGCAATGGTACCGCGGCACAAGGTCGTAAAGGATATTCGGTATGGGCTCCGGTATCGGCAGCAACAGGTTTTTCATTGCCTGCATATTCCACCACACAGGAATGGGATATGGCCGATGATCTGGGCGATAGTCACGCAAGCTCCCTGGGTCAGGGAGGAGCGCTGCCGGCTAACAGTACTGCCTGCCGTATTGTAGGCAATATATTTGCTTCGGCCGGAAGTCCTGTAACTGTAAATGTATACCCTACCGATACCACGCAGAATGTGACAGTGGAATTGCTGAAAAATAATGTAGTTGTGTATACATTGCAGGGAACAGGTTTCCTGAGCGGTAATTATACCGCTACCGATACAAGCTGGTATACAGCTGTAATAAAAAACACCAGCGCCGCCAATCACACACAGGAAGTATATGTGAAGCTGAATTACAATGCACCGGTTGTTGCTTCCACATTGCGTCATCCTTCTCCCGGAAATATAGCTTGTGCGGATATCCTTACCAATGCAGGCACGCAGCAGCCCGTAAAAAACAAAGGGTCTGTATATCCCAATCCTGCTCCGGCAAACGGAATTCATCTGGTTTTGTCATCAGGAGAGGAAAAAAATATTTCCATACATATATATAACACTCTTGGACAGCCTGTTTATTACGAAAACATAAACGTATATCGGGGAAGTACGGATAAACAAATCATTTTTCCTCAGCCTCCCGCAGCGGGATTATATGTACTCTCTGTTCCCGAACTGGGAATCAATATCCGGTTTATCGTGGAGAAATGATAAACAGATCCGATTTATTTCCGATAGGCGGTTATGAAAAAGAAAATACCATTTGAATTTGTGCTGGAGGAGTTGACGGCCTTATCGCCGGTTGTCAAACCCATGTTCGGATGTCATGCTGTTTATATCGGAGAAAAGATTATGCTGGTTCTACGCGACCGGAGTGATCATGTTTCCGACAATGGGGTATGGGTAGCTACTTCCAAAGAGCATCATGAGAGTTTGAAAGTAGTATTCCCCTCGCTTCGCTCCATCGATTTGTTAGGCAACGGACAAACCAACTGGCAGGTATTGCCGGCTGATGCCGATGATTTTGAAGAAGCAGTGAATAAAGCCTGTGATCTGATCAGAAAGGGCGATAACCGAATCGGCAAAGTGCCTGTGCCCAAAAAGAAAAAAACCAAGAAGGGGTAAATAAATTATCTTTCTTTTATAACTACCACCTGGTAAGCATACGCAGACAAGGCATGGTGATCATTCTTTC
>JABDCB010000003.1 GCA_013288325.1 Bacteroidota bacterium
GAGCCGGAGTGCTGGCCGATATCAAGACCATGGAAGCCTGTCATGTATACGGTTTGGGAGTTTGTACTTCCATCACCTTTCAGCATGACCAAACTTTTAAAGGCTTACACTGGCTGCCGGAAGCGGAGATAACACAACAGATTGATGTGTTGCTGGAACGCTTTCGTCCTTCGTTTATCAAGATCGGGTTGATTGAGAATTTACACCTGCTTCTTAAACTGATGAAACATATCCGTGCAACGATCCCAGAAGTACATTTTATATGGGACCCTATTCTGCGTGCCAGCGCAGGTTATTCCTTTCATTCCAGTCCGGATAAAATGCTGCTTCAGCAGGTTTGCGAAGAAGTGTTTCTGCTTACTCCCAATCTCCCCGAAGCGTTGGAGCTTGGCGAGACGGAGTCAGCCGAACTGAATGCAGCCTGGCTGAGCAACTATTGCAATGTGTTTTTGAAAGGCGGACATCGGAACGATCGTGTTGGGGAGGATACACTCTTTCTTAAACAAGGTAAGCGCATCTCTTATGGCGGCCGTACACAACCTGTGTTTCCTAAACATGGATCCGGATGCATCCTCTCATCGGCCATTTGTTCTTTTCTGGCCAAAGGTGCTGAATTGCAAAAAGCTTGTCTGCTGGCTAAAGAGTATACACTGGAAGTGCTGGATAGTAACGAAAGCCTTTTGGGATTCCATACCCCTGCCCCATCCACTGCTAATCTGATACGGCAATGATAGCACGTCTGCATTATATTACCGAGGACATTTCTTCTCATACTCCGCCTGAGCTGGCCAGGCTTGCTTGTTTGGGTGGTGTGAAATGGGTTCAGCTTCGTATGAAGAAACAACCTGCCGAACGCTGGGACACGCTTGTTGCCGAAACGCTTAAGGTGTGTCGGGAATTTGGAGCCAAACTCATCATCAATGATCATGTAGCCCTGGCTGCTAAACATGCTGTGGATGGTGTACACCTGGGCAAAACAGATATGTCTGTGGAAGAAGCGAGGAAGATATTGGGCCCTGACTTTATAATAGGCGCTACTGCCAATACATTATCAGATCTTGAGTCTATCGCCCATACATCTGCCAATTATGTTGGGCTTGGTCCATTCCGGTTTACTACAACAAAGGAAAATTTAAGTCCTGTGTTGGGCGCCGATGGAATAGCTTCCCTGGTATCTCAATTTAAAAAGATTTCCTCCCTCCCTGTTATTGCTATCGGAGGCATAAAAAAAGAAGATATCATACCGCTGATGAAGACAGGAGTTTATGGAATAGCGCTCTCATCGGCTATCAATCACGATAAACATCCGGAACAGGCGGCACGAATAGTCGTACAGGAGATGGGAAATGCGAGTGAACTTTATACCCTTGTAAAATGAAGACACATCATGACATGGAGACCTTGGTGATAGCCGGATCCAGACTCAGGTTAAACTGATCTTCCCATCTGAATTCAAAACGCGCCTTGCTCAATGCATTATCGCGGTATTGTGCACCCGGATGTCCTTTAGCCAGATCGGCAGCATGAGCGGCAATTTTATACGCAATCACGCCGTCTTTCACATCTTTCTTATCGGGAAGTCCCAGGTGTTCTTTGGGTGTTACATAACAAAGCATGGCTGTTCCATACCATCCTATCATGGCAGCGCCGATGGCAGAGGTGATATGATCGTATCCAGGAGCAATGTCAGTGGTAAGCGGACCCAGTGTATAAAAAGGTGCTTCGGCACAATGCTTCAGTTGCAGCTCCATATTCTCTTTGATGAGATGCATGGGCACATGGCCGGGACCTTCAATCATTACCTGTATATCGTGTTTCCAGGCAATTTTGGTAAGCTCACCCAATGTTTCCAGCTCGCTGAACTGAGCGGCATCATTTGCATCGGCAATAGAACCGGGCCGGAGACCGTCACCCAGTGAGAAAGACACATCGTATGCTTTCATGATTTCACAGATCTCTTCAAAATGCGTGTACAGGAAATTTTCCTTGTGATGTGCCAGACACCATTTAGCCAGAATACTTCCACCTCGGGACACAATACCTGTCATGCGTTTGGCGGTAAGCGGAATATAACGAAGCAATACCCCGGCATGGATGGTGAAATAATCCACTCCTTGTTCGGCCTGTTCAATCAGGGTATCGCGGAATATTTCCCAGGTAAGATCCTCGGCCTTGCCTTTTACTTTCTCTAACGCCTGATAGATAGGAACGGTTCCAACCGGTACAGGACAGTTACGAATGATCCATTCTCTTGTTTCATGAATATTTTTTCCCGTGCTCAGATCCATCAGTGTATCACCACCCCAACGGCAGCTCCATACGGCTTTCTCCACTTCCTCTTCGATGGAAGAAGTGACAGCCGAGTTGCCGATATTGGTATTGATCTTTACCAGGAAGTTACGACCGATGATCATCGGTTCCGCTTCCGGGTGATTAATATTCGCGGGTATGATGGCTCTTCCTGCCGCTACTTCCTCCCTCACAAATTCAGGAGTGATGTATTTAACCGGAGTCCGGGCGCCGAAACTGTTGCCGGCATGTTGCTGAGTAAGAAGGGGATTCTGGTTATGTTCCTGGATACGCTGATTTTCGCGGATGGCAATGTATTCCATCTCTGCGGTAATGATACCTTGTTTGGCATAATGCATCTGAGAAACATTTTTTCCGGTCTTTGCTTTCAGCGGCATACGCATATGCTCAAAACGGAATTGATCCAGGCTTTTATCAGCCAGACGTTCTCTGCAAAAGTGAGAAGAGAAATGAGGCAGCTGTTCCACATCTCCTCTTTCCTTTATCCAATTTTCTCTTAGGCGAGGAAGACCTTTTTGAAGATCTATCTTAATAGTAGGATCGGTATAGGGGCCGCTGGTATCATAAACGGTTACAGTGCCGTTGGTTTCCGAACGAACCTTTCCGTTATGTTCAATACGGGTATCCGACAGGTTTATTTCCCGCATCGCTACCCGTATGTCATGCAGTTCCCCGTTTACATATATCTTTTTTGATGCCGGCAATGGATTACGGGTTATCCCTGAAATCATTTCATCCGGTCTTGTTTCTGTTTTTGCTGACATTGCGCTTGATTAAGTATGATATAGATTTATCGTTTGTACACTATTTAATGCCTCCTGCCGCCATTTTTTAGCCTCCCTGGCTCGCCTCAATAATAACCACCTGATCATCCTCTTTCAATTTCTCCTGTTCCCAGTTTGCTCTGGGAATGATGCGTTGATTAACCGATACGGCAATACCTTTCTTTGATTCCAGTTTCATAGAAACAAGCATATCTTTTAAAGATTGTCCGGAAATAAAATCGCATTCCGCATTATTGACGAGAATAGCCATATCGTATCGAATATTAAAACCAGGAAGGGAGGAGGGCGATATACCCCCCGGAAGGAGGGTATCTTGCTTTTCCCTTCGCAGGCATGATCCTGTTCAGGTTCAGAGGGTATCATCTCAGTCCCGATCCAATAAAGGCTGATCGGGACACCCCTAAAGACTTTTAACGACTACAATTTTACAAATAATCCCGGCGGGAATGAAATCATATTATCAACAAAAACACAGCTTGTTTTATGCCGGCAAGATTCCGCTTCGTATGGTTTCAAGGGTAGCTGCCGGATTGTTGCTTTGCCAGATAGTACCGTAAGCCACGGCTCCATCAAACCCCATCTTTTGAGCGGTGCTTATTGTTTGCTCTGTTATACCTCCCAAGGCAAAAACAGGGATTACCGAAGATTTCGTCTTCAAAAAACCAGGCAGTTCATCGGTTTCCAATACACCTTTATATCCAGGTTTGCTAAGAGAAGGAAAAACGGGGCTTAGAAAAACATAAGAATAAGGAAAGGGATCGGCAGTAAGCTCAGCCAAACGATGGAACGAAGCGGAGATGGTACCTTTATAATCACCGCCTGTTATTTTTTTCCATATTCCGGCATTACGGGCCTTTTCGGTCAGGTGTATTCCTCTAAGACCCAAGTCCGGAGCCAGTTTATAATGCCCGTGAATCACAATGCGGGAATAAAAAGAGGAGGGGATTGCTTTCAGATAATCCAGGAAAGAGGCCTCATCCAGATCGCCGGGGCGTATATGAAGCAATTCCTTACCAGTTGAAAGCATTGTTATTACTTGCTTCGCCTCTTCACCCGGGATGCCGGCGGTAACAAGAATAATTAACTCAAAAGGGCCTTTTAGCATGAAAAAAGAGTATTCTTGTTCGTATCCGAAAGCAAAATTAAACGATCGGGATCAGCACACCTAAAGTCAAACAGAAATAACCCGGCTATATTGTTAATATTTTGTTCGTAAGCTTTCCCTGATCTTCTTTTTCATTTTATTTAATACTCGTATTATCTCGTTAAAAAATGGGCATTATACGTGATTTACTAAACTTTTTGATGAGGAATTTTAATATCTTTAACCGTTTTTTCGTAAATTATGTTGATTTACGGAGGTTGTTTATTTTGTAACCCGAATCATCCGTTTGCAGTAAGTAAAAAGCACCCATTATAATATTCAGTTTATACGTGAAGAACGCGAATACCCCTTTTATACTCCTTCTATTTTTTTTACTCCCTTTTCACCAGGCCTTTTCACAGGCAACCTGGTTCTTTACCTTTTCCGGGCGTGTAGAACATACGGATGAAAAAGGTAAAGATGTGGCTCTGGAAGGGGCCATCTGTACCCTTACCAAAGGGGGAAGTGTGGTAAACTCTGTAACCACGGGTGGAAATGGTAAATTTTCTTTCCAGCTCGACCCCAATGCCGACTTCGTTGTTTCCTTTACCAAGCCAGGCTTTATCACCAAGAAATTTGCCGTATCCACCAAGAATGTGCCTGACGACAGAGCTCAGCACGGTTTTGGGAAATGGGATATTGAGGTAGTGATTTTTGAACAATATCCCGGTTTGGATTATTCCGTAACCGACAAACCCATTGCGAAAGTTGTTTTTGACCCTTCCAAGGAGGTAGATGATTTTAGTTTTGACCAGGCTTATTTCGCTCAGATGAAAGGAGCCCTGGACAAACTCCAGCAGATGGCTGAAGATGCCAAGAAAAAAGATAAAGACTATGCCGCTGCCATGTCTGCCGGTGATAAAGCTTTTGAAAAAAAGGATTGGGCAGGAGCAAAAGCTCAGTACCTGGCGGCCTCTGCTATCAAACCTAAAGAAACGGCACCTGCAGAAAAGATCAAGGAATGCGAAACCAATATTGCAGCCGATATACAAAAAGGAAAAGCCGATGCCGATTACAAAGCAGCTATGACTGCCGGAGATCAGGCTTTCGGCTCCAAATCATGGGATGCGGCCAAAGCTGCTTACCAGAAAGCACTCGGGTTGAAACCCGGTGATGGTCCCGCTACCCAGAAACTAAAAGATGTGGATGCCGCTATTGCTGCCGATAAAGCCAAAGGGCAACTGGAAGCCGATTACAAAACAGCCATGGATGCCGGTGATAAAGCTTTCGGTGCCAAGACCTGGGATGCGGCCAAAACCGCCTATCAAAAAGCATTAGATCTGAAACCCAAAGATGGTCCTGCGACTCAGAAACTAAAGGATGTGGATGCCGCTATTGCTGCCGATAAAGCCAAAGGACAACTGGAAGCCGATTACAAAACAGCCATGGATGCCGGTGATAAAGCTTTCGGTACCAAGACCTGGGATGCCGCAAAAACATCTTATAATAAAGCACTAAGCCTCAAACCCAATGATCCTCCGGCTACCCAAAAGCTGAAAGATATTGATGCCGCCATTGCCGCCGAAAAAGATGCCAAGGCAAAAGATGCTCAGTATGCCGCTGCCATCAAAAAAGGAGATGATGCCTTCAACGCCAAGAAATGGGATGATGCAAAAGCAGGATATACCGATGCTACTACATTAAAACCATCCGAGCAATATCCAAAAGACAAACTCAAAGCCATTGCCGATGCTATTGCCGCAGACAAAGCAAAAGGACAACTGGAAGCCGATTATAAATCAGCCATGGATGCCGGTGATAAAGCTTTCGGTACCAAGACCTGGGATGCCGCCAAAACTTCTTACAATAAAGCATTAACCCTAAAGCCGAATGACCCTCCGGCTACTCAAAAATTAAAGGATATTGATGCCGCTATAGCTGCTGAAAAAGATGCCAAGGCAAAAGGGCAACTGGAAGCCGATTATAAAGCAGCCATGGATGCCGGTGATAAAGCTTTCGGCACCAAGACCTGGGATGCGGCCAAAACTTCTTATAACAAAGCATTAACCCTTAAACCGAATGATCCTCCGGCAACACAAAAGCTCAAAGACATTGATGCAGCCATTGCTGCCGAAAAAGATGCCAAGGCAAAAGGACAACTGGAAGCTGATTATAAAGCAGCCATGGATGCTGGCGATAAAGCATTTGGTGCCAAGACCTGGGATGCCGCTAAAACATATTACCAGAAAGCATTAACACTAAAACCGAATGATCCTCCGGCTACCCAAAAGCTGAAAGATATTGATGCTGCCATAGCCGCCGATAAAGATGCCAAGGCAAAAGATGCTCAATATGCTGCTGCCATCAAAAAAGGAGATGATGCTTTCAAAGCCAAAGATTATCCTACAGCAAAGGGCGCTTATAACGATGCCCTGGCCTTGAAATCAGGCGAAGCCTATCCTAAAGCACAGCTCAAAGCCATTGACGATTTGCTGGCTAAAGATGCTAAAGACAAAGACCTCAATGACAAATACAATGCAGCCGTTAAAAAAGGAGATGACGCTTTCAAAGCAAAGGATTATCCTACGGCAAAGGGTGGTTACAATGATGCCCTGGCACTAAAAGCAACAGAAGCTTATCCGAAAGCACAGCTCAAAGCCATTGACGACCTGCTGGCAAAAGATGCCAAAGACAAAGACCTCAATGACAAATACAATACGGCTATCAAAAAAGGTGATGACGCCTTTACAGCCAAAGATTATACTACGGCCAAAGCAGGATATACCGATGCAAGCACTTTAAAACCCACGGAGCAGTATCCGAAAGACAAGCTCAAAGCCATTGCCGATATCATGGCTAAAGCAGATGCAGATAAGGCCAACAAAGCCAAATACGATGCGGCTATTGCTAAGGCCGATAAGGCCATGACCGCAAAGGATTATGTAAATGCAAAAGCCGGTTATAACGAAGCGCTTACTTACAAAAGCGATGAGCAATATCCGAAAGACAAACTGAAAGAGCTGGAAGACTTGCTGGCAAAAGACAAAGACGCGAAAGATAAAAATGCCAAATACCAGACAGCTCTGAAAAAAGGTGACGATGCCTTTAAAGCCAAGAAATACGATGATGCAAAAGCAGGTTATACCGAAGCTTCAGGAATAAAGCCCGATGAGGCTTATCCGAAAGCACAGCTCAAAGCAATTGACGACTTACTGGCTGCCGATTCTAAAAACAAAGAGCTGGATGCCAAATACCAGCTGGCTATCAAGAAAGGCGATGATGCCTTTAAAGCAAAAGATTACCCTACAGCTAAAGGCGCATACAATGATGCTCTGTCTTTAAAATCAGCAGAGGCGTATCCTAAAACTCAGCTCAAAGCCATTGACGATCTGTTGGCAAAAGATTCGAAAGACAAAGAGCTGAATGAAAAATATCAGACTGCTATTAAGAAAGGCGATGACGCCTTTACAGCTAAAGATTATACCACTGCCAAAGCAGGCTATACAGATGCTGGTACGTTAAAGCCAACGGAACAATATCCGAAAGACAAACTGAAAGCCATTGCCGATATCATGGCTAAGGCGGATGGTGATAAGGCTAACAAAGCCAAATACGATGCCGCCATTGCCAAGGCCGACAAGGCCATGGCAGCAAAGGATTATGTAAATGCAAAAGCAGGATACAACGAAGCGCTTACTTACAAAAGCGATGAACAATATCCGAAAGATAAACTGAAAGAGCTGGAAGACTTGCTCGCAAAAGACAAAGACGCGAAAGACAAAAATGCCAAATACCAGGCTGCTCTGAAAAAAGGTGATGATGCCTTTAAAGCAAAGAAATACAGCGATGCCAAAGCAGGCTATACGGATGCTTCGGGAATAAAGCCTGATGAAGCCTATCCGAAAGCACAGCTCAAAGCCATTGACGATCTGATGGCTGCCGATTCCAAAAACAAAGAGCTGGATGCTAAATACCAGGCTGCCATCAAGAAAGGCGATGATGCCTTTAAAGCAAAAGATTACCCGACTGCCAAAGGCGGATACAATGATGCCCTTGCATTAAAACCGGCAGAAGCATATCCCAAGGCTCAGCTCAAAGCAATCGATGATCTGTTGAACAAAGACAACACAGCCAATAGCAAATACCAGAGTGCCATTAAAAAAGGAGATGATGCATTCGGCACCAAAGATTAC
Organism: Bacteroidota bacterium; assembly: GCA_013288325.1. Lineage (GTDB taxonomy): Bacteria > Bacteroidota > Bacteroidia > Palsa-965 > Palsa-965 > Palsa-965. Next base: position 8,373 of record JABDCB010000003.1, read on the forward strand.
AGCACAGCCAAAACAGCTTATACCGAAGCTTCCGGTATTAAACCTGCGGAACAATATCCAAAGGATAAGCTGAAAGCCATTGCCGATATCCTGGACAAAGAAAATAAAGACAAAGGTCTCAAAGCCAAATACGACGCTGCTATCAAGAAAGGCGATGATGCTTTTGCGGCTAAAACATATCCTGCAGCCAAAGCTGCTTATACCGAAGCAACCGGTTTAAAATCCGATGAACAGTATCCGAAAGATAAACTGAAAGAACTGGATAATCTGATGAAAGATGCAGAAGACCAGAAGAGCAAAAATGCCCGCTATACTGCTGCCATTACCAAAGCCGACATTGCCTTTAAAGCAAAGAAATGGGAGGATGCCAAAGCCGGATACAATGAGGCATTGGGTGTGAAACCGGATGAGGAATACCCACAGAGCAGGCTCAAGGAAATAGAAGAAGCTATAGCCCGTGATAAAGCCAATCAGGATGTTAATGGCAGATACAACAATGCCATTGTAAGAGGTGATGAGGCATTGAAGGCAAACGATTATACCAAAGCCAAACCTGCCTACGAAGAGGCTCTGAGCATCAAGCCTACGGAAGTGTATCCGAAGACGAAACTGGATTTCATCGCCTCCATGCTGGCCAAGGATGAAAAAAATAAAGAGATCTTGGAGAAGTACAAGAAAGCTATGCAGGACGGAGATAATGCCATGGCAAAGGAAGATTATGTGGCTGCCAAAGCAGCCTATACGGAAGCAACACAATTACGCCCCGATCAGATGACTCCGAAAGATCAGCTGAACCAGATCAATGCATTGCTGCTGGGTAAGGCAAAACGGGATGCTAAATACAAGGATGCTATTGCCAGAGGAGATAAAGCATTCGGGGCAAAGGATTATACCACGGCACGTGCTGCTTATGTGGAAGCCAGCGAAACCAAACCGGCTGAAGCTTATCCCAAACAAAAAATAAAAGACTGTGATACATTCCTGAATAAAATAATTCCCAAAAACACGGTCGTCACAGAAGTGGAAACGCCTCAGAGCCGCAGAAACAAACTGGCTCAGCAATACGGGGAAGGAATGACAGAACTGCCCGAAAGCCAGGAAGTGAATTGCAAGGTCGTTACCCGTATCGTTGTTCACGGGGCTGAGGGCTTCCGTTATACCCAAAAAACCTACAGCTACGGAGGTGTCTATTATTTCAAAGATGATGAGAGTATTTCCAAGGTAGATTTCGACCGGGAAACAGCTCCACATTGATCCCCTTTTTTTCCGTACCTTTGATGTGCAGGCCGATCCATCGCTCTCCGACGTAGGTTGGGGGGAGGAAAGTCCGGGCAACACAGAGTATCCTGCTTCCTAACGGGAAGGGGAGTTTCGCAAGAAGCTTCACGGAAAGTGCCACAGAAAATAACTGCTTTCGATTGAAAAATCGGGAGGAAAGGTGAAAATGTGAGGTAAGAGCTCACAGGCATTGCTGGTGACAGTGATGCAGGGTAAACCCCGGGAGTTGTAAGATCAAATAAGTCATGGGTTTGAGGCTGCTCGCTTCAACTCCGGATGCAAATCCGGATCGCATGACGGGTAGGTCGCTAGATCCGTACGGTGACGTCCGGACCAGATAAATGATGGATAGTTCCGGTGGTTACCACCGGGACGAAACAGAACCCGGCTTACGAGCCTGCAAAACATGAACCCTGAAGTGTTACGCATTAAGCGGAACTACTTCGGGGTTCTCCCTTTTGGAGTGATTTATGGCATCAAAACACTATTAACATTCGATCGTGATAGAACGCTGATTTTTATGATTATCATGATTAATTATGATTTTGGCATTTCCTGATAATCAGCGAAAATCATAACAATCATGATAATCTGCGGTCTATTCAGACTATCATCCCATCCTTCATCACCAACTTCCGATCCGCCATATTAGCCAGACTCTCATTATGTGTTACAATAACAAAAGTCTGCTGAAGCCGTTCTCTTAAATCGAAAAAAAGCTGATGCAGATCACGTGCCGAATTGGAATCCAGATTTCCCGATGGCTCATCAGCCATAATCACTGCAGGATTGTTGATCAACGCACGTGCCACAGCCACCCGTTGCTGCTCTCCACCCGATAATTCAGAAGGCTTGTGGCTTCCCCGTTGCGATAAACCTAATATATCCAGCAGCTCATTGGCTTTATGCTCAGTCTCTACCTTGCTTTTTCCTGCAATAAATCCGGGGATACAGATATTTTCAAGGGCAGTAAACTCGGGTAATAAATGGTGAAACTGAAATACAAAACCTATATGGGTATTGCGGAAATGAGCCATCTTCTTTTCATTCAAGGAGGACAGCAGTGTCTCGCCAATTGTCACCGTTCCTGAATCAGGCCGATCCAGCGTTCCGAGTATATGAAGTAATGTTGATTTACCGGCGCCCGAAGCGCCTACGATGGAAACGATTTCGGCTTTGCTGATAAGGAGGTCCACACCTTTCAGTACTTCCAGTTTTCCATATGTCTTATGAATACCTTTGGCAATGATCATGCTCAAAAATAGTCATTTCGTAAGGATGGCAAACAATTTCAATACGCTTCCGAAATAACTTCCAGCTGGGCCGGTTTCAGAATTGTTATTTTACGACCGCTGGACTCAATAACCTTTTCATCTTTCAGCTCTCTCAGCATCCTTACCAGGGTTTCTATGCTGGTACCGCAATAATTAGCCAGGTCTTCCCGCGAGAGCGGGATCACCACGGCAGATTTGTTTTTGCGATACACCTCATTCAGGATCAATAGCGACAAGGCCACCCGGGCCCTTACCGGCTGCTGGGCAAAAACAGTAAGCTTGTTTACCCATACGGCAAATTCATGACTCAGATTGACCAGCAACAGATGACTCAGTACCTGGCTCATTCCGATGACCTCCAGAAATATATGTTTCGGAATAAAAGATATCACAATATCTTCCAATGCACAGGAGCTTACGGGGTGTGGTTCATCGCACAACAAAGGCCGGTAACCCATTATTTCTCCTTTGGAATAGATATAGACAATCTGTTCTTTCCCATCTTTATTGGCCTGATATATCTTTACTTTTCCTTTTCTCAGAATATAAATCCCTCTTGAATAGGTTCCTTCCTGAAAAAGCAATTTGCCTTTTTTATATTCCTGCCTCAACATATGATCTCTCAGCAAACGAAACTCTTTATGAGGAAGCCCTTCGAAAATAGATCCGGTTATAAAATGGTACGTATCAATTGAAAATGACATAAATGATGTTTTGTGTACAAGTCAGCATTTGACTACAACTTATAAAGGTAAGAACGCATTCATTTCAAAAATTGATATATGTCAATGATAAATTTAATCAGTGGCCCTAGCTTTGTGATGTGAAACAAAAGGGGTTCTGTTTCATAAGCTGCAAATACCCACCGGTAATACAGAAAGCCTGACATTACCGGTGGTTTTTTTTAACAATCGCCCGTTGAATACAATAAAGAAATTTCCCTGTGTTATAATGGAATCCTTGTACTTTTATAGCACCGACCCGAATAAAGGATTATGAAATTTATACGATTTTACGAATACATCATCAATTGGCTGCATAGCAAACTTACCAAACGCCAGTTTCTGATTTTTGCCAGTATCCTTGTTGGCCTTAGTGCCGGTCTGGCTGCCGTTATCCTTAAATCGCTGGTGCATTACATTCATTACTCCATCACCACCGACCACCACTTTCCTTATCAGTATTATTATTATCTGGCATTCCCTGTCATAGGACTTGTTCTTACCACTTTTATCGTACAACGGTTTTTCAAAGGCAAGCAGGGTAGGGGACCGGCCAATATCATCCATTCTATTCTGCGCAAATCGGCCATATTGCCAAAAGATCAGATGTATTCACAGATACTTACCAGTGCCATTACGGTTGGTTTTGGAGGCTCTGCGGGTTTGGAGTCGCCCATGGTCACTACCGGATCGGCCATCGGTTCCAATTTCGGTCGCACCTATCATCTGCATTATAAAGACAGGGTATTATTGTTGGCCAGCGGAGCAGCGGCGGGTATTGCGGCAGCATTTGATTCGCCTATTGCCGGTGTACTTTTTGCGTTGGAAGTATTGCTCACCGATGTAAGCATCACCGTATTTATTCCGCTTATCATGGCTGCGGCTACCGGTGCGCTTTGTTCACACATTATTCTTCAGGAAGGAATCCTGTTGTCATTCCCTAAACAGCTGCCATTTAATTCGGCCAATACTCCTTTTTATATGGTTCTGGGAATCCTGGCGGGACTGGTATCTGTTTATTACACGCGTACTTATGTTAAGATAGAAGAGTTTTTCAAACAACGTAAGGGTAAGCCTTATCAGAATGCGCTGTTGGGCGGGGTTATCCTTTCCTGTCTCATCATGCTTTTTCCTACTCTTTTCAGCGAAGGCTATTCCGGTATTAATTCCCTGGCCGAAGGACGTCCGGAAGATATTATCCGTAACAGCGCCTTACAGGGTATCAGCTCCGATCCCTGGTTTATCCTCATCTTCATCGGGCTTGTTATGATCGTAAAAGTGGTCGCCACTTCGGTTACCATCAATAGCGGTGGTAACGGTGGTAATTTCGCCCCTTCACTTTTTACGGGAGCTTATCTGGGTTATTTTTTCTCCCGGATGATCAATCTTACCGGTCTCACCAAACTACCGGAAAGCAATTTTACCTTGGTTGCCATGTCGGGCATTTTATCGGGTATTATGCATGCTCCGCTTACCGGCATATTTCTTATTGCCGAAATTACAGGGGGCTATAACCTCATGATCCCCCTTATGCTTGTTTCTGCTACCAGCTTCCTGATCATGAAATATTTTGAACCTTATTCCATGGAAGCCAAAAAGCTGGCTAAAAAGGGACATGTGCTTACGCATGATAAAGACAAGAGTATCCTTTCTTCGCTTAAAGCGGGAACCATGATAGAAACAGGGTTTCATGAAATAGGTCCCGACACAAAACTGAGGGAACTTGTAGATGTGGTGGCACATTCCAGCCGCAATCTGTTTCCGGTGGTTAACGCCAACAAAGAGTTGCTGGGTGTTATTACCCTGGATAATATCCGTGAAATCATGTTCAAGACCGAACTGTATGATACGGTATTTGCCCGCGATCTGATGCGTATGTCTCCCGCCACACTCACTCCTTCCGAATCCATGCATTCGGTGATGAAAAAATTTGATGAAACAGGAGCCTGGAACTTACCGGTAATTCTGGACGGCAGTTACCTTGGATTTATTTCCAAAACCAGTGTATTCACCAACTACCGTCAAATTCTGAAAAAGAGTAGCCTGCGATAAGGAATTTCCATTAATTTGCATTTGTACAGGGGCTTTTACATTCATGAACGATGTTCGTGCAATACTAAGCTGCGCCCCCTTGCTCCGTCTGCTGATCCCTTTCCTGGCAGGTATCTTTGTACAGCTTCGTCTTGATTTTTTTATTCCTCCGGTCTTTGTTACGGTATATGCCGTGTCGTTGGGTGTCTTTTTTTACCTGCTTAAATTCCTTAAGCCTATCCGGCGTCAATACATCAGCACGTTTTTTCTCCATCTTTTTCTTTTTATTGCCGGCTGTTGTGTAGCATTTTTCCATACCGAGTCTTTCCGTCCCTGTTATGTTTCCCTTCTTCCCGAAAAAGAACAGATAATCCGTGTACGCATTGTAACCAGTGTATTGGAGAAATCAAAAAGTTTTAAAGCTACCGGAGAAGTGCTGAGTATACACTCTGCAAAAGGGTGGAACTGCATACAGGGACATGTACTTTGCCGTTTTGAAAAATGTAAGATGGCCCGTCAGATTCTGTATGGAGATGAGCTGATCCTGATCACAAAGCTCACCGCCTTGCCACAACCTATGAATCCCGGCATGTTCGACTACGGGGCCTATCTACGCGACCGGCAAATCTCCCGTCAGTTTTATGCCGATTCCACTCACTGGTGCTTTTTTCTACATGACAAAGGAAACGCGATCATACAGCTATGTCAGCGCTGGAGGATGAGTTTACTCCATCTCATGAAACAAAACAAGGTGGAGGGGTCCAATTTTGCGGTAGGGGCTGCCTTGCTGCTGGGTTATGAAGATCAGCTCGATCCTGATTTGCTGAACGCATATACAGGAGCCGGTGTATTGCATGTATTGAGTGTTTCCGGTATGCATGTGGCACTGGTTTATTTTCTGATTCAGTCTGCTCTGTTTTTTCTTGATCCATATAAATACGGACGTATTCTGAAAGCTATCGTGCTGCTAAGCTTTCTTTGGTTTTATGCGGCCCTCACCGGGTTATCTCCTCCGGTTATGCGCAGCGCAGCCATGTTCAGTTTTGTGATTGTGGGTGGATTGTTTAGTCGACAGGCACCTATACTCAACACCCTGGCGGCTTCTGTTTTCTTTCTGGTGATGATAGATCCTTATATGATCCTGGATGCCGGATTCCAATTATCTTATCTTTCTGTAGCCGGAATCGTGTTGTTTCATCCTGTCATCAGCACGTTGTGGAAACCCGGAAATTGGTTGTTGGATAAGGGCTGGGGACTTCTTAGTGTATCCATAGCTGCACAAGCCGCAACGTTTCCACTCGGGCTCTACTACTTCCATCAGTTTCCCGTTTATTTTCTGATCACCAATCTGGTGGTCATCCCGCTATCATCAGCCGTTATTTATGCCGGCATAGCCCTGCTGGTATTAAATATGATACCTGCAGCGGGAATGGCTTGTGGCCTCTTGTTTTCTTTCTTACTCCGAAGCCTGAATAAGAGCGTCGCATACTTTTCCTCCTGGCCGGGAGCTTCCATCTCCGGGGTTTTTATCAGCAGCTGGGAAACCCTGGCTTTGTACATACTGGTACTTATCACCGCTGTTTATATAGGCAGACCCAGACTGGATAACCTGCGTATGCTGTTGATCGCGTTCATCGGCTATTTTTCCTGGCAATGTATAAGCGGGTGGGAGCATAATCATAAAAAGCAGGTGATTGTATACAATGTACCCCGCCATACGGCCCTTGATTTTATGGAAGGGTGTCAACATCATTTTACAAGCGATACCGGCTTAGTACATCAACCGGGGCTCTGCAACTTTTTCCTCACACCTTCCCGTCAGCTGTTTTGTCAAACACGAGAAACAGCACATCCGTTTTCAAACCACCATACTATTTATAACTGGCAAGGAAAACAGTTTTTGATTTGTAGCGGTAAACAATCCCTTTCCATTCATTTCAAAACCGATTACCTGGTTATCGGTCACGGGGCTGATATGAGAAAAGCCATCGACACCCGACGTCTTGTATTTCGTAAACTGATCATTGATGCCTCCTGTTCAAAGAAGGAAACGGCCCGTTGGAAAAAATTCATCCGTGAACTGGAGCTGGATGCATGGATTGTGGCAGAGCAGGGAGCCTATGTGGAAGAGATACGGTAATTCAAAGTATCTTTGTATTCTACAGATAAAGGCCATGAACTTAAAAGCAGGAGATAAGGTGCGTTTTTTGGATGAAAAAGGAGAGGGAATCATCACCCGTTTCCTGGATCGTAACCAGGCCCTGGTGCAGATGAATGACGGTTTTGAAATCCCTTATCTCATTGCCAAGCTGGTATCTGCCGAACCTGACCGGGAAACAAAGACTCCCGCAGCAGAAAGCAAAACGGAAACCAAAGTCCCGGTAATCGAAAAGGTACGATCCAGACAAGGATACCAAACCGATGGGGTATTCCTCGTTTATCTTCCGGCCGATCAATCCAATCCCCTGAACGGACAATTTGAGGTATTACTTTTTAACCTTACAGCCTATCACATTCATTTTACCATCTCCACACGTGAGATGGGTAAATATTCCTGTATCCATACCGCTGCCCTCGAACCCAGCAATTCTATTTCGTTGCAGATGATTGGTACGGAAGATATGGAAGCCTGGTCGTCTTTGCTGGTCGATATTCTTTTTTACAGTTATCAGCCAGCACCTCCCAGATCACCGGTAAGCAGGGTATTCAGACAGAAGCCTGCACGTTTTTTTAAAGAAGGTTCTCTCTCTGAAAACGGCCTTACGTCCGAACCGGCTATTGTAGTGGATCTGACACGCTCCATGCAGAAAGGACAGGAAGAGGAATTCTTTGAAGAAACAGATCTGGAGAAAATTCTTCATGCCAAGGAGCAGAAAGAACAGCGGAAACAATCGCTCCCAAGCGATAAGAACAATCCCGATCTGGAATGGGAAATTGATCTTCACCTCGAAGAACTGGTATCACAAAGCCGGGGTATGAACAATGCACAGATGCTGGATATACAACTGAAACATTTTCAGAAAAAGCTGGATGAAGCCATGGCTGTCAATATCCGTAAGATTGTATTTATACATGGGGTAGGGAATGGCAGACTCAAACAGGAAATCCGGAAAATTCTTTCTACCCATCGTGATCTTACTTTTCACGATGCATCTTATGCAAGTTATGGCTTTGGGGCCACAGAAGTAGTAATCTGGTAAGGGTATTATCTTCTTCTTTTCTTTTTCTTAAAAAAGAACCAGTTCTTTCTCCGGTGCATCATCCTGTCTTGTTTCGCAAATCCTTCTTTTACTTCATCGCTGGGCTTATGCCGGGAATGCAGATAAGGGTTCCACGCATCGCGGTGATGATGACAGGAGCTCAGCACAATGATCAGAAAGAAAGAGAAAAGAATACGCTTCGGCATGGTTTCTAGTTAGGTAAAAATAAGGAAAAACCCTTAGTAATTACTTAGACTCTTTGTAGTGTTTCTATTGGATTGGATAATCCTGAGGATTTCTATAGGCATGAATTATAGCAAGAATTACAACTCTTCTCCTTTTCGATTCTATCAAATAATGGATATGATAAGGAAACTGTTTTAGAAGTAAGGTTCTTACATGGAGATACCGCACCTGAAACCCTTCCGGAATTTCACGCAGATAGTCTTTTGCCTCGCGCAAGCGGATCAAAAATTGTTCGGCTAAGGGGATGGATATTTGTTTGTAATACTTTACAACCTGAATAATATCTGCTTTCGCAGTTGGCAAGAGAATGATTTTATAAATCATAGGCCCTTCTCAATATCATCTATTGATTTATCAAAATCACTGCCTGTCCCTGGATTCTTTCGATACTCCTCGAGGCGTTCATTGATAATTTTTTTTTGCCAATCAGCCAGATTGTCAATATTAGAGGCTTCCTCGTTCTGCAGATCAGTATACTTTATTTTCAATTCCTGCCATTGTTCAATAGGAATAAAAACCCCTGTCGTATTACCGTTAGAATCATGGATGAATTGAAGTGCCATGGCTTTGTTTTATTACAAATTTAACTCAAAACAAACTTTAATCAAAGATGTCTTTCATCCCCTTTTGCTTATCGCGGCGAGTCAATACGTCCCGTTAAATTCCGTTGTCATCTGATAAGCAGGCAATACCGTATCTCCTGCTTTTAGCAGACGGTAGCAATTGTAGAAAAGCATATAATCCAGTCCGTTATAATTACCCGGGAAGGCAGATTTCCCTTTATCCTGATCGGGAGGTTTATCATAAAATCGTCCGGATGAGCCTGCCCAGCCATTGGGTGCCAGATCGCCTGCAGCATGATAAAAAGGTCCCTGTGCAGGAGCTGTGTTTAAAATAGATTGTATGCGTACATAATTAAGCAACTGCTGTTGTTCCGGAGCAGGATGTAACAGACAAAATACCGCCCCGTAATACTGATCCCATCCATAGTGATTGGCAGCATACAAACCAACAGGCGATGCATTGTAATCGGCGCAGCGAAGGATGTGCTTAAGTGTTTTGCTTTTCTTACCTGCTCCTTTCCAGGAATCACCCACGGCACTCAGCTCCAAGCCGAAAATGAGATTGTCCTGATTAACCCTCAGCAAACGGATGTGTGGAATATACATCCAGTAAAGGCTTAAAAAAGAACTGGTAAAATTGCCATACGGTTTACCGGTAATAGCTGTTCCGGCTTTTGCAAAACCGTAAGAATTAAATAGTGCTATGCCTCCTTTATTGTTGGAAAGACGGGTACCATCCGGACGATGAAGTATCCAGGAGTGACCACCGAATGGTTTATCGCGCATATAATGCAGGATACGTGCAGCCATAGCCGTAGCGGTGCTCCTGAACGAATAGATTCTTTCCGTACCCGTCATTACGTCGTGAAAATGGAGGCTGTCGCCCACATAGCGGGCACAAAAAGAAAGACCAACCAATACATTGGCCAGGTGATCCTGGCTACAGGTATTATCCTGTTTGTCTGTATTTGAATAATTACCAATTACATTATTCACCATCCCGCATTTGCCGCTGCCGGTTGTAACAACACTATCTGCAATAACTTTGTTGAACCTTGCCTGATTTCGTTGACAGAAATCGGCAGGAACATCATTCTCCAGCATATAACCTGTTTGTGGAACAGGGGCAGGAGGGAGGCCCCACATTTTCTCAGCTCTTAAACCTTGTCTGTTCAGGGCTTCCAGCAGATAATAAAGTTCGGTGAGGGTATGATTGGTTTCCTGATGACTCAGTACCAGCAAACGGTATTCGGTACTGAGTGTGGAGATATAATATCCTTCGTATACGGGAGCATCGCCATAGTGAATAGCCGGGCCATCCCAGAGATTACGTATTCCCGATACCAGGCTTTGACCTGAATCGCTACCTGTAACTACAAAATCACTGATGAGACGCTGGCGGTAATACCAGTATTTATGCAGATTCTGATCTTCCGTTTGGGAATACAATACAACAGAAGACTGACTCACCAGGAGCAGCAACAAAAAACAAAGGCGTATGAAAGTGATACACTTCATACGCCAAAGATAAACAGGGGAATGGGAGAAATAAATACGCGCTTTAACCTACTTTTTCATCTTCTCAAACCGGTCGAGGAAATCTCCAAGCTGCTCCGTTTCGAGGCGCTTGCCAATAATTTTCTTATTCTCATCCAGGATATACATTACCGGGGTGCTGTAGATATCGTATTTGTGTTTGTAATGATTTTTGTTGAAGGCATCCACCACATTGATCCAATGCAGTTGTTTTTCGCGTATATACTTTCTCCAGGGACCAAGCTCTGACACACAGCCCACCGCATATACTTCCAGTCCGTATTTTGCTTTGTTGGCGATATAAAAGTCCCGAAGTTTCGGAGTCTCTTTCTGACAATGTCCGCAATCCGGATCCCAGAAATAAACGATGGTGTATTTTGCTTTTGTGGAACGCAGGGCATATGTATTGAAATCATTGGTTAATCCAACCAACGTATCCTGCATGATCAGCTCCGGTGCCGGCTTGCCAATCAGGATAGAATCCAATTGATGAGCACGATCCACCACCTTTTTTACCTGTGATTCGTCGGACCAGTATGCCTGTTTGGTGGCATAATATTTAAGAGCCTCGTGTACGAATATGGCATCATAGCCCATCACTTTGGAAGCTTCGTAATTGGATATCATATAATAGACGCAGAACTTGAAGGTCTCCTTATTTGCCTTTGCCTTGGAAATAATCACATCTCCTTCTTTAATGATGGAATCCGGAACCGGCAGGGTCATATTTTCCAGATACTGTTTCATTTTAGGGAAATAGATGGGGGTACGTAGCAGACGTTCATCGGCCATATCAATATTATCAAAGAAATGAGCCTTGGCATAATGATACGCAAAAGTGGAATCTTTACGACCGTTGGAAAGTATCGGTGTTTCGGGAATTTCTATTTCCAGAGTAGCTTTCAGGAATTTGGAAGTAAAGCTGCCGGGATGTTTCTGCATAAAATCGTTCATATACCCTTTTACTTCTTTATCCAGTCCCTGTAAGGTAGCTTCAATCACTTTGGCCGAGTCTTTATCGGTATCCTTGATCACCTTATAGCGGGTACGGCATTTCTCAGCCTGTTTTTGTTTCTGACTCAGCCAGTTCAGGTATTCAAAAAAGAGTTTGTTTTCGGCCGATCCGGTTACTTTCATATGACCGTTATAATCGGCTGTATCGGTCTCCAGACTAAAACGCTGTTCATTCTCCAGCACCACAAAGTCAAACAATTTATGTTTGTTCATCACCACCATATACATACCGGCATCCAGTTTCTTTTTGCCATCGAATACAAACTGACCGTTTTTATCGATTTTGGCGGTATCAATAATGTATTGCTTATCTCCGTAATAGTCGGCCAGGTTAACGGTAGAATCTTTCAATTCTTTAACCTTGACTTTGATTTCATACGTATTTCCGGCAGTAAGCAGGGCAGGGGAGGCCATTACAAAGGCCAGCAGGAAGAGATAAATGTTCTTTTTCATACGCTCAGATAAGTCTGTTACAAAAATAAGGAATTGCAAATACTATCAAAAATTGAGCCATTATAGACTTAAAAACGATTGGATAAGGACAAAAAGAGAGCGGATGAATTATCATCCGCTCTTCTTTATCGTGTTTAGGAAATTTATTCTTCCTTTTTATTTTTCCGTGGCTTGGTTTCTTTAGGCTTAACCACTTTAACAATGATCTCGGCTTTTTCCTTATCATAATCCACTTCTACCACATCTCCTTCGGTAACAGCCGATTTGATGATTTCTTCTGCCAGTGGATCCTCCACATATTTCTGTATGGCGCGTTTCAGCGGACGGGCTCCGAAGTTGGAATCGTACCCTTTTTCACATACATAATCTTTAGCGGCAGTAGTCAGCTTCACGGTATAACCCATGGCATGAACACGGCTGTACAGCTTCTCCAGTTCGATATCAATAATTTTGAAGATATCGTCCTTGCTCAGGGAGTTGAACAGTACCACATCATCGATACGGTTCAGAAACTCCGGCGCAAAAGCTTTCTTCAGGGCATTTTCAATTACCCCTTTGGTATTATCTTCTACCGAATCTTTCTTAGCCGTAGTACCGAAACCAACGCCAGTACCGAAATCTTTCAGCTGGCGGGAACCGATATTGGATGTCATGATAATGATGGTATTCTTGAAATCCACTTTACGTCCCAGGCTGTCAGTAAGCTGTCCGTCATCCAATACCTGCAATAGCAGGTTGAATACATCCGGGTGGGCTTTTTCAATTTCATCCAGCAGGATCACAGAGTAGGGCTTACGTCTTACTTTCTCCGTCAGCTGTCCACCTTCTTCATATCCTACATATCCCGGAGGCGCACCCACGAGGCGAGTCACAGCAAATTTTTCCATATACTCACTCATATCGATACGGATGAGGGCATCATCATTATCAAACAAGGTGCGGGAAAGCAATTTGGCCAGCTGTGTTTTACCAACACCGGTAGGACCTAAGAAGATAAAGCTTCCGATCGGTTTGTTCGGATCTTTCAGTCCTGCACGGTTACGCTGAATGGCTTTCACCACTTTCTTCACCGCTTCATCCTGACCGATTACTTTACCCATCAGTTCAGCCCCCATGTTAACCAGCTTACTGCCTTCATTCTGCGCAATACGCTGAACAGGCACACCGGTCATCATAGCCACGACTTCGGCCACGTTATCTTCCGATACTGTTTCCTTATGTGTCTTGGTTTCTTCTTCCCATGCTTTCTTGGCCGTATCCAGTTGCTCCAGCAACTGACGTTCTGTATCTCTCAGGCGGGCTGCTTCTTCATATTTCTGGGAACGCACCACTTTATTTTTCTCCTCTTTTATCTCTTCAATCTTTTTCTCGATCTCCAGGATATTTTTCGGAACCTTTATATTATTGATGTGTACACGCGATCCGGCTTCATCCAGCGCATCAATGGCTTTATCAGGGAGGTGACGATCGGTAATATAACGGGTTGTCAGACTCACGCAAGCTTTGATGGCTTCGTCGGTATACATCACATTGTGATGATCTTCGTATTTAGACTTGATATTGTTCAGGATCTGAATTGTTTCTTCGGGTGTAGCCGGTTCCACAATTACTTTCTGGAAACGACGTTCCAGAGCTCCGTCTTTTTCAATATACTGACGGTATTCATCCAGGGTAGTGGCGCCAATGCATTGGATTTCTCCGCGGGCAAGGGCCGGTTTAAACATATTGGATGCATCCAGGGAACCGGAAGCGCCACCGGCACCTATGATGGTATGGATCTCATCAATAAAGAGAATCACATCAGGCGATTTCTCCAGTTCGTTCATCACGGCTTTCATCCGTTCTTCAAACTGACCGCGGTATTTGGTACCGGCAACAAGTGATGCCAGATCCAGTGTTACCACGCGTTTGTTGAACAATACCCGGGAAACTTTCTTTTGGGTAATACGCAATGCAAGACCTTCGGCAATAGCCGATTTACCAACACCGGGTTCACCGATCAGGATAGGATTGTTTTTCTTACGACGGGAAAGAATCTGAGAAACACGTTCTATTTCTTTTTCACGTCCAACGATAGGATCCAGCTTACCATCTTCGGCAGCTTTGGTCAGATCCCTTCCGAAATTATCAAGTACAGGAGTCTTTGATTTAGAGTCGGATATTTTTTTGGTGCCGCTTCCAAACGCTCCACCGTCATCTTCATTTTCATCATCAGCCGGATTTTGCGGAAATTCGGCTTTGGGATCTGCATTCATCATTTCCAATTCGTTTTTAATGGTTTCGTAGTCAATGTTAAACTTATGCAAGGCTTTGGTAGCGATACTGTCCTCATCCTTCAAAATGGATAAGAGCAAATGCTCGGTACCGATCATAGCGCTCTTGAAAATTTTGGCTTCAAGATACGTAATTTTCAATGCCTTCTCCGCCTGCTTCACCAGCGGAATATTTCCAAGCGTTACATTTACCTTCTTAGAACCTACGCCGGTCATGGTTTCCACTTCCTTACGTAAATCCTGGAGATTAATGGTCAGGGATTTCATAATTCGTATGGCCATCCCTTCTCCTTCCCGGATAATACCCAGCAGAAGATGTTCAGTACCAATATAATCATGCCCGAGGCGTAAGGCCTCTTCCCGGCTGTATGTAATCACATCCTTTACTCGGGGCGAAAATTTAGCTTCCATAGTGAGTGTTTCTGTATTGAAAATTACTGTTTTCCGGTGTCATTACAAAATTACTGGTAATTCCCCGCTAACCCGGTCCGGTGAACCTATTTTTTACACTTAAAAATGTTAATAATTAATGAGTTAAAAAACTCCTCTTTTGCAACCGGAATAAGTATCTTCGGTCGCCTAAATCGTTTTTAATCTTGTTATACGTTTAATCCTCTGAGAGGGTTCTGTAGGCATAACCAAAATATTCTGTTTTGTAACATTAAACTCAAGGATCATACCAAAATCTGAATTCAAAATAATAATGACATTATGGCTGAAGGAGAAAAAATAATTCCGATAAACATTGAAAATGAGATGCAGACCTCGTATATCGATTATGCGATGTCCGTCATTGTGTCGCGTGCTTTACCGGATGTACGGGATGGTTTGAAACCTGTTCACCGCAGAGTACTATTCGGAATGCTCGATCTGGGTGTTCTTTCCAACCGTCCGTACAAAAAATCTGCCAGAATTGTAGGGGAAGTATTGGGTAAATACCACCCCCATGGTGATACCTCCGTTTATGATGCCATGGTACGTATGGCTCAGGAATGGAGCCTTCGTTACCCCCTCGTTGACGGGCAGGGTAACTTCGGTTCGGTAGACGGAGATCCTCCGGCTGCCATGCGTTATACAGAAGCCCGCTTACGCAAGATTGCCGAAGAAATGCTCGGCGATATTGAAAAAGATACCGTCGACTTCCGTCCTAACTTCGACGATTCCCTGGAAGAACCGACCGTTCTTCCTACCCGTATACCCAATCTGCTTGTTAACGGTGCTTCCGGTATTGCCGTAGGGATGGCTACCAATATGCCTCCTCATAACCTCCGCGAAATAGTTGACGCCTGTATCGCTTATATCGATAACAAGGATATCGACATGACAGCCTTGCTGCAGCTTGTAAAAGCACCTGACTTCCCGACAGGTGGTACCATTTACGGCTATCAGGGTGTGAAAGATGCCTTTGAAACCGGAAGAGGAAGGATCGTGATGAGGGCAAAAACCAATATAGAAATTCATAACGACCGGGAACGCCTCATTGTCACCGAAATCCCTTATCAGGTAAACAAGGCCCAGATGATAGAAAATACGGCCGCCCTGATCAATGACAAAAAGATTGAAGGCATCAGCGCCCTGCGCGATGAAAGCGACCGCGATGGAATGCGTATCGTTTATGAAATAAAGAAAGATGCCATCACCAATGTGGTGCTGAACAACTTATATAAGTATACCGCGCTTCAAACTGCTTTCAGTGTAAATAACATTGCCCTGGTTGCCGGTCGCCCGGTAATGCTTAACCTCAAGAGCCTAATCGGTCACTTTGTCGATTTCCGTCATGAAGTAGTTATCCGCCGTACCCGCTACGAACTCGATCAGGCTCAGAAAAGAGCCCATATCCTGCAAGGATACCTCATCGCCCTGGATCACCTCGACGAAGTCATCAAACTTATCCGCGAATCCAAAACTCCGAACGAAGCCCAGGAAGAACTGATCAAACGCTTTTCCCTGAGCGAAATACAGAGTAAGGCCATCCTCGAAATGCGTCTGCGTGTATTGACAGGTCTGGAAAGAGATAAGATCAAGGCCGAATATGACGAGCTGATGAAACTGATTACCTACCTCAACCAGGTTTTGGATGAAGAACCCCTGCGTATGGAAATCATCAAGACCGAACTCAAAGAAGTACGTGAAAAATATGGTGATGAGCGTAAAACAGTCATCGAATATGCTTCCGGCGATCAACGCATGGAAGATCTTATTGCCGATGATGATGTAGTAATCACCATCTCCCATATGGGTTATATCAAACGGACCCCGCTTACCGAATACCGTACCCAGGCCAGGGGAGGAAAAGGTTCCAAAGGTACCGCCACCCGTGATGAGGATTTCCTGGAACACCTGTTTGTAGCTTCCAACCACAACTACCTTCTGTTCTTTACCGAACAGGGACGTTGTTTCTGGATGAGAGCCTATGAAATTCCGGAAGGAGCAAAAGCCAGCAAAGGCCGCGCCATCCAGAATATGATCAATATCCCTCAGGATGATAAAGTGAAGGCATATATTAAGGTAAAGAACCTGACTGATGAAGAATATATAAAGAACAACTTCATCATCATGTGTACCAAGAACGGTATCATCAAGAAAACCAGCCTGGAAGATTACTCCCGTCCACGGACCAATGGTATCAATGCCATCACCGTTCGCGAAGGCGATTCCCTGCTGGAAGCTAGACTGACCAGCGGCAAAGATGAGATCATGCTGGCCTCCAAGCTGGGTAAAGTGGTTCGTTTTAATGAAACCAAAGTGAGACCGATGGGCCGTAATGCATCCGGTGTAAGAGGTATCAATCTGGAAGATGAAAGCGGAGCACCCAATGAGGTTATCGGTATGATTACCATCGATAACCCCGAAACAAATGTGCTGGTGGTTTCCGAAAAAGGATTCGGCAAACGCTCGGATATAGAAGAATACCGTGTTACCAACCGGGGCGGTAAGGGAGTTAAAACCCTGAACGTGACGGACAAAACAGGTAACCTCATCGCTATTAAGGATGTAAACGATACCAACGATCTGATGATCATTACCAAATCGGGTATTGCCATCCGTCTGGCTGTAAAAGACCTGAGAGTAATAGGACGTGCCACCCAGGGTGTACGTCTTATCAATCTGTCCGAAACAGATGAGATCGCTTCCGTTGCCAAAGTGGATGTAGATCCGGAAGAAGCAAAACTGGAAGAGGGACTCGAAAACGGACCCGTTTATGAAAACGGAGCAGATACTGCGTCTGATGAACAGAAACCCGATCAGGAAGAAGGAAACACTCCTGAACCGGATGAAACCAAGGAATAAGTAATTTTGTTAAATAGCTCACAATCAAAGATTCACTTAATTTAATTAATGCTTTAATACATCATTTATGAAGAAACACCTGATTATCCTGACAGCTTGTAGTCTGTTTGCAGGTATGAGTATTGCACAATCCAGTAAGCGGACCACCGCGCATAATGCCCTGGAAGATTATAAGAAATACCATGAGGCCGATGCGCTAAAAAAAGCAAAGGATAATATAGATGCTGCATCCCAGCATCCGGAAACCGGTATCGAAGCCAAAACATGGGTGTACCGTGGCGAGATCTACCTGGTTAGCTATGAGCACTCTATACAGGTGGAAGAAGAAAAACAAAAGGATGTAAGCGACCCTAAGAAAAAGAACATGGTAGCTTATACCAATACCAGCCTGGACGAACTTAAGACCTCTTATGAATCGTACCAGAAAGCCAAGGAATACGACAAAAAGAAGATCTATACCGAAGAAATCGGGAGCGCATTGCCTCGTATTATGGTGCATTTTGACAACAAAGGAGTTGCCGATTATAACGCCAAACAACTGGGCAGCGCAGCTATGGCCTTTGAAAAATGCTATGAAGTATCAGGAGTGATTGGCAAAGCCGATACCTCTGTGCTTAACAATGCCGCTATGTGCTACAAAATGGGTGGCGATATGCAAAAGGCCCTGGATATATATAAGAAACTGGTGGATATGGGTTATGGTAAGGGAAAAACGGTGGCCATCCTCTCCAATATCTATGTCACCAATAAGGACACAGCATCTGCTATTGCCCTGGTATCTAAAGAACGTCAGGTATACCCAACCGATATGGATCTGTTGACAACAGAAACTAACCTGTTTCTGATGACCAAAAAACGCAAGGAAGCTTTGGCCAATCTGCAAAGCCTGATTGCTAAAAACCCGAACGACGCCCAGATGAACCTGCTCGTAGCCAGCATTTATGACAATATGGCCAACCCAAAGGATGATAAAGGCGCAGAAATGCCTCAGCCTCCGGAAGCAGAAGACTATTTCAATCAGAGTGTAACCTATTATAAAAAGGCCATCGAGCTTAAACCGGACTATTTTGAAGCCCTCTTTAACCTGGGTATCCTGTATTACAACCGGGGAGCCAAGATGTATAACAAAGCCAATACCATCAAGGAAGCGGCTTTGTACAACAAGGAAAGTAAGAAAGCTGATGAAGTGTTCCGCACCGCATTGCCTTACCTGGAAAAAGCCCATGAGGTAAATCCAAAAGACAAGGATACCATGAAGTCACTCAAGACCTTATACGCCCGTACCGAGCAACAGGCCAAATACGACAAGATCGTAGAAGAAATGAAAAGTAACTGATAGGGGAGTCCTTATACAACAAGAAAGCGGAAGAGATTCCGCTTTCTTTGTTTATGGAACAATGGTAGGCAGCGGCAGGCGCGGGAGGCAGTCCCAATCGTGGTCATCCTGAACAGAAGCGTTGGAATGCGAATGAGGGTGAAGGATCTGCTGGTGTGGCGGCTTAAACTAGCTGAATTCAGAATTCAAATAACTCTCAATTTTAAACTATAAGCGCTAAATGTTTAAGTCCTCTCGCACTTGAGCGTTTATAATTGAGTGCTTATAATTTAGAGTTTCTGAGGAATGAAGATTATGCACTTGCCAAATCGTGGTGATCCTGATCAGGAGTAGTCGTTTATCCCCCTTTGGAGGGGGCAAGGGGGAGGAAATCAGAGTGAGAGCGGAGTGCGGGAGCGAAAAAAGGAGGCAGGCGCAGAGGGCAGCAGAGTTCTTAAGCCTTCACTTCAATCTTATCAATACCACTATCCGGCATTACGAATTTCCCCTTGGGTAAAAACGGACCTTCTATATAATGAACTTCCCTCAATTCATCTACCTGAAAACATCTCCAGTTAAGGGCAGTTTCTTTGGATACGCCGGACGATGATTCCCCGTCAAACTGATAAAAGAAGGCATGAGCCACCCCGTTAATAGTACCCAGCAGGTGAGGGCACATCTTTCTTCTGTATCCGTTGTGGATGGCAAAGATCTGTTGTTTGTTTTGGATTGCCTTTTGAATAGTGACATAGTTGCTCATAACAGATCCTTTGGATGTAGGCCAAAGGTATTCATTCCCCGATGCTTTTTACAAAAGGAGGCAGAGGCAGGCGCAGGAGGCAAAAAAGGAGGCAGTCCTAATCGTGGTCATCCTGAACAGAAGCGTTGGAATGTGGATGAGGGTGAAGGATCTGCTGGTGTGGCGGCTATAACTAGCTGAATTCAGAATTCAAACAACTCTCAATTTTAAACACTAAACGCTAAATGTTTAAGTCCTCCCGCACTTGAGCGTTTAAAATTGAGTGTTTAAAATTTAGAGTTTCTTAAGATCGAAGATTATGTATTTACCTAATCGTGGTCATCCTTAACAGGAGCAGACACTTATCCCCCTTTGGAGGGGGCAAGGGGGAGGAAATCAGAGTGAGAGCGGAGTGCGAGAGCGAAAAAAGGAGGCAGCGGCAGACGCAGGAGGTAGGACTCAAATAACTCTCAATTTTAAACACTAAACGCTAAATGTTTAACTCCTCCCGCACTTGAGCGTTTAAAATTGAGTGTTTAAAATTTAGAGTTTCTTAAGATCGAAGATTATGTACTTACTTAATCGTGGTCATCCTGAACGAAGCCGCATAAGGCCGCTCCCGCTTTGTCATTCTGAGGCACTCGGGGGTAGCAAAATAGGCCGCTCCTGTTTTGTCATTCTGAGGCACTCGGGGTAGCCAAAATGGTGGCAGTGCCGAAGAATCCATTTTAACCGACACAGGCTTTCATCCTTTGACATAGATAAACATGAAAGGTCACTAAATCCCTTTACTGGCGTGGCACACACGCATTTAACATAATGTTAATTATAGAATATTTAACTATACCGGAAACCCCTAAATCAATCCTTAATCCAGCCCTAAAAATACACCCGGCTTAAACAGGTTTATAGACAGATCTTCGTAAAAAACGACTGGTTTATAAACCGGCTTTAAAGCCGGTTTTGAGACGAGATCGGATTCTGTCAGCAACCCGATAAACCTCCTCACGGATATCCATCACCGGTTTAAAATCCTTTAGGATCGGTTTCGATTTTATCCCTGCCATTTCCCAGCTTCATTTTCCCTTTTCTTAATCCTATTTGCCTGGCTTATTGATCCTTTCTTTCCCGTTTATGCGCTTATAATCGCTTTACCAGCCATCCGGGCGCCTTTATGAATCCATTGGCCAGATCCAGATTTATTCCCGCCAGGCATTCATTTATCCAATCCAACTTTACTAATAGCCGCAGTTTCTATAATTTCCGATCCGATTACTATTATTTCCCTATGCGCTTCCAGCATTTCTAAATCTATTTTTTTAGATTCTTTGAGGGTTTTTATCATTTACGACCAGGTTTTTACACTTTTCGAGCTGTTTTCTATCGATTCCTTGTGCCTTTTGCTAATTTCCTTCTGAGTTTCTTTCATTTCCGAAGTGGATATTAAGAATTCCCTATTGGCTTTTATACATTCCTCCGGCATGTTCTTAAATGCCGCAACGGCATCTTTAGTTTCTGCCTCAGTTTCTAAAAACTCCGTCCGGGTATTTATAAAAATATACCTGGAAACTATAAAAACCACCCAAGCATCTATGGTTTCTGAGGATACTTGTAGAAATGGACACTATAAACCTGTCGGAAATCTGTGTATTTCGTTATATTTATGGGATATCTGCTCTAAAAAAGGCTCATTTCAATTGAAATAACCAGCATTCATCCAGCATCGGACCATTTTTATTCAAAAGACTTTCTGGTTTGTATAAGAAACGCACTTATGCCTCTATTTATTTTAAATAAATAGCTGTATATCAATTATATTGGAATAATCACCTCCATTAAAAATGAAATATCCAGTTGGATTCTTCCAACTGGATATCTAGTCACTTCAATAAGCTATTAATTACCTATTCAATCAATTCCGCATCAGGGTAAAATACCCATGGAAGGCATATTGTTTGCCATCATCGCCTTTGGCAGTAATGATATAATAGTAGGTTCCGGCAACAGCCTTGGCTCCGCCAGGTGTTCGTCCATCCCAACCTTCTCCGGCCTGATTCAGATCGGCAAGCAATACTCCCCAACGGTCAAAGATCTTTCCTTCAAACTCGGTTATGCCTTGCGATGACACCAGGAACAAATCGTTGGTACCATCATCGTTCGGGGTAAAGATATTGGGTACGGTAAGAAAAGATGGAAGCTCTTTTACCTCTATCACTTTAGTGAATGTACTTTGGCAACCGGTAAGACTATCGGTAACGGTAAGGGTTATGGTATATGTACCTCCGGAAGGATATGTATGCGCCCCTCCTTTTCCGCTTCCTGTTGTTCCATCTCCATAATCCCATGCCCAGGTAGTGGTATTGGCCGAACTGCTATCGGTAAATGTTACGGGTAAAGGCATGGTTCCGGTGGTGGCGCTGAGGATAAATCCGGCCTGAACACTATTCTCGGTAACCGTAAAATGGGCCGAATCGGTACCACAGTTATTGGTAACCATCACATAATAATTACCTCCTGTATTTACAGTAAGACTTGGAGAGGTGGCTCCAGTATTCCAGGAATAAGTGCCTCCCCCGGTGGCGGTAAGGACCGTATTTTGCCCCAGACAGAAATCAGGCTGACCGAAGATATGGGTGTTGGGCAAGGAATCGCGGGTAAGGGAAATGGTAGTGGAATCGATACCACAGGCATTAATGGCATAAAGTTTATAGGTACCACCGTTATTGGTCACAATAGGATTGGTGGCTGAGCCCGTACTCCACGAATAAGTGGATCCTCCCGATGCAGTAAGTGTTACCGGACTTCCGAAACAGAACGTTGTGGGTCCGCTTGGGGTTATCAAGGCAACCGGTTTGGTGCCCGAATTGGTAACACTGTCCACAATCTGAAACGTACATCCACCTGAATCGGTTACTGTACAGGTATAGGAATTGAACGGCAGTGCGGTAGCATTGTTGGTAGTAACTGCTGAGGCGGGGGCTGGACTCCAGGCATAGGTATACGTGGCGGTACCTCCGCTGGGGGTAACTGTCATGCTACCATTGGAAAGCTTACAGGTGCTGGGCACAGATACATCGGTGGCGGTGAGCGGTGCCGGCTGAATAACCTTAACCGAATCTACCTTGGAACAACCATTGCCATCGGTAATGGTGCAGGTATAGCTCCCGGCGCATAATGAACCGGCTGTAGTACTTGTACTGGGGCTTCCGCTCCAGGAATAACTGTATGGTCCTGTTCCCCCGCTGGCTGTTATTGTAGCGGAACCGTTACAAGATCCGTTGCAAAGCGTTTTCTGACTTACACATACATCTCCGATGGCGGCAGGCTGTGTAATGGCATAGGTTTGCTGAGTGGTACAACCGTTGGCATCGGTAATATGACAAGTATAGTTACCCATACACAGAGCGCTTACATTTTGTGTAGTGCCTGGATTAGGATTCCATGAATAAGTATAAGCGCCGGTACCTCCGCTTACGGTAGCGGTGGCTGTGCCGTTGCAGGATCCGTTACACGTTGGATTAACAGATGCCGGGGCCACAGCCAGGGCTGCAGGTTGTGTAAGCGTTACTGACTGGGTGTTGATACATCCGGCAGCGTCTTTAATAGTACAGGTATAGGTAGTACCTGCACAAAGGTTATTGGCAGTAACAGTAGTACTGGGGTTGGCCGACCAGGAATAGGTTAAAGGAGCTGTTCCGCCGCTTACTGTAACAGTGGCTGTTCCGTTACAACCAGCATTACAACTTGGATTGCCGGAAGAAAGAAGAGATGCTGTTGGTCCCCCAACGTTATTCACCGCTATGGGAACGACCTTGGAACAACCGTGATTATCGGTTACTGTACACGTATATGTTCCGGCCGGGAGACTACTTGCAGTGGCAGTACCTTGTCCCACAGTTGGTGCAGGGTTCCAGGAATATGTATAAGGACCGGTACCTCCGCTGGGTGCTACAGTAGCAGACCCATTCGAACCTCCGCAGTTGGCCGATGTAGCCGAAGGGGCTGCAGCAAGCACAGTGGGCTGGGTAATGGTAAATGTTTGAGTTGTGATACAACCGTTTGCATCCTTAACGGTACAGGTATAGGTTCCTGCGCATAAATTGCTGGCTGTTGCCGTAGTACTTGGATTGCCGCTCCAGGAATAAGTAAGTGTACCTGTACCTCCGCTGGCGGTTATGGATGCTGTTCCATTGCAATTACCATTACACATATTGTTGGCGGTAACACCCGGGCTAGAGGTAGGACCGGAAGTAGTACCAACTACAATCGGTACTGCCTTTGTACATCCGTTGGCATCCTTAACCGTGATGGTATAAGTACCCGCTGGTATGGAAGAAGCTGTTGGGGTACCCTGACCTACTGCTGGCGCCGGACTCCATGTATAAGTATAGGCTCCTGTTCCGCCTGTGGCAGCAACAGTAGCAGATCCGTTTGAGCTACCACAACTGGCAGATGTAGAACCAGGTGTAAGCGAAATAGCACTGGGCTGGGTTATAGTTACCGTAGCTGTGGAAGTACAACCTTTGGAAGTAGTCACCTGAACCGTATATGTTCCGGCTCCTAAACCGCTGGTAGTGGCGGCTGTGCCTCCCCCACCCGACCACGAATACGTATATGCAGGATTGCCCCCCGTAGGGGTTACGGTTCCGGTTCCTGTGGTGCCTCCGTTACAGAGCACCGACGTAGTGGATGTCGCCAATGTTGCTGAGTTGCCTACCCCTACCGTAGTAGTGGCCGTACTCGTACACGTCCCCTGGGTTTCCGTTACCGTATACGTGGTGGTGGCACCAGGGCTTGCCGTGACAGAAGAGCCGGTAGTACCGCTCAATCCTCCGGAAGGGCTCCAGCTGAATGTTCCGCTACCTGTGGCTGTAAGTGTTACACCTGCCGCACCGTTGCAAACGGTAGGGCTTGCAGGGCTCACTGTAGTTGGAGTATTGGGATTTACGGTTACTTGTACGGTTCCTGTATATGTAGTGTTGGCGCCATCGCAATTGGTTACTTTCATGCTGGCGGTATAGGTAGATGTGGTGGTAGGGCAAACACTTACACTGTTACCGGTACCTACTACACCGCTGGGACCTGTCCAGGTTATGGCATATGAGGGAGCACCCGATGGAGAAAATCTCCAGGCTTCATTATTGGCGGTCCATGCTGTTGGATAATTACGATTAGGAGGAACCACCGCCACTGTTCCGGCGGAATTCTGAATACCTATAATCCCCGCTCCTCCGTTCCACTGATTACAGGAGTAGCTGTTTGAAATATACACGTCTATATAATTGGTGTTTTCATACAACACCAATTGTAAGGTAGAATTGGGTGTACCATCGCAGGTACCATTACCATTGTCGTACAATGGAACATTGACCCAGCTCATAACCAGTGCACGGCATGGAGCGGTACCTAATGTTTCGATATAGGAATTACCTCCGAGGCCCTGGTCCATATCCCGGAAACAAGCGCAAATAGTATTTCCCGGCAAGTCGGTGGTATTGGGAAGAGCCGATGTGAGTTGCCAGTTGTCATACCCGCCCGAATTGGTAAGGTCGAAAGTCAACTGACCGTTATCTCCGAGAACTGCCTGATTGTAGTAGTTTCCGAAATAACAAAAGTTAAAACCCAGGTTTACTGTATTACTCCATACATCATCGGCACCTACAAGGATATTGGTGCCGGCGTAAGGGTAAGGCGCATAAGGAATTGCGCTTACAGTATAACCTGTTGTTTGATTGTTGGACACAACACTGGAAGTAAGTGTTGTACAGCTTCCCTGACAAATGGTGACGGGGCTTCCTGCTGAAATAGAAGGACAAGCCGGTGCACCTTGAGCAAATAATCCGCTACTTTGAATTACAAGGAAACTCAGAAAAAAAATGACTTTTTTCAAGGAGTTTGTGTGTTTTTTATAAGAAAAGAAACGATGAAACGTGATATGCGCCAGCTAAATATATGGTTTTTGGCGTTCATCCACAAAGTCCGACATCCAATTTAATGAACAATATGATTTTGAAAAGACGATTATAGTTATTTCATCGATGTGTTACGCCAATATTAAGACATAAAAAAAACCGCCCAAAGACGGTTTTTTAGACATATTATTGTGATAAGGAGAGTCTTAGTTAAAATTCTTCTTTGCTTCCAGAAAGCATTCATCCACGATAATACTGTTGGTAAATTCCGGACGGTATGCTTTACGTTTTCTCAGTACGCATCTGTTGAAATGTGCTACCCAGCTTTCCAGATCGTCCTGTTTTTCAAACCGGCGGCTCTGCTGATTCATTGTAGACACGATCCTGGATGCATGATCTACATTCAAATAGAGCTCCCCATCGAGATAATAATTGGATATTTGCCCATCTTTTTCTTCAGAAATCTGATGAACTATTACTTTTTCATCGCTCATATATACTGATTTAGATTTTTGCAAATGTACCCCTTCCCTTTACTTTACGCAAGGAATATCAGCATGTGTTGAAAATTTCCTAGAAACTTTTATGATTTTTCCTGATAATCAATGATTGGCCAGGATAGTATTATACTTATTTATATTGGCTGGGTCTATCGAATTTAACAAAGTAACCGCCTTCCCCTTTTCATCGGAAAAGGCTGTTGAGAATAGTTTGACCAGTTCATCGGCCTTGGCACTGAAAAAAATAGACAAATTAAATGATGCCGGTTTTTCCTGATATACCTTCTGCACCAGTTGTAATGCATCAAATACACCCTGACGGCCTGCAGCCAGATCACTGTACATCAGATCGAAACCCATACGATGATATTTATACATGCATTCCCTAAGGGGTGCAAAGGTGGAACTCAGTGCATTTTCAATGAGCCAGTATCTGTTTTTCTGGCTGGTACTTTCAAATGCTTTCCACCCGTGTTCGGCAGCATTTTGTGCATTATTCACAATTTGTTGGGCCTTTTGAAAATAAGGAGTGCCTCCATCCAGTGAGAAAGTATCATAATCCATGGCAATAGCCACATAGGCGTAATAAGCCAGTATAGAAGTCAGATTATTACTAAAGGTGGTTTCCACAAAATCCATGGGTTGAGCCTCTATATAGTTGAACTGAAAATCGTTATCGCTGTAATTCATAACTGTGCAGCTAAAAGACGATTTATACGCCGGGCGGTTGGTCTGGATCTGAATGGTACCGGTAAACTGATCAATGGCTATTTCGCTCGTTACCGTAATCAGCAAACTCATGTTAATACGTTCCTGAGGAGCAAAATTATCCTTGGTCCAATGGGTATTATTCATGAATTCATAGACCGATGTTTTGAGGGCCTCAAAAATTCTTTTTTCAGTGGTTCCCTGAATCTGAGGAGCCATGACCTGAACGGTACAGTTTAATTCCTGTGCCCGGTATTCCGAACCGAGCAAAAGCAAGAAGAAAAACAGGGACGATATCTTTTTAATAGTTGTCATAACCAATTGAGATACATACAGATATTATATAGCAACTCCTGTATCTGTGGAAGCCAGGAGTGATTTGATTTTAGTCACCACATCACGAGCCACTTCTGTCTTTTCTTTTAACTCAAAATTCTCTGTTTTATTGTGTTTATCGATGATGGTTATTTTGTTCGAATCGGTTCCGAAGCCGGCGCCATCATCTTTCAGGGAATTCAAAACCACAAAGTCAAGGTTTTTCTTCACCAGTTTCTCTTTGGCATGTATTAATTCCGAATCTGTTTCCAGGGCAAAACCAACCAGGATTTGTCCTTTTGTCTTTCTCTTCCCCAGATCGGCCAGGATATCCATGGTTTGTTCCAGCTCTATATTGG
The DNA here is from genome assembly GCA_013288325.1 of Bacteroidota bacterium. Taxonomy (GTDB): domain Bacteria; phylum Bacteroidota; class Bacteroidia; order Palsa-965; family Palsa-965; genus Palsa-965. Next base: position 36,102 of record JABDCB010000003.1, read on the forward strand.
ATAGTCCTGCCCCACCCTCCTTTTTTATTTTATGATCTGCCACATGTACCGGGCGGTAATCGGCTACAGCGGCAGCCATAACGGTGATATCGGAAGAGGCAAAATCGAGGAGACAAGCTTTGTGCATCTCCGCTGCCGACATCACATCCATCCGTTTTATCATCCGGTGTTTGGTTTGTAAGGCATTGGGACCGCAAATAAGGGTCACATCTGCTCCGTTACGGGCCAGTTCATCGGCCAGGGCAAAACCCATTTTACCGGATGAATGATTACCGATAAAACGGACGGGATCAATGGCTTCGAATGTAGGACCGGCAGTAACTAATGCTTTTTTACCGTTCAGAGGAGCTTGTTGTTGAAGGCTTTTTTGCAGTGCTTCTATAATCTCCTCCGGTTCGGCCATACGTCCCTCCCCTATCAATCCGCTAGCCAGTTCCCCAAAGGCAGGAGACAAGAGGTGATTGCCTCTGGATTTCAATTTCATTATATTTTCCGTGGTGGAACCGTGTTTATACATATCCAGATCCATTGCCGGGGCAAAGTATACCGGACAACGGGCACTGAGATATGTACCCAGCAAGAGATTATCACATATACCCGATGCCATTTTAGCAAGGGTATTGGCCGAAGCAGGAGCTATCAGCATCAGATCGGCCCAGAGACCCAGCTCTACATGGTTGTTCCACTCCCCTGTTTTGCCGGAACTGAATTCAGAATAAACAGGATTTTTGGACAGTACAGAAAGGGTAAGCGGAGTAATAAATTCGACGGAAGTTGGGGTCATGACAACCTTTACGTTGGCACCGGCCTTTACCAGGAGTCTAACCAGGAAAGCTGATTTATAAGCTGCGATACTGGATGTGACACCCAGCACAATGTTTTTTCCGTTCAGCATACCGACCTGTATGAAAAGGTAAAAGGTTCAATGAAATCATTGAACCTTGATGAATGCGTGACTTTTACGGTAAAAGAAAGCAGGAATCAGTTCTGAGATGCCAGGGCTTCTTTTGCCGGATTGCGGTAATATATTTTGTCTTCCATGAATTCAGTAGTAGCAATGGAAGATGGTTTTGGCAAACGCTCGTAAAATTTAGAGATCTCAATCTGTTCGCGGTTTTCGAATACTTCTTCCAGATTGTCGGAATGAGAAGCAAATTCATTCAGCTTCTGAGTCAGCTCCTCCTTTATTTCGGCAGAGATCTGGTTGGCTCTTTTGCTGATAATAGCAACGCTCATATATACATTTCCGGTTTTGTCATCCAGCTTCCTTACATCACGGGTAATGGTAGTAGGCTCTGCACTCGTTTTTTTGTAATCCATGTCGTTGCGTATTAAGGTTTGTTCGATTCTTTTTTAGCTGCCTTATCCTTGTCCTGCTGTTTCTGAGCCATCTCTTTTTCCAGCTGGGCTTTGATCTGTGTGGCACTTTCAAAAATAGTCTGGGCTTCGGCCAGATAAATGCTTTTCGGATAAGTGTCTACAAATTTAACGTAATTATCCATAGTAAGCTTCATCCTTTCCGCTTTTTTCTTGTCATTACTCAGCAATCCAAGCTCATAATAGGCTTTAACCGTCAAAAAAACCAGTTCTTCTTTGTGTTTATTATCCGGAAAATCCTTGTTATGGATGGCGATATCGGCAATGGCTGCTTTATAATCAGAAAGGTGATAATACTGTACGCAGGTAGAATAGTCCTTAAACTCCAGCTTATTATGGAGTTTATCCATGTACTCATTACAATCGGTAATGCGTTCGCTTTTCGGGTATTGTTTTAAGAAGAAGGAAAATTCCCGGATAGCAGCATAGGTATCGGTCTGATCAAGGGCATATTCAGGAGAATTCAGGTAATAGCAATAGGCTGTCATATAAGCACATTCCTCGGCTCTTTTTCCGGTAGGAAATGTACGTACATAGTTTCTGAAAAGAAAGCCGGCCAGGAGGTAATCTCCCATTTCAAAATTGGTGTAGGCATTGTAGAAATAAACGGTTTCTGCCTTTTCCGTGCCTTTATAAACATTCTGAAGTTCCTCAAAAAGGATCTGGGCCTTGGTATAGTCCCCTTTGTCATAAAATTTAATGGCCATCTCCAGTTTGTAAGCATAATCATTGCTTTTCTTGATCTTATTGAATTCGCTGTTACACGATGGCAACAAGGAAAGAACCAATGCAAGGAGGCTTAAAACCAGACTTTTCTTAAGGATCATTTTCATAGAACGGGCAAAGGTAACTATTATTATTTATTTACAACGTTCTCCTTTTCAGCATTTAAAACCTAACAAACATCTTTAGGAGGCAGGCGCAGGCGCAGGAGGCTGTTGGATGTTCAAAACCCTGCCTCCTGCCGCTGCCTCCTGCGCCTCTTTTTATTCTGTTCACAAATCAATTTGCCAGGCCCGGCCTGAATGACTAATTTCGCGTATTCTCAACCGGAAATAAGGCGTTTCCGGAAAAACTCTACTTTATCCAATGAAAGACTTATTTGACAAGATCCGGGACAACCGGGGCCCTATCGGGATGCATGCAAAAGAATCTCATGGTTATTTTACATTTCCCAAGCTGGAAGGGGATATTTCTCCCCGGATGATTTTCAGAGGGAAAGAAAGGCTCAACTGGAGTCTGAACAATTATCTGGGACTTGCCAATCACCCGGAAGTGCGGAAGGCTGATGCCGATTCAGCTGCTCAGTATGGCTTTGCAGCCCCAATGGGTGCCCGTATGATGTCGGGTAATTCCGATTTACATGAACAACTGGAAAAAGAGCTTTCTGATTTTGTACATAAAGAAGATACCATCCTTTGTAACTTCGGTTATCAGGCTATGGTATCGGCCATTGATTGTCTGGTAGACCGTCATGACGTAATTGTTTATGATGCCGAGTCACATGCCTGTATTCTGGATGGGGTTCGTTTGCATATGGGTAAACGCTATGTGTACAAACACAATGATATTGCCGATTGTGAAAAACAACTGGAAAGAGCTACCAAGCTGGCAGAAACCACGGGTGGCAGTATCCTGCTTATTACCGAAGGTGTTTTCGGAATGCGTGGTGATCAGGGAAGACTGAAAGAGATAACCGAACTGAAGAAAAAATACCGTTTCCGCCTGTTTGTAGATGATGCACATGGTATAGGCACGATGGGTGCCAAAGGAGGAGGAACAGGAGAAGAACAAAACTGTCAGGACGGAATCGATATCTATTTCGGCACTTTTGCCAAATCCTTTGCCCTTATAGGCGGTTTTATATCCAGCGAAAAACAGATTGTTGAATACCTGCGCTATAACATGCGTTCACAGATATTTGCCAAATCATTGCCCCTGCCCCTGGTGGTTGGAGCCTTGAAACGGCTGGAGCTGATGCGCAACAAACCGGAGCTGAAAGAAAATCTCTGGAAAATTACTCATGCTCTTCAGGATGGTCTTAAAAAAGCCGGTTTTGAAATCGGTGTTACCAATTCACCGGTTACCCCGGTATTTATGAATGGCTCTATTCCGGAAGCCACCAATCTTATTTATGACTTACGCGAGAATTTCAATATTTTCTGTTCCATGGTAGTTTATCCCGTGGTGCCGAAAGGAATGATTATTCTTCGTCTGATACCAACAGCAGTGCATACCATGCCAGATGTAACCTACACCATCGATGCATTTTCAAAGATTGTGGGCAAACTGCGTTCCGGTCAGTATATGGCCGAAAAGATCGCCTCTTTCTAACCTATGAATTTCGACGAACTTAATTTACATCCCCAGCTGATTGAAGCCATCAGTTACGCGAACTATGTGAAAGCTACTCCTATCCAGGAGATGAGCATCCCTATTATCCTGCAGGGTCGCGACCTGATTGGCTGTGCACAGACAGGTACTGGTAAAACAGCTGCCTTTGCTCTGCCAGTGATGAGTAAGCTACTCGAAAAAGAAGCGCACGATACACAAGCCCTTGTTATTGTTCCTACCCGTGAACTGGCTATACAGATAGCCCAGTGGATGGACGGACTCTCCTACTTTACCAATATCAGCGCAATGGCGGTATATGGTGGTGGGGATGGTATATCCTTTGAACAGGAAAAAACAGCTTTTACCAAAGGAGCCAATATTATTGTGGCCACTCCGGGGCGTTTGCTTTCCCATATCAATCTGGGCTATGTGAATTTTTCGGCCCTTAAGTTTCTGATCCTCGATGAAGCCGACCGTATGCTGGATATGGGCTTTTTTGATGATATCATGAAGGTGATCAATGTCCTTCCAAAAGAGCGGCAAACACTCCTGTTTTCGGCTACCATGCCGGCCAAAATCAGGCAATTGGCCAGTAAGATACTGCGCGATCCTGCCGAAGTAAGTATTGCTATTTCAAAACCAGCCGAAGGGGTGGTACAAGGAGCTTATATGGCTTATGATGCCCAGAAGGTTCCACTTATCAAGAAGCTCTTGATCGGAAAAGAAGAGGAACTTAAAAGTGTGATCATTTTTGCCTCCCGCAAGGAAACGGTTAAAAACCTGGAAACAGAGCTGAAAAAACAAAACCTGAAAGTACGTTCTATCCATTCCGATCTGGAACAGAATGAACGGGAAGAGGTGATGCGTATGTTTAAAAGCCGGCAGATACAAGCCCTTGTAGCTACTGATATCGTGTCGAGAGGAATAGATATTGATGATATAGGATTGGTGATCAACTTTGATGTACCGGGCGATGCAGAAGATTATATACACCGTATCGGTCGTACGGCCAGAGCCGAATCAACAGGGGTAGCCATTACGTTTATCAATGATAAGGATCCTGATAAATTCATGCGTATTGAGCAGTTTCTGGGCAAAACCATTCAAAAAATTCCTTTGCCGGAAGGATTGGGAGAAGGCCCTCCTTATGTATCACGACCCAAAGGATCAGGTGGCGGGTTTCATCATAAAGGAGGATCGGGAGGCGGAGGAGGCAGAAGAAAAGGCCCTTCCAAACCAGGCTTCCAAAAACGCCCATCCAACTCAGCCGGACGATAATAAAGGATAGTATCTGACGACGATTCACTATTTTTTAACGATCAGACAAAGAATTTAACCCTTTATTTACACAAAATAAAGTGACCAATCGGTTTATTCTTATCTTTGCAGCAAAATAACCAACCAACAAAAAAATACTCTTAACAAATGAAAAAAATCATCAGCTTTTTCTTCGTAGCTGCCATGGTAACCCTGGTTGCCTGCGGTGGTAAAAAATCAGACATGCTTGCCGGTTCCTGGAAATTGGGAGACATGAGCATGCCAGATGCAATGCCTAAAGATATTCCAGATTCTATCAAAACTAAAATGGAAGCTCAGCAAAAAGCTATGCTGGATGACATGAAGAAATCAGCTACTTTCGATTTCAACAAAGATGGAACATACAGCGTGAAAATGATGGGCAAAGAAACCAAAGGAAAATGGAAACTGAGCGATGACGGTGCTAAACTGAGCATGCAGGATGACGGAACAGAAAAAGACAAAGAAATGACAAGTGATGTTGTTGAACTGTCTGCTTCTAAACTTGTATTTGCAATGGTACAAGCCGGTTCTAAATCTACCATTACCCTGGTAAAATAATTGATCTTATAAATGCTAAAAAGGGGCTAACGCAAGTTGGCCCCTTTTTTTATGCTCAAACGGCTGCTGACACCCGGAAGTATTGAAAAACAAAAGACCTTCCAGTCTTAAACATGGAAGGTCTTCCGAAAAGAGAATGGCTATTGCAGCACCTTCTTCACCAGATCAGCTGCTTCCTGCAACTGAATGGCGGAGAATACTTTTAAGCCTGAATCATCAATGATTTTCTTGGCTTCTGTAGCATTGGTACCCTGAAGCCTTACAATGATAGGAACATGGATGGTACCCATATTGCGATATGCATCCACAATACCTTGTGCAACACGATCACAACGCACAATACCACCGAATATATTAACGAGAATTGCTTTTACATGTTCATCTTTCAGGATGATACGGAATGCCTGCTCCACACGAGCTGCATTAGCAGTACCACCTACATCCAGGAAGTTGGCAGGATCGCCTCCGGCCAGTTTGATAATATCCATGGTAGCCATGGCTAATCCGGCACCATTTACCATACAGCCTACATTTCCATCCAGCTTCACATAATTGAGGGAATGTTTTCCAGCTTCTACCTCTGTTGGATCTTCTTCCGACTCATCACGCAATGCAGCATAATCCGGGTGACGGAAAAGAGCATTGTTATCCAGACTCACCTTTGCATCTACTGCAATAATCTTATTGTCGGATGTTTTCAGCACGGGATTAATCTCGAAAAGAGAAGCATCAATACTTTCATAGGCTTTATAAAGAGCGGCTACAAACTTCACCATATTTTTAAGCGCTTCTCCTTCTAATCCCAGGTTATAAGCAATCTTACGACACTGAAACGCTTGTAAACCCACCTTAGGATCTATTTCTTCCTTAAAAATCAAATGAGGGGTTTTTTCGGCTACTTCTTCAATATTCATTCCTCCTTCGGTAGAATACATGATAATATTACGGCCTTTGGCACGATTCAGCAATACGCTGATATAATACTCCTTGGTAGGAGTTTCGCCCGGATAATAAACATCCTGAGCAATCAGTACTTTTCTTACCAGCTTGCCTTTGTCTGTGGTTTGAGCTGTAACCAGTGAATGTCCGAGAATATTGGTAGAGATTGTTTTTACATCCTCCACAGATTTGGCCAGGGCCACACCTCTTTGTTCCGTACCTACAATTTTGCCTTTACCACGACCACCGGCATGAATCTGTGATTTAACAACAAACCATCCTGTACCTGTCTTTTTCTGAAGTTCCTTTGCCGCTTCCACTGCTTTATCTGCAGTATCGGCTACAATACCCTCCTGGATTGCTACGCCGAACCCTTTCAGAATTTCTTTACCCTGGTATTCATGAATATTCATTGGCTTATTTTTTGGTGATACGTAAGTTTCAAAAGTAAGGGATTGGAAGGAATATGCAAAGTAATTCCGGAGGGAATAACAGTAACTTATTCTTCAATTTTTGCACTCAGGCCCCGGTCGAGTAAAGCGGAGCAAATAGGGAGCAGTTTTTCATATTCCCCGTTCTTGACCTGGCATTTGCCATTGTAATGGACTATATAAGCACATTGTTCGGCTTGTTCGGGTTGATGCTCACAATACTCAATCAGGGAGTCGATCACATGTTCAAAAGTATTCACGTCATCGTTGTATAGTATGATGCTGGGGGTGGGTTTTACTTCCTCCTCCACTTCCACAACAGATTCCTGTTGTCGTTCCGGCTTATCAAATAAATCGGGGCGTCTCATTATCATACGTTAGGCATACAAATTTACGATGATTTGAGCTGATTTCAAAAAAGGGAAACGAGGCTCAGTGTGTTCCCCTGGCTTCAGATAAAGAGATCTTTTTACCGTCCCTGAAAGCAAGAATAAAAGCATCGGGAATGCCTTTGGCTATGGCTTCCTGTTTCAAAAACTGGGCATCTTCAAAATTCCGTACGCTTCCTATGGTAAAGACGGTAAGTCCGTTTTCATCTTTTGAATTACGTACCCCCCGTTTGGAAAGCAACAGGAATTTATTGGCGATATCAAGTGGCACTTCATCATGGAATGCACCAATCTGTACCTTGTAAACCACGCCTGTATCACTCTTTGTCATTTCAATTTCCTTGTTGTCAAAACGACTGTAATCAGGAGCAGCTCCCGTATTCACCACTGCAGAAGAAGGCAGCTGATTCACGCCGGATACCGACGGTGGTGTTACCACCGGGTTTTCATGTACCGGCTCCGGATTGGTGACCGCTCCTCCACCGGTATTCACCGGCTCCACAGGAGAAGGTGATGGTGCAGGCGTAACAACAGAAGCCCCTCCGGCACCCAGCTTTTTTGCCTCATCAACACTCAACCGTTTGCCGTTATAGTAGGCCACAATAAATGCATCTTTTACTCCAAGGGCAATCATCTTGGCTCTGGCAGACTCGGCTGTTGTCAGGTTTGCATATTGACCGGTGGTATAACGCATATTGCCATTGGCCATCTTTTCCGAATTCAAAGGCTGTATACCATGTAGTTTTTCATTGCTTACCGGATTGGAGAACACTCCTACCTGCACAGCATAAAACAATCCCTGTATAGTAGCTACATTGGTGGTTTTGGCAATGGCACCAGGGTTTTCATGACTGATGGCAGGCAATACATTATCCGAATGCTCCGTAGTAGCGGTATGTGGTGGTTCTGTTACATCGGTAGTACCGGTAGCAACACCTGCGGCAAGGCTATCTTTCTTAATCTTGTTACGCGGCTGTGGAACCGGGAAACCTGCAGGGTTTACGCCACTGGTATTATCCGATATAGGCGCCGACGGATTCTTAATCATGGCCATTGCATCATTTACGGAAATACGTTTTCCGTTATAGAAAGCCACAATAAATGCATCATTGAAACCCAGTGAGCGAATATCGTTCTTCGCCTTATCAGCAGCTTCGAAATGTGTAAAGACACCCGCTGTATACCGGTAAAAACCTTGTGGGGTTGTTTCTGCAGTAAGCGGGTTAAGACCTTTGAACTTATCGCCAGACATTTCATGACGGAAAGCACCTATCTGTACTTTGAACAATAAACCATCCGGCAACTTCGGATCTACCGGTATACGCTTAGGAACGGATTCCACTGCGGTAATCATGAAAGACTCCCCTGCCCCTATCTTAACAGGTTCTGTATCTGTTGCCGGGTGAACTGCAGCTGTTTCATGGCTTTCTGTTTTACCCGGATTGGCCGGATTAGTTGTATGGGTAGTATGAGGCTTTGTTGCTGTGGCAACGGTTTCATGTGTTTCAGTCTTACCTGGTTTAACAGGCTTAACAGGTGTAGCACTATGATCTACAGGAGGTGTTCCGGAAGCAGCGGTTTCATGTGTTTCCGTTTTGCCCGGATTAACAGGAGTATCAGTATGATCTACAGGAGGTGTTCCGGAAGCAGCGGTTTCATGTGTTTCCGTTTTGCCCGGATTAACAGGAGTAGCAGTATGATCTACAGGAGGTGTTCCGGAAGTAACGGTTTCATGCGTTTCGGTCTTGCCTGGGTTCACCGGTGTAGCGGTATGATCTACAGGAGGTGTTCCGGAGGCAATGGCTTCATGTGTTTCATGAGTTTCATGAGTTTCTGTCTTCACCGGATTTCCGTCACCCGATGATTTGTCTATAGCAGGAGTTCCTGACGTTAAATCATTTTTATGATCCGGAACAGCTGCCGTAAGGACCGGATTCAGCTCCTTTTCTACCATTGCAACCATGGTTGCTTTTGATTCCTGATCCATAGAAGCCAATATCTCATCACTCTTATTTCTGGTGGTTGTTATTTTGTTGTTCCGGTCCCGGGCAATGGCACGGGCCGAATCTGCGCTGTAATAATTTCTATCTGCAAGATCCTCATATTCTTTTGCTTTATTGATCGAAGCTGTTTTTGAAGCGGCATCCGGCTGAGAAACGGTATCCTTCATCAGTCTACCATATTCTCTCATGTATTCCTGTGCCTGCAACTGATATTTATCGGCCGTTTTATTGTTCGACGTAACCACTACCTGGTCGGCATCTATCTGTTCTTTCAGCTTTACGTAATTTTTATAGGGTTCCGATTGTTTCAGCTTTTCTTCTCTCGCAGTTTGCTGTGCCTGCAATTCTTTGGCATGCGCTACCGAATCTGTTCCTGTAGCAACAGGATTGGTTCCTGAGGAAGTTGGTTGGGTTTTATTTATATCCGTTTTAACAGATTCTGTTGCTGTAGCAGCATCTGTTTTATTCACACCGGTGGCAACGGCATCTTTAACCGGTTCCGGTTGTGTAATTTTTAAACCAGGATAAGCGGCAGCATACAGATCCATTGCTTTTTCCTGATTGCTGATAGCCTTTTTCTCATTTTCTTCTGCCCCTTTCAATGACTCTTCTCTTGCATAATCACTGATACTTTTATCTGCATCAGACCGCAGCTTTACTGCTTTTTCATGGTATGCTTTGGAAGCATCATTCATTGCTTCGGCCTGCGTAAGTGAAGGATTGGATTCAGCGCCCGGTTGTGTACTATACTGTTTCAGCTTCTGATCATTAACCGAATATTCTGCGACTCCTGCATCACTTTCCGATTTTATCGCACCCAGTTCCTTTTTCTTTGCCTGATCTTTCAACCCGGAAGCTTCCTTCAATTTCTGATCGCGGGCATCGCCCTGCAGTGTATTGGCAACAGTGGCAACTGAGTCGGCCTTTCTGTTCAGCACCATAGCATCCCACTCTTGCAGTGTTTTTTGTTTATCGCTGGCAACAGCCTGGGGCGATTTAAAGTCCGAATGCACAAGAGCCGTATCGGGTGGTCCTTGTTTTTCTGCAGTAGTTGGAGCATATCCCTTCTTTTTGGCTATCGATTCATCCAGGCGGCGGGCGGCAGCTTGTTTTCCAACCTGCTCTGTTTCCAGATCGGCAATAGTCTGTTCCTCTGCTTTTTTCTTGTCCGGATCTTTTATGCCATCCAGATTTCCTTTCCGTGTATCAATATCTTTCTGAATAGCTACGGACCAGTTTTTATACAAAACAGATTTGGCTGAATCCTTGGAATCCTGATTCCGGAGCGAATCGCTTTCTTCCAGTTTGTTTGTAAAATCAGTTTCATAAGCCGTATGGCTTGCCAGCACAGGAGCCGGTGTATGATCGTCTTTCTTCAGCTTTTCGGAGGCAGTCCTGTTTTCCTTTTCCAGTTTTTCTTTTTCATCGGCCTCTTTTTCCAGCTCTTTAATTTCCTTTTTCAACTCCTTCTTCTCTTCCGGTACTGAAGTCTGTTTCAGCTCTTCTTTTTTGGTAGCAATATCAGTCCGGATAGCGGCAGTCCATTCCTTATAAACATCGGCTTTAGCTTCCGCTTTTTCAAAAGGGCGACCGGCAGAATCACCTGCTACCACACGTTGCTGATACTTGGCTGCATATGCAGGTGCTTTGGCAGTGGATGCGGCGGTACCAGTGCTGTCCGCTTTTTTCACTTCAACGGCTGTAGCAGTAGCAGGGATACTGTCTGTCTTTTTAACAGCTACAGGTGTAGTACTTTCCGTTTTTAGTTTTGAAGCTGAAGCTGCGGTAGTGGTTGCCAACTCCTGTTTTTCCTGCTGATCTTTTACAAGTATGGCAATATCATCTTCCAGTTTTTTCTTTTTGGAGGGTTCATCCGTATTTTTCAGTTCGGTGGTTTTCTTTTCAATGGCCGTATTCAGATCATCCGACCAGGCTTTGTAGACATCTGCTTTTGCCTGTTCTTTTTCAGCAGTACCCGTACGGGCCGAAGCATCAGCCAATGTCTGCGTATAACGGGCATCGATAGCCGGAGCAGAAACCAACGAATCGGATGATTTGGCAGAAGCTGGTGTTACAGGGCCGGTGCTTGTTGTTTTATCTGTCTGTTTGCTTGTGGCTCCATCACCAGAGGGTGCAGGAACGGTACCGGCTATAGAGGTACCGGTTGTTTTATCAGAGCCTGTGCCTGATGCAGCTTGGTGGGTACTATCCATTTTTGTAGTAGCAGTACCCGATGTTTTATCCAGGGGTGCTTCATACGTTACCGTACGTGCTCCATGTGTACTGTCCGATCCTGCAGACTGGTCATTAGCAGGTGAAGTTGCTTTGGGGTGATATGCACTGATCTGTTCGTTCAGCTTATCCTTGTCGATAGAACCATCGCTGGCAGTTACCTGACCGGATTTTATTTTTTCATTCATCTGATGAACCAGATAAGCCTGGTTGTTCAGATTCTCCGCTTCTTTCTGTAATTTTCCAAGGGTAAGATCGTTCGCGGCCAGATCACGTTCCTTCGCTTTTATCTCTTCCCTTAATCCGTTAATCTGGTTGTCAATTCCTTCTTTAAGCTGATCGTTTTTTGTTTCCCCTCTTTCATGATCAAGATTAATGATTTCCGCCCCTATACCGCTAATATCATCTTTTAGTTTGGACGACTCGTCTCTTGCCTTGCTTACGTCCTGCTGTTTAGCTGCAGCATCACGGCGGATAGAAGCTTCCACATCATCAGCTCCGGATTTTTCTTCACTGAGTTTATCAATGGCTTCTTTTTGCGCATCCAATTTCTGCATGGCATCTTTTGATTTGGAACGGATGGCATCGGCCAGGTCTTTTGCATATTGTGCGCTTAACTCGCTTTCTTTCTGTTTCTTGGTTGCATCGGCATCCAGACTGCGGTAAAAACTATTGGCAGCCACAGCTTCCGTTTGTGCTGTATTGGCCTGTACTTCCAGTGCATCGGCCCGGGCTTGTTCTATCTGTTTCTGACTCGGATCAGTAGTAGCATCAGTGGTAGCCGTTGCCTCCTGTAACTTTTTGTTCAGATCCAGTACTTTTTCATTTTTTTCATTTACCAATACCAATGCTTTATCAGCTGTTTCTCTGGCATCTTTGGCTTCTTTATCAATATCCAGTGCATCCTGTTCTGCAATCTTTATCAGATCGTCATTGGTCAGATTCTTATGTCCTTTGGTACCGGCTACCGCCGAAGAATCTGTTTTGGGTGTGGTGTCTTGTTTTTCGGCCGTAGTAGAAGCACCCGCATCCTTGCTCATGTTTACATCCAGCTTCGCCTTATCACGTATCAGCTCCATGGCCAGGCTGTAGTTATCATCATCCGGATTGGCTTGCCCGAAAAAGGTGTTCAGGTGCATTTTACCGTCTGTATACGCTATTTCCTGACGGATAGGCACGGTTTCAAACTGCTGGGGAATAATCAGTACATCCGACTGGATATCCCCTTCCGGTGTTTCCACCGTAATAAGGAATTTACCGCCATTAGGCAGGTTAAGGCTATACCCTCCGTCTCCATCACCGGCGCGAACGACAGCTTCCACCTCATTCACATCCACATTTTTGACAGTGATTTTAGCTGCTTTGCCCTGATCCGTTTTTTGCGGTATAAACGTGCCCCTGAATACACAAACATCTACCGGGCGACGTTGCAGATTAATGTGATAGACATCTATTCGGCCCTGTTCACTAGCCCTGCGCGAAGCGAAATAGGCATTTTTCTCATCCTTATCGGTAACAAACATGATATCATCATCGGGGCTATTGATGGCGAAATCCACATTTACCGGTTTACCCCAGGTGCCCGTTTCCTCATTTCGTTCGGATTTAAAAATATCATATCCTCCCATACTGTTATGACCTTTGGAAGCGAAATACAAGACCTTGCCATTGGGATGCAGAAACGGATAGTCCTCATCAAACTCTGTATTGATAGGATAACCCAGGGAAACCGGTTTACCATATTCACCGCTTGGCAGACGTTTGATGACATAGATATCTTTGCCATTTTCATCGCTGTTGCCATAGCTTGAAAAATAGATTTCATTCTTATCCGGAGAAAGGAAGATAATGGAGTTCTCTTTCTTTTTCTTATCCAATGGAGTTTTGAATTCATCCGGTTTAACAAGGAGACGCCCTCCGATATCGGAGAGGTCGTAGGAACGGAAAAAATCTTTATCATCCAGACTTTTCTTGTCCAGCACTTGTATATCCGTAATTTTTCTCAGCAGGGTCTTTCCGTTTTTACAGGTTTCGATCATATGATCTACCTGCATCTTTTTTGCTTCTTTTTCGGAAACCAGTGATTTGTATTTGCTGTATTGAGCAATAGCATCATTAAAGCGATAGTTGATTTGCAGGGCACGGCCATAATAGAAGAATACTTCTTTATCAACCGAAGGGTCTTTGGTACCCTTTTCCAGGTATTTAACAGCTTCTTCTTTTTCGGGTGAGGCAAAAATCAAACATACTCCGTAGTGATAGTTGTAGTCGGGGTCCTTGATATCAACACTTAAAAGACGGGAATAGAGTTTGATAGCAACGCCATAGTCTTCTTCTTCAAAAGCTTTACGCGCATCTTTACGAAGCTCCGATACGGAACCAATGTCATTTTGAGCCAAAAAAGTAGAATGAACCCCGAAGAACAGTCCCAGAAAAATAATTACGTAAGAACTTGTTCTGTTAGACATAGAGCATATTCGCCCAAAAGTACCTGTTTCCGGGGCGATCAAGGTTAATTGACAAAGTTAGGTATTTTGACCGATAGATGCCGGGAGCAGGCTTTTTCCATAAATTCCGGAAGGAGTATTATTTGAGAAAAACACCCTGCTTTTTCTTTAGCAACTGGGTTTTACTTTCCTGGCGTTTGATCAAACGCTCAATGTTTTTCTGATGCGTGATGAGGATAAGGATAGCAATGAGGAAAGAGAATACGACGAGGGAAGGAACCACGGTGGTATTAAAGAAAACCATGATGATAAACGGAAATGTAAAACCGGCGGACATGGATCCCAGTGATACGTAACCGGAAGCCAGGAAAACAGCAACAAATACCAGGATGGCTACAGCTGATGCCGCGGGTTGGATGGCCAACATAATGCCCAGCAGGGTAGCGATTCCTTTTCCACCCCGAAAACCGGCAAAAAGAGGGAAAATATGACCAATGAGAGCTGCAAGACCCAATACAATCTGCATGTTTACATAAGGGGCGGTACCGGGAGCATCATCCAGCAGGTAATAAGTCATATTAACCGCAACCCAGCCTTTAAGGATATCCAGAATAAGAACGGGAACCCCCGCTTTCTTACCCAATACCCGGAATGTATTGGTGGCACCGGCATTGCCGCTACCAAACTCCCTGACATCTACTCCATAGAACATTTTCCCGATCCACACTGCTGAAGGAAATGATCCCAACAAATAGGCAAGTAGGAGGGCTGATACGGTAATCGGTGTTATCATCGGTTCGTTTAAGTGTTCAGAATCCGGCTATTAGATTCTCAAATATAACAATTTTTGATAAAACGCCAGCGTTCTTTGATCAAAATGATGATAACAAAAGAGTGTTCATAATCGGGCATCAGGAGCCGCTTTCAGGAGCCATTATATGATATAAGTGCCTAATTTTCACCAGCATTAACCTTCTTTAGCCACAATTTCGGGGTTTGAGGCTGACCCAAAATGAAGCGGTAGCTTCCTTTATCACCCTTGGTTTCCCGTTTGTCTGATTTGAGGTTTTTAATCACCGCATTCCAGGTATCATCCGATGAAATCGCATTCATAATATGGCTATTAGCATTGTATTCGAAATAGAACCATTTTCCGTCTTCTATCTGCAGGTAAATATGCAGGACATCCCCTGTTTTCTTTCTTTCCAGGGCTATTTTACCATCCAGGAGCTTATTGAGCTGATTTTTGTTGATGTTTCCTACACCGATTTTTCCGGATGAAACAAAAGACCTTGTCTTCTGATTCCACCTCATTTTAACATCGGTAAAGAGGAAGGTAGTTTTAAGTTCATCGGGGAACTTTTTGATTTTGCCATACAGGTTGACATCCGAGATAGCTTTATCTGCCTTTTCTTTTCCGATAAGTTCACGAAGCCCCTTCTCATATACGGGACGGGAGAAATCCGTTGAAGGCAGATCCGTTTTGGCGGTAATAGCATCTGCAATTTTATCCATCAACCCGTCATCAAAGAAGAAATCAGTTGAAATCATCAAATCAAAAGCGGTAGAATCGGGAACCAGATAATGGGTTGCCGTACCTACCGGAGTGATAGTAACCATTCCAAGATCGGCTCCGAGGTTCATCTTACCCTCCCCTTTCAATACACAGGTATTAACATGGAGACTTACAAAATTACCCGGCAGATTTCGTTCAATCAGCTTTTCCTTGTTAGATACTTTATACTCTCCTGTGTTTTTATCAAAAATCAGGAATCCATCAGCAGTAAGCACTTCCACGTCATTTTTATTCTTTCTGCGGGAAACGAATGCCGAATACACGTGGGTGGAGTCGGTTGTACTCATTACACCAACAGCAATTGGTTTGCCATTCTGATCCACAGGATCAGCACTGATCGGAATCATGATTGCATTCGGATCGATCTGAGCCTTGAACTGGAACCAGGTTTTGTTCACCATATCACAGGAATGCTGGATACGGGTAACCCCATCAAAAATCAGGAATGATTCGGATGCCAGCAGCTTGACTTTACCGTTAAAGTCGAACCGGGGACTAAGTGTAAACTTGGCGCTTTCGGGAACGGTTGTTTCTGCATAGGTCTGGGCAGTAGTATCAACCTGTACGTTTGAGAAATAGAGTGTCTGCTTAGCCTTTGTCTCATCTATATAATCATACGATGCCGACCCGGAATAACTCTTGCGGGCAAAAATATTGATATTGGCATTATACATCTTATGGTGTTTGGTAACGGTATTAGCCAATATCCTGGCATTGGTAAGCGGCCGGATATAGGCTTCTTTTTCAATTGTTACATTACCACTATCCGGGAAAATACGGGCATCCGCGACATTGATATACACCACTTCTTTGGCGGCAATGACATGCTTTCTCAGATCGTATTTTGCCGAAGGAGCCACAAAGCGTAAGGAATCCTGCTTGGGGTGAACCGAGATAAATTCGGGCCCTTGTAAATCAAGATCGGCAGCTATATCGGTAACCTTGGGATTCGGCTTTTTGTTTCCGGAATTAATATCAATGGTTTCCTTATCCATAAACCATTTGAAATTATCCATATAACAGATATACTGGTTGATCGGGAATTTTACGATAGACCCTTTACCGTTTGAAGCAAAGTCTCCGGTTCTTGAATCAAAGTCTATATGCGCCTTTACATTATCCGTGGCAAAAGAAAGCTCTTTGAATCCTTCCGATTTCAAAGCAAAATTGGCGGTATCGGAATCGAACTTATTCTGTTTAAACTTCATCAGAGGAGCGTTCATCTCCGCATTTCCAAAGTCTATTTTTCCATCACCCGTCAGCATCTGAGGGGTCAGATCCAGACGACCATGAAAACGAGTCTGCCCGTTATACATATTAAAGGTGCTGTCTCTGTCATAGGTTTGCATCACATCTTTATGCGGCATCCAATGCATATATATTTTGGAGGATGTAACAGCGGGAAACTCATTCTTCCCTCCTTTCACCTCCTTGACTACGTATGACGTAGCAAGGGTATTGGTTGAATCCGGATAAAAATGAAAGTCCTTGGATGTTGTAACAGAGGTAACATACTCAATCGTTCCATCCCCTCTTAAGCCTTCATTGCTAAGCTTGATTTTGTCATTAAATTTTCCTTTCCCTCCATACATCGGAAATCCTCCCGGAGGCGCTGCACGTTCAAAACCAAGTGAATAATCGGCTTGTAAAACAAGGGTCTCTTTGAAGTCAGGAAAAATTCCTGCTGATGATAACTGACCTTTAAAGTTCAGACCGGCATTGGAAAAATTATCCAGCGAGTCGATGGAAAATGGCTCCAGTTTGAAATAGAATTTATCCCTTCCGTAAACTCCTTTCTGAATACTTTTCTTATCATAGTAGGCAAAGGATTCTTTCTTACTGTTAAAGATCGGGTATTGAGCCAGGTTGGCACTGAATATACCTGATTTATTTCCAGGGTGGTCAATCAGCAGATCTCCGT
Source organism: Bacteroidota bacterium (assembly GCA_013288325.1). Taxonomy (GTDB): domain Bacteria; phylum Bacteroidota; class Bacteroidia; order Palsa-965; family Palsa-965; genus Palsa-965. The sequence continues at coordinate 53,608 of JABDCB010000003.1, forward strand.
TGATATCCTCTACCACCGTTTTACAAGGCACCTGTACAGCTTTACCAAAAGGATCCAGGTCTTTACTGTCCACCGTCATCCTTAGGGAATCCACGTTATTCAGATTTACTTTAAACTGGTCATAATCAAATGAAAACTCTTTTCCGAAAAATTCAAACTTACCTGCCTTAACCCTTCCAGCGAAATTGTAATTTCTGTTTTTCTTCAATACAATTTCTCTGTTTTTGGGATAGATAACCACATTTTGGGAATCGCTCATCAGGATTTCTGAAACACCGTGAATCGTCATATCATAGTTAAGCAGATTGATACTGGCATTAATGGTAGAGGATGGCACATTGGAATAAAATTCAATGATGTCATAATCCAGCCTGTTCATATTATTGGAGATATAGTTGAACAATTTATCCTTTACCACCACGTTGTCATTGTCTACATCAAAACTGACCAGGCCGTAAAATGAAAATTTGAGCATTTCAATCCGGAGATCCTGAGGGTTTTGTTTCATATAAGCAGCCAGCTGCATAATGGTAAAATCCCGTTTGTTGGCATTGCCCTTCACCACAAAATCTCTGATCTGTGGAAGCGGATTGGTAGTGGCTATACCTTGAAATTTATCCATCACACTCTTCTTAAAATAAGTCTTGGATCGGAAGGTAGCTTCAGCAGTGCTGCTTCCCGGAACAGCACGAATCTCAAGACGTGGTTCTTCTGTTTTCCAGGTCAGCTGTTCAAACCACATATCAACATTATGGAAAGAGTCGGTAAATGGCGATTGGGAAGCTCCTTCATCACTGCGATACAGTGTTACCGCCTTTTCTTTGATAATGTATTTAAAATCGACAGAAGGGTGACAAATGGTATCATTATCCAGGTATATGGTAATGGAAGCATTCGGAGCCAATAGCTTATCATTTGTAATAACGAAACCGGTAGATTTTGCAATAAGAAATTTCTTGTCTTTCCGTTTAAAGGTAACCGATGCCTGACTTTCTTTGGTACCGGAGCCCAGGAAACGGCTTCCGGCCTGAGAAAATCCTCCGTCAAAATCCACATTTTCAAACAAGTTCTTTATGGAATAGCGGGAGCTGTATGAATCAAACCGGGGAAATGCCGCATTTTTTTCGGTGGCATCAAATACGATTTTTTCTGTCAGTTTACCAAGCAGAGGTTTGCCTTTAAAATAGATCTGATTATAGAAGGTAACAGAGTCTGCTATGTAAACAGGATTTTTGAGGACAATCGAATATTTCTTAATATCAGCATATACTTGATTTTCATCAAGTCCGCATCGTTTCCAATTGACTCGTCCTCCCATACCTACCCACTTACCCTGGCTGGGGAAATAGGTTCCGGAGGTATTGTATATAACCGTGCTGTCGCCTTTGGAATAGCCATGCAGGTTTAGCGTTTTAAAAACGATACGGGGTACACTATCGCAAAAAAGCTGATAGTCGTTCGTTTCCGATTTCCATTCGGCAGTGGATGATTTAAAAAAGGTATTGGTACTGAACAGATTCTCACTCATGGAAATAAAATCCACGAATGGCTTGGTTACTTTTCCGTTGACCAGTTTGTTCAGACAACTTTCCCATTCCGTAAAATTCTTTTCCGGCTGATTGCTGTTTACAAATGCCATGACAGCATTCATGAAACTTCTGAATTCAGGGGTATGCAAACGTTTTTTGAGCATTCCGTTGCACAAGCCGTACATAAACACTTTTTTATTCCCGTCTATTTTGGATTCCCAAACCGGCAGGAATTGTTTGTTTACATATTCCTTACCATCTTTCCCTTCAGCGCTTTCAAAGAAATCAACCAACTCTTTGATAAATACGACAGGATCTTCGGTGAAATTTTTTATTTGGCTTTGCCCGATACTTTTCAAAGCCGGGAGTAACAAAATGACAATTACAAGGAAGTGTTTTCGAAAATACATAAGGTGAGGTCTAAGTAGCGTATACCCTTCTTCAGCTTTTACTGAATTCAAGAAGAGCCCATTCGTTTTTTATCATACGGCTTTTTTCTTTCAACCCATTCTCCTTACCTGCATCAAGAAGCAAAGGAATGTCTGTTTCAAAAAATCCGCTCAGCAATAAAGTACCTTCCGGAGTGAGGCAAGCGGAGTATGTATTCATATCTGCCAGCAGCACATTGCGGTTGATATTAGCGAAAATAACATGAAATATATTCCCAACCAACAAGGAGGCTTCTCCTTTATGAACAACTATGTCCAAACACTTGTTAAGTGCCATATTTTCTCTTGTGTTTTCACAAGCCATCTCCAGATTATCTACCGCCCAAACCTCTGTAGCACCCTGCTGGGCAGCCAATATAGCCAGCACCCCTGTTCCACATCCCATATCCAACACCTTTTTCCCCCGGAGCGGAAGTGTTAATAATTTTTCGACCATCAGAGAGGTCGTTTCATGATGTCCGGTGCCAAATGACATGCGGGGCATAATAATTATTTCCCTGTCAAAAGAGGCATCTGCAGGATGAAAAGGAGCCCGGATACGGCATCCTCCGCTAACTACCGGTTCAAATCCTTTCTCCCATTCTTCATTCCAGTTTTTAGGTGCAATTTGCTGTACGCTGAAACTGATCTGGTATTGCGAATCTTTTAAAACCGAAATCGTATCGAAAAGGCTTTCATCATAAGCCTCTGCTGTTATCCAGGCCTTGCAACCGGCAGGTGTTTCTTCAAAACTTTCAAAGCCTATATCGGCCAAAGCAGAAATAAGCAGATCTGTTCCGGGAATAGCTGGGGTCACAGAAAAATCAAATTCGAGATAATGCACGGGGAATTATGATTTAAGAATTAAGATTTATGATTTAGGGGCTATAATCTTAAACGGGAGAGCAGTAAGATTATTTCATGGCGGCTTTGATGATGCTCACAAAATCAGCAGCATTCAAGGATGCTCCTCCAATGAGGCCACCATCTACATCGGGGCAGGCAAAGAGTTCTGCAGCATTGGATGGGTTGCAACTTCCTCCATACAATACCATCAGTTGGTTTGCAAAAGCATCATCCGTCTTTTGTTTTATGGTTTGACGGATAAAGACATGCATTTCCTGAGCCTGGGCTGCACTGGCTGTTAAGCCGGTACCAATGGCCCATACCGGTTCGTAGGCCACAATCAGATGCTGCAAATCAGCCGGGCTGCAGTTTTCCAAAGCGCTGTTAAGCTGATGAGCCACTGCATCAAAATGTCTGTTTTCCTTCCTTTCCTCCAATTTTTCACCCACACAAAGCACGGGATGCAAACCGGCTTCCAGCACCATCTTTATTTTTTTGTTGATTTCTTCCTCTTTTTCGCCAAACAGCATACGACGTTCGGAATGACCAATGATAACATAACGAGCTCCGGTACTCCGGATCATCTCTACCGACACTTCACCGGTAAATGCTCCGCTACGCGCAGCATGACAATATTGAGCCGCCACTGCCAGCTGAGAATTTGCTCTCAGTGTCTGACTTACAGGATATAAAAAAGGAAATGCAGGAGCCAGCACAACCGCAGGTAAACGATCGGCAGACAATGTTTCTACTGCTTGACGAATATCATCTGCCAGAAGAATGGATTCATGAAGATTCTTATTCATCTTCCAATTGCCGGCAACCATCTTTTTTCTCATCTCATCAAATTATTGTACCCTGACCCTTGGATCCAGCAATCCGTAAACGATATCGACAATAACATTCATGACGATAAAAATTGTGGCAAAAACCAGGGTGCTTCCCATCACTACCGGCAAATCATAGTTATTAAGCGCTTCTACAACCACATTACCGATTCCTTTCCAGTCAAACACATTTTCAACCAGTACAGCACCGGCCATCAACCCTGCAAGCCATCCCGAAATAGAAGTAATTACAGGATTGAGCGCATTTTTAAGCGCATGTTTGAAAATAACCTTATAATAACTCAATCCTTTGGCCTTAGCGGTACGGATATAATCGTGCGACATGACTTCGAGCAATGAACTGCGGGTAAGCTGCAGAATGATAGCCCATGGACGCATACCCAGGGTGATAGCCGGAAGAATCAGATTTTTAAGCTGAAGCACTTCCTTGCCCGTATATTCATCCACCATATAAAGACTTCCAACCACTTTTAGTCCCGTATAATCACTGAGCAGAAAACCGAATACAAGCATTAATAATAGTCCCACAAAAAAAGAAGGGCCCGACATTCCGATAATGGCCACCACAAAGGATATCCGGTCAAACCAGCTGTTCTTTCTGATGGCAGCAATAATGCCCAGACCAATACCTAAAATAGAAGCTATCAGGATGGATGCAAAAGCCAGAACAAATGTTTCCGGTAATGTTTCCAAAATAAGCTCTGTTACCTTTCGTTTTGTCTGATAGGATCGGCGCAGGTATGGAGCCTTAAATACCAGGGCGTGATGAGATCCTAAATTCACTTTCCAGGGATGCCCGTATTTGGATGAATCCAGGTAAATGGCACTGGTTGTAGTCTTTGTGTCATGCCAGGAAATAGGCGACAAATCATTCAGGTACATAAAATACTGGGTGGTGAGAGGCTTATCGCGACCCAGATCTTTATTGATAGCGGCAATAGAAAGAGAGTCGGCGTGTTGCCCAAGCATCATACGCGCAGGGTCACCGGGAAGCACATTAAAAAGCAGGAAGATAACCGTTATCACCCCCAGCATAACCAACACACCGTATAAAAACCGCTTTGTTATAAATCTGATCACCGGCCCTGAATATTATAAACCTATTTTTCTTTCACATTAAAATACATGGTTTTCACATCATTGTATGATGGAAAAGAATGATAAGGCCAGTTGGCCACCACCTGACAGCCTTTCATTAACAAAAGACCCGGATTGGAACGTATCATGGTTTTAAGCACTGTCTGATCACTGTTCAGATAAGGATACATGGCTTGTACATCGTGCCGGAAATCCCTGATCTGTTCATGCGAGGCACTGGTTAAACCATAAAATTTTCGTTTGTCTTTATCACACAAACCCACAAAATCATTAATCCGGCCCTGTACCTTCCGGTTTGATTCACTAAGATCGTTAGCTACCAGTAGAAAATAATAATCCGGATTTTTCAGGATAGAATCTGTCAGGTCATCTCCGTTTTCGGAGTCTGTAATTTTAAAATCCGTAATCTTAGGTTCGTCAACAGCAGCATGCATCAGCCTGGGAGGTTGAGCTGTATCATATAACCAGGTAATGGAATCTCTCCAGGGGAGTTTATCAGGAGGAAAAGATTGCAGATCCCCTGTTTTTTTGTTCTTGTACCAGTATTCATATACAGCCTGCTTATAATTAGGTCCTGGTTTCATCTCTTCGCAAATATTTTTTCCGGGCTTATAGGGTCTGAAATCCAGGGGGGGCAAATAATACCAGGCATACAAAGGGAACGCAATGGAACCCAGAATAATCACGGTGGTAAGAAGACCGGAAAGAAGGGTTCCGAACATGGGTTTAATATTTCCTACCCCTACCCATAGAATGGTGATAAAAATAAGAAGCACGAGATCTTTTCCAAAACTCTCCCAGGGGGTGAGCTGGATAAAATCACCGAAACAGCCGCAATGGGTTACCTTATTAAAGCAGGCCGAATAAAACGTAAGAAAAGTGAAGAATACAATCTGAGCAAGCAGCAACCATAAAGTAAGCCGGATACGAAACCCGATAAGCAATAAAAAGCCCAGCGCCATTTCGGACAGACAAACCAGGATAGCCAGAAACAGGGACCAGCCTTTCAGAAAATGGAAAAAGGAAACCAGGAAATGATAACGGGAGGCATCATCGGCAAAAACATCAAAATATTCTTCCAGCTTATAGGAGAATCCGCTGGGATCGTTTGACTTGATAAAGCCGGAGAAAATAAATAAAGCTCCTACCAATATCCGGGAACCTTGGGTAAGCCAGTTGATTTGAGAGAAAAATGCAGAACCGTTGATCAGGACCAGAAGCAATACCAGTACCCCGGCAAGAATAGCATGATTAAGACAAGGAGGGCAAGCCCAATATAACCATACAGCCACCCCGGCTGATAAAACAAAACGCACGATCTTATTTGCAAAAAATTGCTGCATATAGCGGTTTATTCTCCAAGGCGGATGAGTGCAAAAATAGCATAATTAATCATGTCGTAATAATTAGCATCTATGCCTTCCGAGATCAGGGTGCTTCCTTTATTATCTTCTATCTGCTTAACTCTCAGCAGCTTCATCAAAATAAGATCCGTCAGCGAACTCACCCTCATTTCTCTCCAGGCTTCATTGTAATCATGATTCTTGTTCTCCATCAAATCCTTTGCCGAAAATATGTATTTATCAAAAAGACGGGTGGCTTCATCCAGAGTTAACTCCATGCGAGGGTCATTTCCGAGACCCAACTGTATAAGTCCGATGATCGCATAATTCACTATTCCGATGAATTCGGACTGGATTCCTTCTTCTACTTTTTGTGTACCTTTATCTTCAATGCTACGGATGCGCTGAGCCTTGATAAGGATCTGATCGGTTATAGAACTGGTTCTTAATACACGCCAGGCGCTACCGTAATCTTTCATCTTTTTAATGAATATCTCCTTGCAGGATGTAGCGGCCTGATCAAATTGTTCGGAGGTCTTTGACATAAATTAAATTTGTCGCCAAGATACGCTTTTTTGAAGCAGAGTATGACTGAAACCAAGCTTTCCCCCCCTACCCTTCGTTGCCGGCATGGAAACCTGAATTTGCTCCGTCCGGCTGTAGTGGGCATATTGAATATCACTCCCGACTCTTTTCATGACGGGGGCCTGTATCAGAACGAAACGGCTGTATTGAAGCGGGTGGAACGCATGCTGGAAGAAGGGGCAGCCATTGTGGATATAGGAGCTGTCTCCTCCCGCCCCGGAGCCGATCAGGTATCGGTTGAAGAAGAACTAAAGAGGCTGATTCCTGCTATCAAAGCGGTGCGTAAAACTTTTCCCCAAGCTCTTATTTCTACTGACACCTTTGTTGCTTCTGTGGCTCAGGCTGCATTGGATGCCGGTGCTGACATTATCAACGATATTTACGGAGGAAGTTTAAATGGCGGCCTGACGGAACTTGTTGGCAAAGAAAAGGTACCGTATATCCTCATGCACATGCAGGGTAATCCGGAAACCATGCAGAAGGCTCCCTTTTATAAGGATGTAACGGCTGAACTGGAAACCTTTTTCAGGGAACATATCACGCTTCTGATACAACAAGGGGTGGAACAAATCATCCTCGACCCTGGTTTTGGTTTTGGCAAAACGGTGGCTCATAATTATGAACTGCTTAACGGACTGAACACCTTCTCCGCACTTGGATATCCTGTCATGGCAGGGCTAAGCCGAAAATCAATGATTAATAAAGTACTGGGAACATCGCAGGAAGATGCCCTGAACGGAACTACCGCCGTGAATATGATAGCCCTGTTGAAAGGAGCCCTGCTGTTGAGGGTACACGACGTGAAAGCGGCTGTTCAGACGATCCGTATATTCGAACAATTAAAAGATCCTTCAAAACCAGTCTGATATTTATGCAAACCAAACCGGAAGTAAGAACAGAAAACACAACGGATAAAGACCGGGAACTTATGTATACCCTGCTTCGGGTGCCTCTCCGTCGTAAGCTGATGATTTATCTTCCAATTTCTTTAGGAAGTATCTGTGCCATCATATTATTCAATCTTTACGATGTACGTTTTGATCTGGATGAAACAAAAAGAGGTATCGGGAATATGATTTTTGTGTTGTGCGGAGCCTTTTTTTTACGGCTCAGCATCAGCGATATTATGAACTATTATAAGGATCAAGGACATTTTCAGGTAAAAACCGCGCAAGGAACGATACGTAGTGCTTCCGGCAAATCCATTACCATCGGGAATTATGAATTTCATTTCCCCTCCCCTCCTGCTGAACCTTTTAAGGAAGGCGATCAGGTAGAACTGAGGGCCTCCTATAAAACAGCATCCATCTTCATGATCCGGAAGTTGTCCTGAATAAGCCCTGTACATGAATGGTACTGCTCTTTTAAAAAAGGGTATGCTCTAATATTATTTTAATATTTTACGTATCTTAATGGCATTCTAATAGCTTTTCTTGTACCTGGCAAAGATTTTGACGTTAAAGGGGTATACTAATTCAACCCCATCATGATAAAAACATCATCTATCCTTCTCACGCTTATTTCGGGCCTTTCTTTTGAAATGGCGCAGGCGCAAGCTTCTCGTCCTAATCAGACTTCACGTCCCGATAGTACCCAACATGGCTATGCAAACAGTTATCATGCTTATGGTCGGTGGCATACCTTTTGGCACCCAGGATGCAGAACCAGACATGGGAATAATGTCGGATCAAGTACAGGACGTAACGGTGGCGGTTCTTCCTCCACTGCCTCCGGTCCCAGACAAACACATTCCATGACCCGATCCGGTAATACGGCCATATCCGGTAGTGGAACATCCACCCGTCAGATGAGCCGGGGAGGCTTTGGTCATTCCGGATCTCATGCTGCATCTTCCTAAGCCATGAAACGACATGGAATAACACCTCGCACCGATTGGAAAAAGAAGGTGGAAGAACTTGGGCTGGCATACCACACCCTGGATGGAGCCATCTACTGGGATGAAAGCGCTTATTATTCCTTTGATTACAAACAGGTGGAATTACTGGAAAACACCAGTAACAAACTGCATCGCATGTGTCTGAAAGCGGTGGATCATGTGATTAAAGAAAATCTTTTTTCTCTTTTCTGTATTCCCGAAGAGTACATCAAACTCATAAAAACCAGCTGGCAGCGGGAAACGCCTTCTATCTATGGCCGTTTTGATCTTTCCTGGAATGGGGATTGCAATGTGCCTCCTAAAATGCTTGAATACAATGCCGACACTCCCACTTCCTTGCTGGAGGCTTCTGTTATTCAATGGTTCTGGTTAAAAGAAGTCCATCCCACGTATGACCAGTTTAATTCCATCCATGAACGCCTTGTATACTGGTGGAAACAAATTAAACTGTATCTGAAAAAGAAAGAGCTTTATTTTTCCTGTCTGGATCAGTTCCCGGAAGATTTCATGAATCTGACTTATTTGCAGGATTGTGCTTCTCAGGCGGGATTCAAAACCCATTCCATTGCAGTAGAAAATATTGGCTGGAACGGAAAGGATTTTTGTGATCTGGAAGACAAACCGATTCCTGCCATTTTTAAATTGTATCCCTGGGAATGGATGATGCATGAAGATTTTGGCCCTCACCTGCTGACAGCCGAAACATTATGGATAGAGCCGAGCTGGAAAATGATTCTGAGCAACAAAGCTATATTACCGATACTGTGGAAGCTTTTTCCCGGACATCCTAACCTGCTGGAATGCTATTCAGATCACCAGCATGGAATGACGGACTATGTTAAAAAGCCTATTCTTTCCAGAGAAGGTGCTAATGTAACCCTGGTGGAGCAAGGTAACGTGGTGTTAGAAACTCCGGGAGAATACGGAGAGGAAGGTTTCATATATCAGCAACTACAAAAACTCCCTTGTGTGGATGATAACTATCCGGTAATCGGTTCGTGGATCATAGGAGGCAAATCGGTTGGAATCGGGATACGGGAAAGCCGCACCCCCATTACCGATAATTTCAGCCGTTTTCTTCCTCATGTAGTCATTCCTTAACCCCCTTTCTTTTCTATTTTTCCTACCTTGCACGTGATAAACGACTATGTCACGCACTTCCGGTTTTTTTTTCAGACATGTAGCACAAACAAGTGAAGCTCCGCTGGCTCTTGAAATAGATCATGCGGAAGGATCATGGATTTATGACACCACCGGTAAAAAATACCTCGATCTCATTTCCGGTATTTCGGTCAGTAATACCGGTCATCGCCATCCTACAGTAATTAAAGCCATTCACCGGCAATTGGATCTATACCTCCATACGATGGTATTCGGCGAACATATTCAAGGCCCACAGGTGCAATTTGCACAGGCGCTGTCAGCCCGTTTGCCTTCTTCTCTCCAATCTGTTTATTTTACTAATTCCGGAGCAGAAGCGGTAGAAGGTGCCATGAAACTGGCCAAACGATTGACAGGCCGAAGCGGTTTTATTTCTTTTCACAACGCCTATCATGGCAGTACACAAGGTGCATTAAGCATGATGGGAAGCGAATTATTCAAAAATGCCTTCCGCCCCTTGCTGCCCGATATGCATCAGCTGGAATTTAATTCATTGCCTGCATTGGAACAGATTGACCGGCATACGGCAGCTGTATTTGTAGAACCTGTGCAAGGTGAAGCAGGGGTTATAGCTGGAAATACAGCTTTTTTGAAGGCCGTCAGAAAACGATGTGATGATACAGGGTGTTTACTTGTATTTGATGAGATCCAGACCGGATTTGGCCGTACCGGTAAACTCTTTGCTTTTGAACAAAGCGGTGTCATACCCGACATCCTGCTTTGTGCCAAAGGAATGGGCGGAGGAATGCCACTGGGTGCATTTATAAGTTCTGTGGAGCGGATGAAATCCCTTAGTCATGATCCGGTGCTGGGGCACTTAACTACGTTTGGAGGCCATCCTGTTTCCTGTGCTGCCGGACTGGCATCGATGGAGGTGCTGGAAAAAGAAGATCTGATTAGCGCTGTCAAAGAAAAAGAACTGCTGTTTTTACAACTGTTAAAACATCCGGAAATAAAGGCTGTCCGAAGCGCCGGTTTACTAATTGCAATTGAATTTGAAAACGAGACGATCAACCGCAAAATTATTGCTTCTTGTATGGAAAAAGGGGTGTTGACAGACTGGTTTCTGTTTAATGCCGAATGTTTACGGATAGCCCCTCCGCTTACGATAACAGAAAATGAGATCCGATTTGCCTGTGAAGCTATTCTGGAAAGTGCACAGCTTTGCCGGAAGTGAAAAAATTCAGAACTTAGCAGGGCCTACAAGCATAAAAAAAACAGAATGAACGTATTGATAGTTGAAGACGAGCAGAACCTGAGCAGAGAAATTGGAATTTTTCTTCAAAAGGAAAACTATACCTGCGACTTTGCAGGCAACCGAAAAGATGCTTCGGAAAAGATCTTTGTAAACAATTATGATTTTATTCTGCTGGATCTGGGTTTGCCCGATGGTGATGGAATGACCCTTATTGAAGAAGCCAGAAATGCGGAAAAAGAAGCTTCCTTTATTATTTTAACTGCCAGAGGGGCTACAGACGATAAAATTGCAGGACTCAATCTGGGGGCCGATGATTATGTGGCCAAACCCTTTTCCCTCCCCGAGCTGCATTCTCGTATGCAGGCTATAACAAGACGGAGACATGGGCTCAAAAAAAATACGATTACGTTTTTTGATTTTACCATGGATATCCCCAACCGGAGCGTGAGGTTTGGAGACAAAGAAGTTACACTCACAAAAAAGGAGTTCGATATCCTGCATTACCTGCTGCTTAATAAAAACAGGGTACTTACCCGACTCCAGCTTACCGAACATATCTGGGGAAACATACTCGAAGATGATTACGACAGTAATTATATGGATGTTCACATCAAAAATCTTCGTAAAAAGCTTTCTGCTTTTGCAGAGACCGACTGGCTGGAAACAGTTCGGGGAATAGGCTATAAGGTGAGTATGAAATGAAGCTCCGCACCAAACTAAGTTTATACAGCACGCTTTCCAAACTCATCGTCCTCGTTGCTTTCATCATCATCGTACCGCTGATTGTTTCCATTGTGTCCACTCAGCACACCGACAACCGTCTTCAGAACATGAAAGACAAGGTGATTAAGCTGGTGGATAAAGTGGGGATCAAGGAATTCCTTCAAGAAGAAGAAGACAGCGTATATGCCGATTATAACATCCTGAAAGAAGAATACATCGTTATTGAGGCTACCGAAAAGGTTATTCCTGCCGTTCAATTTGAAAATACCGAACGGGTTTGGGAAGGAGGAACCGTTAATTACAGGGTCCTGAACGTGACATTTATTTATGGAGGACATTTGTATCTACTTGAAATAGGAAAAAGCCTTGTGCTGGTTAAGGAGCTGAACGGCGTGCTTCAGAAAGTTGCTTTTTTTGTTCTTATCATATCATTTGCCATTACCATATTGCTCAATGTGGGGTATTCCAATTACCTGTTGCGGCCTTTTCATATGATCATTGAAAAAAAGCTGAAGAATGTATACCACCCGGAAAAATTCAACTTTGAAACCATTCCCACCACCACTTCTGACTTTATATACCTCGATCAGACGATCAATGAGATGATGCGCAAGATCAGGGACGCATTCAGCAGGGAGAAAGAGTTTATTTCCAATGTTTCGCATGAACTGATGACCCCCATCAGCGTATTGCAAACCCGTTTTGAGAATATGCTTGCAGAAGGTCGTCTGGATGAAGAAACATCTCTTAAAATTATTGAATCACTTAAAACCCTCAACCGGCTTAAGAAAATCACCAATACCCTACTCCTTATTTCAAGGATTGAAAATGAGCAATATCTCAAAAATGATAACCTGAGTCTGAAATCATTGGCTGAGGAAGTATTTTCAGAAATTGAAGAGCGGTTTACGGAAAAAAATATTGAGGCCTCTATCCGATTCAAGGACGATTTTATCTTCCGTTCCTGTAACCACGATCTTCTTTTTACCTTGCTGTTTAACCTGGTAAACAACGCCATTAAATACAATAAAGAAAATGGAAAAATATTCGTAAATGGCTATTATTCAGGCAATAACTTTGTTCTTGAAGTGGAAGATACCGGTATCGGAATCCCTCTGGAACAACGAAGTCATATCTTTAGCCGGTTTAAACGCTTGAATTCCAACAGTACAGAAGGATATGGATTAGGCCTTCCGATTGTTCAAACAATAGCAGAATTCCATGATATTCAAGTATTTGTAAACTCAGAACCCGGAAAAGGATCTATCTTCAAGCTGATTATTTCGAATACAGATAAAAATAATTCATAAATCTTCATAATCACTTCATACTCTTTCCACATCTTTGTTCCCGGAAATAACCAAACAAACAATTAACCCCAAACAAACAACAAAATGAAAAAGATCATCGCTCTGTTCATCGCTGCTGCATTCGCAACTTCTATGATTGCTCAAGATGCTAAGAAAGAAACTGCTCCTGCTAAGAAGGACGACAAAAAGAAAGAAGCTCCTGCTAAGAAGGATGACAAAAAGAAAGAAGCTCCTGCTAAGAAAGAAGACAAACCAAAAAATAACTAATTTGGTTTTTCAATATAAAAAAAGGAGATCTTCGGATCTCCTTTTTTTATGCCTTCCTTTTATGTCCTCCCCCCTGCCCCCTCCGGAGGGGGACAAGTGCGTATCCACCTCTGGAGGGGACAGGGGGAGGATATCAGTAATTACCTATGGATAGCATTACCAGCGTACAAGCTACTTCCGCCTCAATTCCTTCTTTCCTTACCATTTCTTCAAATTCAGGATTCTCTGTTCCCGGATTAAAAATAACACGTCGGGGTTTTAAGGAGAGAATATAATTATAATAACCAGGCTGATGAGCAGGGCCTATATACAACGTTACGGTATCAATATTTTTCAATTCCGGCATTCCGGTTTGGATTGTTACTCCCTCCACTTCACCCGCTTTTATACCGATTGCCAGCACTTCCTCCCCGTGTTTTTTCAACTGTTGAATAGCCTTATAAGCATATTTCTCAGGATTCGTTGATGCTCCGATTACAAGTGTTCTGGACATGATACTGATTTTATATAAAGGTACGGAATTGCAGGCGTAGCGAAAAACAGGGTCTATTCGGTATAATCCAGATCCTTCCCATGGGTCTCATCCATTTTCCAGATAGAAAGAAGGGCCAATACAATAACTACAATACCTACATACAGCGCTGCATTCAAAATTCCATGACCAGCCGGTGCATTACACCAGGGTTCATCCTTCATCCATTTCCACATGAGGGTCATGAGAATGACCATTCCTCTTACAAAATTGGGAACCGTAGTTGTTACGGTAGACCGGATATTGGTTCCGAATTGTTCCGAAGCCACCGTAATAAAGATGGCCCAATACCCTTGCGCCACACCCAACAGGAACATAATAAAGTAAAAAAGCAGACCCGATGCGCCCCAGGCTCCGCAATACCAAAAGGTCATTAAAGCAACGAACAGAATAGCAATGGCTACTGTTTTGCGTCTTGATTTTAATTTCTGACTTAATATACCCGTAAGAAAGCTGCCTATAGCTGCACCCGTATAATGAAACATAATGGCTTTACCCGGACTTATAGCTTCCTGAACACCCAATGCTTCACCAAATTCTTTTGAATAGAGAATCAGGATTCCGATGACAAACCAGACTGGAACACCAATCAGAATGCATCGGAGATACTTGATGAATTGTTTCCAGCTTCGGAAGAGGCTGAAAAAGTCTCCCCTTTTTACTGACGATTCTTTTAGCTTGGCAAACATGCCTGATTCGTTCACATATATTCTCAGTGCAAGCAGGCACAATCCAAGTATTCCTCCTGCCCAATACGCCTGTCTCCAACCCCATTGACTTACCAGATAAGCCAATATAGCACCGCATATTCCCACTCCGGATACAATACTGGTGGCATAAGCCCGGTTTTCTTTTGTCATTACTTCCGACACCAGGGTAATGCCTATTCCCAGTTCACCAGCCAGGCCAAAGCCTGCAATGAAACGAAGAGCAGCATACATGTTCAGATCGGATCCTACAAAACCATTGGCAATATTGGCCAGGGAATAAACGAGGATGGTTCCGAACAAAGTAGCAAGTCGCCCTTTCTTATCACCCAGAATACCCCAGAAGATACCTCCCAAAAGCATCCCTCCCATTTGCATATTCATCAGAAAAAGTCCGGAGGAAATGAGGGCATTATCTGCAATGCCCATAGCTTTTAAACTGGGCACACGCACAATGCCGAAAAGGATCAGATCGTAGATATCTACAAAATAACCCAAAGCGGCTACCAGTACAATGATATTAACGGGACTCTTATGGTATTGTTTGGTATTCATCTCGATTTGTCGCTTGCTCTGAAATACAGGAAGAGCCTTTTGATGTGTCAAAGAAATAAAAAAAACGGGACCTGTACCATCTCCATCTGCACAAATCCAATCTCCTTCTTCACCGATTGATACAAAATGCATACATATATCACCTCCATCCTTACCGATACCATCTCCAACGATACAAATCTTATCTCCCTGTACACAAATCCTATCTCCAACGACACCGATCCATACTAAATCTTTATCTATACCACTTCCATCGATCGAAATCCGTTAATTTCTTTACCGACACTATCTCCTTTGTTAGAAAAACGAACAATTTCTTTAGCGATACCATCTTCGACTTTGCAAATTGTATCTACTACTATAGACATTTGTACTCCGTCTATAGACATCCGTACTCCATCTATAGATGGAGTACCTGTTTGTACGATCAAGCATTCTCTGTTTGTACATTTAGATCGGATTTGCAGACAGATTGACAGCATTTCGATCGATGGAGATGGTATCTCTACATAAGGAGATCCGGTTTCTATACATGGAGATCCTTTCTCGATGCAGAGAGAACAAATTTGCAAAGAAATTGACCTGATTTCTAACAAAAAAAATAATTTTCTTTAGAAGGAGATACAATCTGTGAAGAAGGAGATACAATATCTATCGTTGCACCACCTCCATCTATAGATGGAGAGTGTCCTACTATAGAGATAGCACCTATTCTGAAGTTTCAGAATAAAATTTGCTGACAAATTGTCTTAGTTGCGCCGGCATTTATGGAGTTGCCCCGGCATTCATGCCTGGAGATAAGAGTAACACAAAAAATAAAGGGGGCTTTAGAAGTAAGGCGTGAGTTGCCCCGGCATTCATGCCGGGGATTAGAAGGGAAACAATAAACAAAAGGGGCTTTAGCCCTTGGGATTACTCCTTGCTTTGCTCGAGCAAGTTCGGCTCTTCGGTGATCGAGCGGAGGCGAAACCACTACTCGGGATTACTCGCCCCCTTCGGTGGCTCGTGATCCCTTTAGGGGAGGCCTGCAGTAAAGTGAACCAAGCCCCTTCGGGGTATTTTTATTTTTCGCTCATTTCGAAAAAACTAGTTTTTTCTCATTCACTACAAAATAAAAACCCCCACTTGCGTGGGGGCTTGGTTCTACTTTACTGCGGAGAGGGAGGGATTCGAACCCCCGGAGCTATTACACTCAGTAGTTTTCAAGACTACCGCAATAGACCACTCTGCCACCTCTCCGGGGCAAAGATAATGACTAATGAGAAATAAAAAAGAAATATATTGTTCTATGGTCACTTTGTGGCTGAAAGCCAATAACGGTGGGCTATCTATTCTCCCGGAACAGGATAATGTACTGTGGTTGTTTCTCTGGTTCTATATAAAAAGCACCAAAGCTGACAGTTTTTCAATAAGATCTTCTTTCTTTTTTGAAGATACATCTACCCGTTCTCCGTTTGACATGATCACATAGCCTCCATCCGACTTGATGTATTTGGAGATATGCAACAGATTAACCAGATAAGAGCGATGAATACGAAAAAAGCCAAACGGGGATAAAAGGTCATCGAACTCCTTTAAATTCTTGGAGCTGACTATCTTATCACTAATTTCAGAATAGATAGTGGTATATGGGCCGTCGGACTGGAGAAATATGATTTGTTCCAGTTCAATCATCAACATTCCGGAAGCGGAATTGATGGCTATCTTCCTGGGAAAATTCCTGGATTTTCCTCTTTCCGACCTATGACTCCCCTGTGCAGAGGAAATAAGGTCGCTGAGCGGTTCAAACTCTCCTGTTTTAAGCATCATTTTCAGGGTGTTAGGTTTATGAATAGACATTTAAATACCATTCTTTCCTACCTGTAAGATGCTTAAATCATTGTATAGGTTGCATGGGTTGTATTCGAAGCATAAAATATAAGTCGTAAAAGGCAATATTAGGCGTTGACTATAGTGAAACCCAGGAGTACTATTACATTAACTCACTGATCCCCTTCTCTTTATCAGATGAGTTGATAAATATCCACCCAGGGGTATGCCCTTCGTTTCGTAACTTTGTATGAATCAATAAAGGACCTGAAATATGCTTCATATGGATTGGAATTTCTGGATTCGCACCCTGATAACGGTTAGCTCCAGATACTTCATTATTGCCGGTATCGCATTCCTGATTGGATATGTGCTTTACCGCAAAGCCTTCGGATCAAAAAAAATCCAACCGGCCTTTCCTACCGGTAAAGATTACAGAAGAGAAATCGGGTATTCAATTATCACCATGCTCATTTTTACCTGTGTCCCCACCATCATTCTTACCACTCCTTCCATTGCCCGACACACCCTCTTTTACAGAGATATTCATCAATATAGCATGATTTATTTCTGGTCGGCTTTTGTTCTCATGCTCTTTATTCATGATACCTACTTCTATTGGGCTCATCGCTTAATGCACCATCCCAAATTGTTTAAATACTTTCATCTTGTGCATCATAAAAGTACCAACCCCTCACCCTGGGCAGCCTACTCTTTTCACCCGCTGGAGGCGTTTGTAGAAGTAGGTGTATATGTCCTGTTTCTTTTTATCATGCCCATTCATGTGTACCACCTTATCTTTTTCTTTCTGTTCATGATTATCTACAATGTATACGGGCATCTGGGGTATGAGCTTTACCCAAGAAACTTTAACCGGACCCTTGTCGGAAAGTATATCAATACCTCTGTTTCCCATAATCAGCATCACAAGCATTTCAATGGCAACTATGGTCTTTACTTTACCATATGGGACCATATGATGGGTACTATACGCAAGGACTATGACGAAGCCTTTGAAGAAGTAAAGACACGCAGGTAGCGCCGTCCTTTTATCGTTCTGTGATTCGTTTCTTTTTTGCTATTTTTTCATCCAGAGACATGACTCCCGGCCCTGCAAGCAGCAGAAAAAAACAAGTCATTATTTGCGCGTAATCCGACCTTATTTCATGCAATACGGCCCAAATGCCTGCCTGAGGTGGTGCGGGAGGTAATGGCAAAGGAGATGTTCCCAGATAGAGGGCAATTTTTGTTGTAAAAACAGCCACCAGCATCTGAAGAATAAAGTAAAGAGAGGTTACCCGGGTCAATAATCCCATCAGCAACATCAGTCCCCCAACTATTTCCATGACTGCTACAAAGTGAGCTAATGTTTCGGGCATTGGAAATCCCAGTTTGGTAAATCTTCCAACGCCTTGATTAGGGTATACGAATTTCAGTATCCCTTCCCAAAAGAAAACACCTCCTGCCATAATCCGGAGCAGGATTATCTCTTTTGTTCCGTTTGTTGGTGGGCTCAGGAGCCATCCGGTTTGATTTTTCATAGTCGTTTGTTTTTAGTGGTTTAATTTCCGAATCAAAGATCAGCCAGAAAGCTTCTTGCACTTGTTAATGAATTTCAAATATTCCTTTCCCAATTCTTAACAAAACACAACAACAGCACTGATTCCTTATCTTTATCAAATGGGAAGAAACAGTATCCGCCTTCTTATCTTTTTAGCGGCTGTCAGCATTATCGGCATTACCGTAACTCAGATTTACTGGGTAAAAAAAGCCTTTGATTTAAAGGAAACCCAGTTTAATGTAAATGTAAATCTGG
The DNA here is from genome assembly GCA_013288325.1 of Bacteroidota bacterium. Taxonomy (GTDB): domain Bacteria; phylum Bacteroidota; class Bacteroidia; order Palsa-965; family Palsa-965; genus Palsa-965. The sequence continues at coordinate 72,260 of JABDCB010000003.1, forward strand.
GTCTGAAAACGGTTGCCGATTCGGTAGCTAAAATAAATCACAGCTACTCCGACACCCTTAATGAGGTAAACCAGCTTTCTTCCAACTACTTTGTGGTTAATATAAGCCAATCTGTTGCCCCGGCTACCCTGGAGCGTTTGCTGAAAAAGGAATTCATCAAGCGGGGACTCCTTTTCAATTTCGGGGTGGTTATCTATACCGACGATAAACTCATTTATGGAAAGTGTATTGCCTTCAACAACGCTTCCATGGATACACTTGCTCTTCATTCCCTACCCGATTGGAAAGGAAACCGCATTTATTTTGGCATCTTTTTTCCCGGCAAGGGTAGTGATCTTGCAGGGCAAATGAGTATCTGGATCTTCTCCAGCACCATACTATTGGTTGTTATAGTCTTTTTTTCCTACACGCTTTTTGTCATTCTTCGTCAGAAAAAGCTATCCGAAATACAAAGAGACTTTGTAAACAACATGACCCATGAATTCCAGACCCCTATCTCCTCTATTCTGCTTTCATCACAGGTATTACAAGATCCGGATATTGTCCATTCGCCACAACGTTTAAAACAATATGCCACGCTTATCAATGCCGAAACTAACAAACTAAGTAACCAGGTAAAAAGGATACTGGAAATGTCAACCATGGAAAGCAATCTCATCCGTCTTGACAAAGAACTTCTGGATGTACATGAAATTATTACGGAGGTTCGCAACAAATCCCTTGAGTCGCATCAATTGAATGGTTCTGCTTTTCAACTCCGTCTTCAGGCAGAGCATCCCATGCTTAGAGCTGATAAGATTCACCTGGAAAACATACTATCCAACCTCATAGAAAATGCAATTAAATATTCACCGGAGCATCTTGAAATAACAATAAGCACCCGGGAAGAACGCAATGGATTGCTCATCATTGTTTCAGACAAAGGGATGGGAATTGATGAGCAGGAGAAAAAAAAGATATTCAATAAATTTTACCGTGTTCCCCAGGGCAACCGCCACGATGTAAAAGGGTTTGGACTCGGATTAAACTACGTATCACTGCTCGTCAAAGCACATAACGGTATAATTGATGTCAACAGCACATTAGGCAAAGGCTCTGAATTCATTTTATTCTTCCCCAAAAATTGACTTATGAAAAAAGCAAAACTGCTGCTGGTAGAAGATGATACATCACTGGGGTTCATCATCAAAGATAATCTGGAGCTGAAAGGGTTTGAAGTAGATCTGCTTGCCGATGGAGATCTGGGATGGGCAGCCTACAAAACCAATGCATACGACTTGTGTATTCTGGATATAATGCTACCTAAAAAAGATGGTTTTTCCTTACTGGAATCCATCCGCAAACAAAACAAACACATTCCTGTTTTGTTTCTCACGGCCAGGGCAAGTCAGAAAGACAGAATAGAGGGCTTCCGTAAAGGAGCCGATGATTACATCGTAAAGCCATTTGGCATTGAAGAGCTTATTTTCAGGGTGGAAGTGTTTTTAAAAAGAAGTCATATAACCCTACCGGATAAAGACCTATTTCATATTGGACTCTATACATTTGACGCCATCAACCTTACTCTTTGTGTCAAATCCAATACTATTACCCTTACACAGAAAGAAGCTGACCTGCTCAAACTCTTTTGCAATCACAAGGACCAACTGATAAAACGGGAGGATATTCTGAAATCCGTTTGGGGGGATGATGATTATTTTTTGGGTCGCAGTCTGGATGTATTTGTTTCCAAGCTTCGCAAATATCTTAAAGAAGATTCTTCCATTGAAATAGCCAATCAGTTTGGTATCGGGTTTCGTTTGTCGGAAAAGAAAACTGACGGGGTATAATAAACTTAAATTCCGTCCGTTCTATTCATCAAACAAACAATGAACTATGAAGAAATGGGCATCTCTCCTTTTAATCCCCATCGTACTATTTGAATTACAGGCTTGCAAAAAAAACGCCACAATCATTCCCGCCCCTTCTGCCTGTATGACATTGAATTCAACAACTATTCATGTCCACAACGCCGTGATTGTACACAATTGTTCTGTTGCCGATCAGGTTTCCGTTGCTTTCACCGACTCTACACAGCCTGATCTTCGTACCTGCCGATGTACTTTTGTCTCCTACCCGTTTGACAATACTCAAACGTACCAATATGCGTTTAACAATACGGGGCCCCATTATGTACATGTAATTGCAAGAAACAACGCCAATGGATCCCCGGTTGAATATGAAACCATGCTGGTGAATGTAATTCCCTGAACATCTATTATCGTAATTAACCATTGCCAAAACAAGTTTTAGCGCTATTTTAGTACTGAAAAACTAAAACAATTGTTTATGTCATTTCAGGCTTATCTGGATAATATCCAGACTAAAACAGGCAAATCACCCGAAGATTTTAAGAAACTGGCCAAAGCAAAGGGTTTTCTGAAACCGGAAACGAAAGCCGGACAGATAGTAGCCTGGCTAAAAGAAGATTTTGACCTCGGTCATGGACATGCCATGGCTATTGTGGCTTTTCTTAAAGACATGAAAGTGCCTGATAAAGAAAAAAAATCATCCAAGGCCAAAGGGAAATGACCACCTTTTCCTTTTCTGCCAAAATCTATATCATCGGGGTCAATCCATACGTACTCCTCCCCGCCCCAATCCTCAAACAGCTTTTCCTTCATGCCGGGAAAGACAAAGGGCCTATTCCCGTTAAGGGAACCATTAACGGTCACCCCTATCTTCAGACCCTGGTAAAATATAGTGGTAAATGGCGTCTTTATCTTAACACACCCATGCGTAAGGCGGCCGGGATTGATACGGGGGATAACGCTGACGTGGAAATTACATTCGATTCTGCTCCCCGTACTATTCCCATGCATCCTAAATTGAAGAAGGCATTGGTGGAAAACAAAAAAGCAAACTCCACATTTGAGCAATTGGCTCCTTACCGAAAAAAAGAGATTGTACGGTATATCAATTCTTTAAAAACAGAAGAATCTGTAAACCGGAATATTGACAAAGTGATCCGGCATTTATTGGGTAAGGACCGCTTTGCCGGAAGAGATTAATAATGTATCTTTCTAATTACAACAGCAAAAACATCTTTATGGAAAAAGGAACAAAAGAAAGCCCCTGGAAACTAAAAACACCACCACTTACATCCGAATATGAAATGTATAAAGATGTGAAAGATGGAAAAGATGTGATTGTTTGTGTGGTGGGTAAAACCACATTATTATATGATTATCGCTGTTTGGCTGATCTTCATGCCATGTTAAAAAAACATGGAGACTGGATGGAACTGGGCAGTGCCGACGAGCAAAAGCCGGTCAAGGAAGGTACTGTAGAGGCTTGGGGACGTTCAGATAAAAATCCTGTAAAAGGATGGTATGGGTTAAAGAAGGGACTGCGCGGAAGGTTCGGGATGTATGTTCCTCCTCTCATGGAAAAGCTGGGATTGGCTGAGTTGGAACACAACCCCAAGAACAACAGAATGAAAGCCAAATAATTCTGCTATGGCAAAAGAAGTGCTTTCTGTCAGGGAAATAAGGAAGGAAGATATTCCCTGTATTACCGATTACTGGCTAAACTCAGATTCCGATTTCATGCATGGCATGGGAGTGGATACAACTAAAATACCGGGGCGGGAACAATGGAATTTCATGCTGAATCAGCAGCTTTCCCTGGACTATAAACATAAGAAATCTTATTGCCTTATATGGGAAGTGGATGGACAAGCAGTAGGCCATTCTAATGTCAATCCGGTTGAATTTGGACAGGAGGCTCACATGCATTTACATCTTTGGAATGTCGGCAGCCGAAAAAAAGGGATGGGCGCAGCCTTTGTCCGTTTAAGTTTACCCTGGTATTTCGACCGCATGGAGCTCAAAAAACTCTACTGCACTCCTTATGCCCTCAACCCGGCCCCTAACAGAACCATACAAAAAGTGGGATTTGATTTTGTCATTAAGCAACGCTGCATACCGGGATCATTGAACTTTGAACAGGAAGTGAATGTATGGGTACTTACCAGTGAAAAATATCAGCGTTTGTTATAATCCTCCCTCTTCTTTATTATCAGCGCTAAGGATTCCTCACTATATTTGCTTGATGGTTTTTAAGATGTCTTTTATGAAACATTATTTCTTCTTTTCTTGTTTTTTGATCATTCTGGCAGCCGTAACGATAACCGGTTGTTCCGGTTCGGGTAGTAAACATGACAATTCAGCAAAAAAAGACTTCCGTGTTGTAGTTTGGGAGCTGGCTGATCCGGATATGTTACAACCGATTATCAGCACGGAAAATAATGCCGACATGATCATGAAGTATATGTTTCAGTCATTGCTTGAAATAGACTTTAATACCCTCGAACTTACCCCTTGTTTGGCAGACAACCGCCCTGTAAAAGAAAAAACGCCTGACGGCAAAGTGCATTATACTTTTCACATCCGGAAAGAAGCGAAATGGGATAATGGAAGCCCCATTACCGCCCGCGATATTGAATTTACCTTAAAAGCTGTTTTTAATCCTGCTGTGAATAACCCGGGTGTTAAATCCACCCTCGACAATATTTCCGACATTCAGTTATATCCTGAAGATCCTAAAAAGGTAACCTTCACATTTGATACCGTATACTTCCTGGCTGAAGTGGGTTGCGGTGGATTTCAAATTCTTCCGGAGTATGCATACGACCCTAAAGGTCTTATGAAAGAATTTTCTGTTAAAGAGCTGATGAAGAATGGCAGCAAATACCAAAACGATCCAAAGATTCAGGAGTTTGCCACCGATATGAACTCCGAAAAACGTATGCGGGATAAAGATTTTATCTCCGGCAGCGGAGCTTACCAGCTTCAGGAGTGGATACCTCATCAGCGTATCACCTTGAAAAAGAAGAAAAACTATTGGGGCGACAGTCTGGCCGAAACGGTTCCTTATCTGGCCGGCAACCCGGGTCAGATTGTATTCAGCACCATCAGCGATTATACTGCCGCGGTTGTAGCCCTGAAAGCAGGAAATCTGGATGTGCTGTATTCCATCAAGCCAAAGGATTTTATTGAATTGAAAAAGAATCCGAAGATTATGGACAAATTCAATATTTACACACCGGCCTCGCTATCCTATAGTTATATTGGCATGAATACCCATTCGAAGCTATTCAGCAGTAAAAAGGTTCGGCAGGCATTCTGCCACATGGCGGATGTAGACCGGTATATCCAAACCGTTTATTACGGATTGGCACAAAGGGTTGTTGGCCCCGTGCATCCTTCCCGGACCAAGAGCTATGCATCCGACATTCCTTTATATGACTTCAATATTGACAAAGCAAAAGCAATGCTGGCAGAAGAAGGATGGAAGGATACCAATGGCGATGGAGTTGTAGACAAAGTCATTGACGGGGTACGTACAGAATTTAATGTCAAACTGACCATCAATTCCGAAAGTGAGCTTCGGAAATCGATTGCACTCATGTTTCAGGAAGATGCCCGTAAAGCCGGAATAGGGGTATCTGTTGAATCCGAACAGTGGAGCACCTTCATCGGCAATCTCAAAAAACACGACATGGATCTTTTTATCAGCGCATGGGTACAGACTCCGACCGACAATGACTTGAAACAAATTTTTCACAGTTCTTCCGCAGTAACCGGTGGAGATAACTACGCCAGTTTCACCAACCATTTAACAGACTCACTCATGGATGCCATCCGTGTGGAACTGGATGATAACAAACGAGCCGATCTGTATAAAAAATTCCAGGCTGTGCTTCACGACGAATCGCCTTATATCTTTCTTTTTGCTCCTACAGAGCGTATGGCTTTCAGTAAAAAATTCGGTAATGCGGTAGGGTCCTCCATGCGCCCCGGCTTTAATGCTGCTGAATTCACATTGAAAGAATCCAACTAATCCTACAACCCGGATAAAAGGAATGCTGCGATATATCATTAAACGCATACTTATCTTCATTCCTACCCTCTTTGTCATTTCCCTTTTCACCTTTGCAATCAGTGTTAATGCTCCGGGTGATCCGCTGGATCAATTATTGAATAAGAACGCCGGAGGCGATGGACAAATTGCTGATAAACTGGCCAGCGAAAAAACATATCGTGTAGCACGGCATGATTACGGCTTTGATCTTCCTTTGTTTTATTTTGATCTCAGCAACGCCTCTGCTCCCGATACTTTATATAAGATACCTGACATTACCCAACGTCAGACATTGGAAAGGCTGGCAAATAGTTATGGCTCCTGGAAAGAGATAAGCGCTTATTATCTGCTGCTTCGTCAAATTGATCTGAATCTGCTCCAATCATCGGCATCATCAGCAAAGCCGGAATTGATTTATCGCATGAGAACGGAAATTACCGAGCTCTATAATTGCTACGATGATGCGAGAATACGATATCGCTTTTCCAATCTCACCAAGCTGGAACTTGAAGGCAAAGGTTTGCTGGCTGACGAAACCATGTTCTCCAATCTTCAAAAAAACTATGAAGCTATTCTGGCTCACTCAAAACCCTATCGAAAATATATTCCCACTATTCACTGGCATGGTACGGCTAACCAATATCATCGTTGGTTTATCCGTTTCATTCAGGGCGATTTCGGTATTTCGTATCAGGATCAGCGTCCTGTAAGTTCTTCCATCAAGGAAGCATGGCCGTGGACGGTTGGTATCAGCCTGGTTTCTGTATTGCTGGCCTTCTTTATTGCTATACCCATGGGAGTAAATGCGGCTATCAACAAAGGGCGTTTGAGTGAAAAGGTGAGTACAACAGGTTTGTTTATGCTTTATTCCCTTCCTAATTTCTGGATCGGGACCTTATTCGTCATCTTTTTGTGCGGAGGCGATTGGCTGAATATCTTTCCCGGCCCGGGGGCTGATCCTATCCCAGCCGATGCATCCTTTTTAACACATGTTGTTCAGACGTGTTACCGCCTTATTCTTCCCCTTATTTGCTGGACCTATGGTACCATTGCTTTTATCTCCCGGCAAATGCGCGGAGGCATCCTGAATGTCATCGGACAGGATTACATTCGTACTGCCAGAGCAAAAGGCCTGGATGAAAAAAAGGTGATCTGGAAACATGCATTAAAAAATTCTCTGCTACCGATAATCACCCTCTTTGCTGATGTATTTCCTCTTTCCGTATCGGGATCGGTAGTACTGGAACATATTTTCAATATTCCCGGAATGGGGCAATTAAGTTATGAAGCATTTTTTGCCAAGAACTACCCCGTCATTTTTGCTGTACTTATGCTAACTGCGTTTCTTACTTTATTTGGAAATCTGGTATCGGATATTTTATATGCATGGGTAGATCCGCGCATATCCTATGTCAGTAAAGAAAATGCAGAATGAAAAACTGGCAACTTCTTTTCCCTGGTAAAAAAACAAACGCTGCCCTTCAACAGATCGGAAGAGGTGGAAGTGATACGAAGTTATGGAGGATGGCCTTGCAGCAGTTTCGTAAAAACAAACTGGCGATTTGGTCGTTCCGGTTCATTATTTTTCTGACTATTATCGCTTTATCCGCTGATTTCCTTGCCAATGAAAAACCATTAATTTGTAAGTATAAAGACAAGGTCTATTTTCCGGTGGTGAGAGAATATCTGGTAGATGCAGGTATCTCCCGATGGCCGGTAGATTTGGTGAATGTGGATTGGAAAAAATTAGATTATCAATGGTCCATCTTCCCTCCTATTCCGTATTTACCACAAAATCTGGATCATGTAAATGAGCATAGCGTAAGTCCTTTTGGCAAACAACAACTCCCTTCCAGGCGATGGAGACATTGGATGGGTACGGATGAACTTGGCAGGGATGTATTGGCCGGAATGCTGCATGGAACAAGAATTGCCCTGAGCATTGGTATTGTATCCATGGGTCTTGCTCTTTTAATCGGTGTTTTTATCGGAGCTCTGGCCGGCTTCTTCGGTGATGATCGTCTTTCCATATCAAGGGCCCGGCTGATCTTTAATATCATTTTCGGGTTCCTCGCTTTTTTCTATGGCCTGGGGTCCAGATCCTATATCTTACAAGATGCCCTAGCCAATTCTTTCGGCGCTTTCTTTATACAGCTCATCATCAGCCTGTTTATTATCGTATGTATTATGACTTTCGGGAATCTTTGCTGTCTGCCGTTTAAAAAGATACCCTGGCTGAAGAAAAAAATAAACATTCCGGTTGATCTGCTCTTATCCCGCTTTATAGAAATAATGAATTCCATCCCAACCCTGTTTCTCATTATTTCTGTTTCCGCTATTGTTACAAGGCCTTCCATTTTTGTGGTCATGGTTATAATAGGACTTACGGCATGGACCGGCATAGCCCGTTTTACCAGAGCCGAGTTACTCAGGATTCGAAATCTTGAATACATTGAAGCTGCCAAAGCGCTTGGATTCACCCAATTCAGAATCTTATTGAAACATGCCATCCCCAATGCCCTCTCCCCGGTTCTCATAGCACTGGCCTTTGGTATTGCCAATTCGATATTGGTAGAGTCTGTTTTATCTTTTCTGGGAATCGGAGTTCCGGCAGAAACCATTACATGGGGTTCCTTGCTTTCTCAGGCACAACAAACCCCTGGAGCCTGGTGGATAGCTGTATTCCCCGGATTGGCTATATTCCTGACTGTAACGGTATATAATCTGGTAGGAGAAGGGCTTACTGATGCGTTGGATCCGAAATTGAAGAAGTAAGAAGAAGAAGATAGACTCAATATATAGAGGGGGCTATTTTTTGTTTTTTGCTTCAAACTCCTTGATCAGCTGTTCATCAGATTTACCAAGATTGGAAATAGCAACTTTAGCATCTTCCGCTAATTTGTGTTTGGGATAGTCTTTGATAATCTGCTCATAAATCACCTTTGCTTTTTCATCCTGACCGGGCAGATTACTGTCATAAATCATAGCCTCCTGGTATAAAGCTTCCACTACATATTTATAATCCGGGTAGTTATTGGCCACTGTCTGATAACATACAATGCCCTGATCGTAATTACCTGCTGCCACAGCTATACCACCTGCACGGAAATAATAGTCGGGAGACTCCTTATCGTTTGGAAAGGTGGAAGCATAATCAAGATAAGCTTTGATCATATTGTTAGCGATCTTCCGGTCAAAGTTTTTGCTCGACTTCATGTCTTGTTCAGCCTTTGTTACCTGATCTACATACATCTGTTTATTCGGATGCGCCAAACGGATGGCTCTTGCCCGGGCGCTATCCGCTTCCACTTTTGCTTTATTATCTGCACTACCGTTTCCACAGGAGCAGGCTAATGCAATAAATAAGCTTACAAAACCAGTTTTGTAAAAGGTCAAAGAATATCTGTTCATATGCTGTAATAAGTATGGTAAGCTGTAAGGAAATACATCAATCTATTTAAGCGGAAAACGCATTTTATAATCGGTCTGCACTTTTCCTTTCGAAATATCCAGCAATTTCCCCTTTATAAGTCTTTTCCTGAGCGGGCTGATACGATCAGTAAATAACTTGCCATCTACGTGATCGTATTCATGTTGTATAATCCGGGCAGCCATACCGGTAAAGGTTTCTTTATGAGTTTTGAAATTCTCATCCTGATAGGTCATTTCAATATCCGGCTGACGAAGAACATCTTCCCTGATCTTAGGAATACTGAGACACCCTTCATTAAATTTCCAGAGTTCCCCATCTTCACTAAGGATACGGGCATTAATAAACACCCTTTTGAAGTTTTTCAGAAACTCCACCTCTCCTGGTTCCAGCTCTTCGTCTTCATCATCAGCAAAAGGAACCGCATCCACAATAAAAAGGCGGATTGATTTCCCTACCTGCGGGGCAGCTAAACCAACTCCTTTAGCATGATACATGGTATCAAACATATTTGCTATCAGTTCCTTTAAACCAGGATAATCACGGTCAATTTCCTCTCCCTGTTTCTTCAAAACCGGGTCACCATAAGCTACAATCGGTAAAATCATGAATTATGATCGATTATTTTAATACTAATTTAAATCAACTTATTTTCTCCATATAGGATTGCAACAGAATTGTTGCACTTATTTCATCTACAAGCTCTTTATTCTGTCTATCCTTTTTTTTCAACCCGCTGTCAATCATTGTCTGAAAAGCCATCTGAGAACTGAACCGCTCATCAATCCTTTCAATCTTAAGGTCAGGGAAATTTTTTTTCAGACTCACTAAAAATTGTTCTACATATTTTGCCGAATCGCTGGGTGTATTATCCAGCTTTTTAGGCTCTCCCAATACCAGGCAATCCACTTGCTCTTTACTAAAATATTTTTTTAAAAAAGAGATGATATCTTTAGCAGGTACAGTCTTTAATCCGGTCGCAATAATACGGGAACTATCCGTTACAGCAACTCCCACCCTTTTGGTCCCATAATCAATTGCCATAATCCTGCCCATGCCACTATATTATATCAGGGCAAATTTAAGGGTATTTTTCTTAGTTTTGTCTTTCTAAGTTTAAAACACACTATGTATAACAGCACACTTATCCAACCTTTAATTGAAGCTGCCTGGCTCAACCGCGAACTTCTTAAAGAAACCCACACCCAGGATGTTATCCGGGAAGTGATTCAAAGCCTTGATAAGGGCTATATCCGGGTGGCCGAACCTCCTGTAAGTGGTGATCAGTGGAAGGTGAACGAATGGGTTAAAAAAGCTGTTATCCTTTATTTCCCGATTCAGAAAATGGAAACCTTCGAGGTAGGACCATTGGAGTTTTATGATAAAATGGCATTGAAACGTAATTATGAGGCGCTTGGAGTACGCGTTGTTCCGCATGCCGTGGCACGTTATGGTGCATTTCTTGCCAAAGGAGTGATTCTGATGCCAAGCTATGTAAATATTGGAGCCTACGTAGACGAAGGAACTATGGTAGATACCTGGGCAACAGTAGGCTCATGCGCTCAAATTGGTAAACATGTGCATCTGAGTGGAGGGGTTGGCATAGGTGGCGTACTTGAACCCATCCAGGCAGCTCCCGTTATTATAGAAGACGGTTGCTTTATAGGTTCCCGTTGTATTGTTGTAGAAGGGGTTCATGTGCAAAAGGAAGCGGTGCTCGGAGCCAATGTAGTGCTTACAAAATCTACGCGTATCATTGATGTGAGTGGTGCCCAGCCAAAAGAATACAAAGGCTTTGTGCCATCGCGTTCGGTTGTTATTCCAGGTTCGTATACCAAAAAATTTCCGGCAGGAGATTATCAGGTACCGTGTGCACTTATTATCGGTCAGCGCAAAGAAAGCACCGATCTGAAAACATCGCTTAATAACGCGTTAAGAGAATACGATGTGGCTGTTTAAACCACTTCTGCCTCTTTCATAACCGCACCTTTTATCCGATATCATGAAAAATCACATCAATACATTCCTTATTGCCGCTGCAGTTGTTATCAGCGCCTGCATTTTTGGCGGTGCCTGGAAAAAGTCACATGCCGGAAAAAGCATGCTCGAAGTTACAGGTCTGGCCACACGTGATTTTGATTCCGACCTGATCGTATGGGAAGCGAGTTTTTCCAAAAAAGCGATGACTTTGAAAGATGCGTATAAAAACCTGAAAGATGATGCGGAAATCATTCGCCGTTATCTGATTGATAAGGAAGGTTTGAAAGAGAGTGAAATTATTTTTTCAGCAGTAGCCATCAATAAAGAGTTTGAAAATCAACGTACCGGACCGGAGGCCAGCAAACAGGTTTTTACCGGATACAACCTGACCCAGACTGTTTCTATTGAATCTAAGAATGTGGAAAAGATAGAACTCGTTTCCCGGCACATAACCGATCTGATAGATGCCGGAGTGGAATTATACTCCACCCCACCCCGTTACTATTATACCAAGCTGGCTGATCTCAAAATCGAAATGCTTGCCTCTGCCGCAAAAGATGCCCGTCAGCGGGCCGATAAAATCGCGGAGAATGCCGGAGGAAAGATAGAGCATCTAAAAAGTGCCGAAATGGGTGTATTTCAGATAACAGCTCCTAACTCCACGGAAGAATATTCATGGGGAGGTGCTTTTAATACCTCTTCCAAGAAAAAAACCGCCTGCATCACGGTCAAACTGGAGTTTATGATTGATTAATAACCCGGCACAGACCAACCGTGAAACTACTCGTTATACAAACTGCTTTTATTGGCGATGCCATCCTGGCTACTGCTTTGCTGGAAAAACTGCATCATGCTTATCCGGCAGCTAAAATTGATTACCTGGTGAGGAAAGGAAATGAAAGCCTTTTCAAAGAACATCCTTATCTCCATGAATTGCTTGTTTGGGATAAAACAGCCAATAAACTTGGCAACCTCCTGAACATGGCGGGACAGATCAGGAAGGCGAAGTATGATTATGTGATTAATGCACACCGTCATACCAGCTCGGCATTTCTTACCGCTTTTTCCGGGGCGCAACACCGCTTTGGCTTTGATTCCAGCGTCCTATCTGTTTTCTTCACCAAACGCTTTCCTCATCTTATCGGCAATGGGAAACATGAAACAGAACGCAATCAGGATCTTATCAGAGAAATCACCGATGATCATACTGCCCGGCCGCGACTCTATCCCTCTAAAGCCGATGAGGAAAAAATCAGTGTACTCTTAAAAACGAATTCGCCTTCCCCTCAACCCTATATTTGTATAGCCCCTGCTTCTGTTTGGTTTACCAAACAGTTTCCCGCAGCGAAATGGATTGAGTTTATCGGAAAGAGAAAGGACATCCGAACTCCCGTTTATCTGCTCGGATCTCCTGCTGATCATGTCTTATGCGAACAAATTGTGGGCAGCTGTCCGGATGCTACCGTTATTAATATGTGCGGGAAAATAAGTCTCCTGGAATCAGCCGTACTGATAAAAGGTGCTGTAATGAATTATGTAAACGATAGCGCCCCTCTTCATATTGCTTCCAGCATGAATGCACCCGTTACCGCAATCTTCTTATCTACGGTACCCCGCTTTGGGTTTGGTCCTCTTTCCGATCAGAGCCGGATCATAGAGACAAAAGAAAAACTTTCCTGCAAGCCATGCGGACTGCATGGATTTAAAGCTTGCCCTAAAAAACATTTCCACTGCGCTACAACAATTCAGACAGATAGCCTGCTCTGATAATAACCCTACTTTTGCACTTCCAATCTTAAACTAAATGAATCAACCTCTTCCGGTTATTATCCTAAACGCAGGCAAGGAACAAAGCTCCCTTCGTTTTCATCCCTGGATTTTTTCGGGAGCTATTAAAAGCAAGAGCCGGGAGCTGGAAGAAGGAGAAGCTGTAGAAGTTCACGACAGCAAGGGTACTGTTATCGGTATAGGACACTACCAAATCGGTAGTATTGCCGTCCGGCTTTTTTCTTTTCGTAAGGCAGAAATAGACGCCAAATTCTGGAAAAACAAACTGGTCCGCGCTTATAACCTCAGAAAGAAATTAGGTCTCACCGACAACCCGGACACCAATGCCTATCGTCTTCTTTTTGGTGAAGGAGATGGCATGCCTGGACTTATCATAGACTATTATAATGGCACGGCTGTTATGCAAAGTCACTCTATCGGCATGTACCTTATCCGGGAGCAATTGTGCGAAGCCCTGCGGGAAATATACGGTGATCAGCTAAAAGCTATTTATGATAAAAGCGAGGAAACATTGCCTCATCTGGCTAAGATAAAAGCTGTAAACGGATGTTTGTGGGGCAAAACAGAGAGTACCGAAGTATTTGAAAACGGGAATCGTTTTTTTGTGGATTGGGAAGGCGGACAAAAAACAGGATTCTTTATCGATCAACGGGAAAGCCGTGAACTGGTATCCAGATATAGTGTTGGGAAAACGGTGCTCAATACCTTTTGTTATTCAGGTGGTTTTAGCATCTATGCCCTGGCAGCGGGAGCCCATACCGTGCATTCGGTCGACAGTTCCAAGAAAGCTATTGAACTGACAGATAGAAATGTTGAATTGAACAAAGACCGGTTTCCGGAAACAGCTATTCATCAAAGTTATGCCGAGGATGTTTTTGACTTTTTAAAGGGCAAGGACAAAGTATATGATCTTATTATTCTGGACCCGCCTGCATTTGCCAAACATCAGAATGTCAAACACAATGCCGTACAGGGTTATAAAAGACTGAATCTGGAGGCATTAAAACAGATAAAGCCCGGAGGTATCTTATTTACCTTTTCCTGTTCCCAGGTCATAGACCGCTCCCTGTTTCGCGGAGCGGTGATGGCAGCAGCCATTGAATCGGGCCGAAGTGTCCGTATTTTACATCAGCTTAGCCAGCCGGCCGATCATCCTGTCAGTATATTTCATCCGGAAGGGGAATACCTCAAAGGATTGATATTGTATGTCGAATAAGGCCTATCTCCTCCTTACAGATTATTTCTACTTTTGATCCATGAGAATTATTTTCCTTGGCACACCCGAATTTGCCACCGCCTCGCTCGATATCCTTGTAAAAAATGGGATGGAAGTAGTTGGTGTTATTACCGCACCCGATCGTCCTGCAGGCAGAGGATTGCAACCACTGATGTCGGATGTAAAAAAATACGCTGTCAGCAAAGGGCTTCATGTTCTTCAGCCTGAGAAATTAAAGGATCCTGAATTTCTGGAAACATTAAAATCACTGAAAGCAGATCTTCAGATTGTAGTTGCTTTCCGTATGCTTCCGGAAGTTGTCTGGAATATGCCTCCATTGGGTACGTTCAATCTTCATGCTTCCCTCCTGCCTCAATACCGGGGTGCGGCACCTATCAACAGGGCTATTATGAACGGAGAAACAGAAAGCGGAGTAACCACTTTTTTTCTTGAACAACAGATTGATACCGGAAAGATCATCTTTCAGGAAAAGGTAGCCATCAGTGCGGAAGAAACGGCCGGTGAATTACATGATACCCTTATGAACCTGGGTGCTGAGCTTGTTTTAAAAACCGTACAAGCTATTCAACAAGGAAATTATCCTCAACAGGATCAAAAGACCTATGAAGGAGCCAATAAGTTAAAAGAAGCACCCAAGCTTTTCAAAGACGACTGTTTGATTCATTGGAACAATGGACTTGACAAGGTTCATAATCAGATCCGGGGACTAAGCCCCTATCCGGCAGCCTTTACAGAGCTCATTTCTCCTGAAGGCAAGATCTATTCTATGAAGATTTTCCGGTGTGATAAAGAATCAACCGATCATGTTTCCCCAGTAGGGGCTCTAAAAACCGATGGCAAAATATTTATGGGTATTGCTTTACCTGGAGGATATATAGTTCCATCGGAGGTGCAACTTGCAGGTAAAAAGAGAATGCCTGTACAGGATTTTTTGAGAGGCTTTCCGATAAACGAGCATTGGAGGGTAAACACTGGATAATTCATCCTGTTGGATCTATATTCAACATTGGAATACCCGGAAACGATTATTCAGAATGCCTGATACCGGGTTGATTGGGTGCTATAAGTCCAAAATAACATAGTGAAATAGGGCTGTACGGGGCACAGTTATTAACAAAAGCCTTATTTATCAACAATTTTCAGCTTTTAATGCCCTGAAACTTGCGTAAACAGTGATTTGCCATAAATTTGTACGGTCAATAAAAACTTAACCTTTAAAAACAAAAATCAAATGAACAAAGCAGAATTAATCGATGCTATTGCTTCTGAAGCAAAAATTTCTAAAGCAGAGGCTGGAAGAGCCGTTGATGGTTTTGTTAACGCAACCACCAAAGCTCTGAAAAAAGGAGACCGTGTAGCCCTCGTTGGTTTCGGTTCTTTTTCCGTGGCTAAACGTAACGCCCGCACAGGTCGTAACCCACAGACTGGAAAAACCATCCAAATCAAGGCTAAAAAAGTTGCTAAGTTCAAAGCTGGTGCTGACCTGGCAAAAGCAGTGAACAAATAAGCGATTTGCTTTTTTTGTTTAGCTCTCTTTCTAACCAAGGAGAACTGAAAAACCACCCCCTTCCCCTTCTTATCAAGGAGCGGATTAGGGGGTGGTCTTTTTATTTTACCTAATTTCGCCGACAAGGATAAAATATAAAGCGTATGTCAAAATCAGAAAAAATAAAAAATTTCGATCCTAATAATCTCGGTGATAAAAATGCCAACATCTTTGGTCTCCCGTTTACAACCACAGAGGCCGATCTTGTGATCATTCCTGTACCCTGGGAGGTAACTGTTTCCTATAGTGCCGGCACAGCTCTGGGCCCCCAGGCAATTTTTGATGCTTCCTTTCAGGTTGATCTTTACGATCCGGAAATAAAAGATGCATGGAAAACAGGAATTGCCATGGACGAAATACCGCGCGCTGTAGCAGCAAAAAGCAAAGCTCTCCGTAAAAAAGCGGAAACCTGTATACGCATGCTCGAAGATGGTAAAACACCGGAAAAGAGCCAAGTCCTCCGAAAAGCACAATCTGAGATCAACGCTGCCTGCAAAGAGATGAACAGCTGGGTAAAAAAACGCTGTCTTCACTTTATGAATAAAAATAAACTCGTCGCCCTGTTAGGCGGAGATCATAGTACTCCCCTTGGGATGATGCAGGCACTGGCCGAGAAAAATGATTCGTTCGGAATACTCCAGATTGATGCCCATGCCGATTTGCGCGACTCATTCGAAGGGTTTACCTATTCACATGCCTCCATCATGTTTAATGCCCTTCAGATTCCACAGGTAAGTAAACTGGTGCAGGTAGGCATCCGCGACTATTGTGAAGCGGAAGCAGAGCTGGTAAAAAAATCAAAGGGGCGTATCCGATGCTTTTATGACCGTGATATCAAGAATCGTCAATACGAAGGCGATACCTGGAAAGAAACATGCAAAGACATCGTGGATGCTTTACCTCAAAACATATACCTGAGTTTTGACATCGATGGTCTTGATCCTAAACTTTGCCCAAATACAGGCACTCCTGTTGCCGGAGGTTTTGAAGCGGAGCAGGTACTCTTTTTGATCGATCAGGTACTAAAAAGCGGCAAAACCATTCTGGCATTTGATATCAACGAGGTAGCCCCGGGTAAAGATGAATGGGATGCCAATGTGGGAGCACGCATGCTCTACCGAATTGCCAATAGTGTGGCACATTCACACCGGTAGTTCTCTTCTCAAACACAAACGCATCCTTTTGAACAAAAACAACCTCTTCATGGATCCAATCATCCGTCAGGAATTATATGAGTATCTGGCCCGCTTTATTACCGAAAATAAGCGGAGCAAGATTGAGGAGATGGTAAGACTCCGAACCCGTTATCTAACGGTGGTTCTGGAAGATATTTACCAACCTCACAATGCCAGTGCCGTACTCCGTACCTGCGAGTGCTTCGGTATTCAGGATGTACATATCATCGAAAACAGGAATAAATACACCATCAACCCGGATGTGGTGATGGGATCCACCAAATGGATGAATATGTACAAATATTCCGGCCAGGCCAATAATACCCCGGAAGCTTTGCATCATCTGAAAAAGAAGGGGTACCGGATTGTAGCCAGCACTCCTCACCGGAATGACATAACCATTGAAACGCTTGATCTGAACCCCGGCAAAATAGCCCTTGTAATAGGTACTGAGATAGACGGTATCTCTCAGGATGTATTTGATATGGCCGATGAATTTGTAAAGATTCCTATGTTCGGATTTACCGAAAGCTTTAACCTCTCCGTTACGGCTGCCATGTGTCTGCATACGTTAAGCAATAAACTAAGGCCGAGTAATCTTCCCTGGCAGCTTCCTGAGTCTGACCAACTGGAACTGAAGATTGAATGGTGTAAAAACATCCTGTCAAAGCCTCATCTGGTGGAAGCTGAATTCTGGAAAGAAAAAGGAATATGACCCATCACCATAAAGACCGCTCATTGCGATCATTTTTTTTATACATTTGCCAATAATCAAACAAACACATTCTGTCGTATGGGTAAAGGCGATAAAAAAACAAAAAAAGGTAAAATCACTATCGGGTCTTATGGTAACAAAAGACCACGTAAAAAAGCTACGAGCGCTGCGACTAAAGCCGCTCCTAAAAAAGCCAAAGCCGCTCCTAAAAAAGCGGGCCGCAAAGCTCCCAAAAAAGAAGATTAATGGAAAGACCCCTCAATGGGGTCTTTTTGTTTAACTCCTGAAACATCCATACCCATGCGCCCTGTGCTTAGGATACATTTGAAACAAGAGGTTATTATATCGGTTGGACTTTTTGCGCTCCTGCTATTCTCCTCCTTTCAAAACCATTCATCCTACCTTACCTTGCCTGTTAAACAGGAAGATCCCAATAAGACAGCTCGTTTCGCCCTGTTGAAAAAGACCACCGAAGAGGTCTTTGAAGTAAAAAAGGATTCTTTTGAATATCATAAAGACTATGTAACTCAGGAAGAAGGGCGATCGGTTAAGATCTATTCCATGGTATGGGTCGGAAAAATCTTTAATCCTTTTGACCGGCAGGCCTTGATTGCTTATTCACTTAATGATTCCATGCTTTATGTGGAAGTGCGACATCAGATCGGCAAGGTCTGGGTTCATCGTTTTCAATATACCTCCAATGTGAGCAAAAGCTGGGATAAACTTCAGGAGCCTGTTCTTATCATGGAAGGGGAGCATGCGGAGAACGTTTTATTTATTGCCTCAAAAAACGGGCTTAGTGTATACAAGGGAATAAACGGGGACAAGTGGATTTATTCCAAAGGCAGCTTTAAAAAACTGAACGAATAAGCTTTCTGCGTTCCTAATTCTACCACTTTATTCCGGCTCTATCAGGGAGCCAGCCGCTCAATCTTCCATCCGTTTTCAGCCTTGGAATAACTGATTCTATCATGAAGCCTGCCTGGCCGGCCTTGCCAGAACTCAATATGGGAGGGATGTAATATAAATCCGCCCCAATGCGGTGGACGGGGAACTTCTTCTGAATACTGTTTTTCCAGTTTTTCGTACTTATCATCCAGCTCCTTACGGCTTGTTATCACCTTGCTTTGAGGAGAAACCCAGGCCCCAATTTTACTTGCTCTGGGACGAGAGGCGAAATAAAGATCTGACTCTTCATCACTTTGTTTTTCCAGTATCCCCTCTACCCTTATCTGTCGCTCCAATTCTGGCCAGAAAAAAGTAAGACAGGCATAGGGATTTTCAACGGCCTGCTTGCCTTTATGACTGTTATAGTTTGTATAAAAAATAAATCCTTTCTCTTCAAAATTCCGGAGCAGCATAACCCGTGTAGAAGGCCGGAGATCTTTCCCTACCGTTGTTACCATCATCACATGCGGATCATATACCTGTGCTTCCAATGCCTGTTTAAACCACGCTTCAAACTGATGAATGGGGTTTTTATGCACATCATTTTCATCGAGAGCATGTTTACCGAAATCCGTGCGGATTTTAAATATATGCGAATGAATATCTTCCATAAGAGTTTTTATCAATTACCTGAACCAAAGTTATTAAAAAAAATCGCTAACCTTTCTCGCTCTCCCATTGAAATCGCTACCTTTGTGATGTGAAGATGTTTGAATTTCAATCAAAGATCAACCCGGCTCAGGGGAAGTTTCTGTTAGCAGAACCTTTTCTGGAGGATCCGTATTTCAAACGCTCTGTTGTTTATCTGGTAGAGCATAATGAAAAAGGTTCCCTCGGATTTATTCTCAACAAACCCATCGATCTTAAGATAAACAATGCCCTGGTTGGCTTTCCCGATTACACGGAAAGTTTGTATCTGGGTGGACCTGTTCAACGGGATCAATTATATTTCCTGCACCGCCTGGGCAATCGCATTGAAAAAAGCATTGAAATTGCGGATGGTGTATTCTGGGGCGGCGATTTTGATGCCGTGAAGGATATGATAGAAAGTAAGATTATTCAACCCGATGAGATTCGTTTCTTCGTGGGCTATGCCGGCTGGACCACCGATCAGCTGGATGATGAAATAAAAAGTAAATCATGGATCGTTGCCAATGCCAAACAGGAAGATATCTTTAACCATGATACCCGCCACCTGTGGAGTCATGTGATGAAAGGACTGGAAGGAAAAGAATTTACAATCATGTCCAATTTTCCGGAAGATCCTAACCTGAATTAAATCCCCTCTCCCTATCTGCTAAAGGAGGATGGCAGATTGATCATAATCCGATCGTAGAAATTTTACAGCTTCGCGTTCAGCATAGAAACCAGTTTCTCTGCCATATTACTCGAATACTTTTTAGCTCTGTAAGCCCCCACCCATTGAATTCCACGAATGGCATTGGTAAGAAATATTTCATCCGAGTTCAGCATCACATTCATCGCCATAGTCACTTCATATACAGCAATCCTGTTTTCCCGTGCTATATTGATTACTTCCGACCGCATCACCCCATCCAGACATCCTTCAGCTATGGGAGCGGTGTAAAGCACTCCGTTCTTGGCTGCAAAAAGATTGGAACTGATGGCTTCTGTAATATTAAACCGTTCATTCAGCAGGATGCAATCATCCAACTTATTCTCATTTTTAAAAATGCCCGCCATCACATATACCAGGGCATTGTTTGATTTGATACAGGACATTCTGTTCAACGGTTTTTTGAATTCGTTATACAGATCCACGATCAACCCTGTTTCATTCAGCGTATAGAGATTATCACTCATAGGATGGGCTTCCACCAGCCAGGACACGTGATTCGTATCGGGACTATACAAGCCTCCTTCGTCCCTGAATACGGTTAATCGTACCCTTCCTCCTTCCAGGATCTTATTTGTCTTCAGCAACTCATCTATCTTCTTCTCAAAAAAATTGACCTCAAAAAAATCAGGCACATCCATTTTAAGCAACAGCATAGACTCTCTCAGTCGATTCAGGTGACGGGCCAGAAAACGAACCTTACCCTGGGCTACACGAATTGTCTCAAACAATCCATCACCATAACGAAACGCTCTGTTGGATGAAAAGAATATAGGCTCCGACTCTTTCCGAAGCGTGCCATTGTAATTGATTGACAGATCTGACATAGGACGTTAGTTTGAATGGGCAAGATTCGTGATTTGATCAGCCAGCTCGATCAGCGGAGTATTACTGGGAAGGAGAAAACCTTTCACATTCACTTTCGCAGCGGCATCGATATCCCGTTGCCGGTCACCAATAAAATAGGACAAGGAAGGATCGATATTAAAACGGGCAATGGCTTTTTCAATAAGCAGGGAATCCGGTTTGCGGCAAATACAAAGGCCTGTATCCGGATGATGGGGGCAATAATAAATCTCGTCTATCTCTATCCCGTTCATACGCATATAACGCTGAATATGGGCATGTAACTTCTCTACCTCTTCAAAACTGTATACACCCTTGCTGATCCCGCTTTGATTGGATACGACAATCAGTTTGTAATCGTGTTTAATAAATTTTTTCAAAGCCTTTACCAATCCTTCCACAAACACAAAATCTTCCATGCGGTAGGTATATTCCCCTCTTTCCATGTTGATGATTCCGTCCCTGTCCAGAAAAATGGCTTTGTGTTTCATCTGCCGATAATTAGTCTAATCCATGTCCGGTTATCCGTCTTAAAAAAGCCGAGGCTAATTCCGGTTTCAGACAGATAGTAAAAATCACTCCGTATACTGCTCCCCAGAAATGCGCATCATGTCCTATATTATCCTGTCCCCGGCGTGCCATATACCAGGAATAAAACAGATATAATCCACCGAATACCCAACCCGGAATAAAGAAAGGGATAAACATGATACCGATTCCCTGCATAGGGTTCATGAGAATATGAGCAAAAAGTAAGGCCGATATAGCACCCGATGCGCCCAGTGCATTGTAATACATGTTGTTCTTATTCTTCTCATAAGAATACACGCTGGACATAAAAATGGCACCTACATACAACAGAATAAAAAACAGATGGGCTTTTTCCTCGAAGAAGTAGGCATATTCCCTCTCCAGCAAGGGCCCGAAAGCATACAACACATACATGTTGAAGAACAGATGCATCCAGTCGGCATGGATCAGGGCATGGGTAAAGAGGCGATGCCATTCTTTACGATGACGAATTGCATAGGCATTAAACATCATTTTGCTTTTCAATTCCGGATTTGTGAAAGCCGATACTGAAAACAAAACGGTAATACCAATGATAAAATAGGATATATAGAGCTGCATAGACGCCTTCAACAAATGTACATATTCATATTTAATTGTCCTATCCCTGCCCCCTGCTGCTATGGAGTATGCAACAGGCTTTCAACGGCCAAACGATATGAGTCCAGTCCGAAACCGGAAATACTTCCTTTGCAGCTTCCTCCTATCATGGAAACATGACGAAAATCTTCCCGTTTGAAAATGTTGGAAATATGCACCTCCACCACCGGAGCAGGTATAGCCGCAATGGCATCGGCCAGCGCCACCGAAGTATGGGTATAGCCTCCTGCATTCAGGATAATACCATCAATCCGGAAACCGGCTTCCTGTATTTTGTCAATCAGCTCCCCCTCTACATTACTCTGAAAATAATCCAGTGTATGATCAGGATAAAGCGCCTGCAGTTCGGACAGATAAGTCTCGAACGACTTTAGTCCATATACACCCGGCTCCCGCTTGCCTAGCAGGTTAAGATTGGGCCCGTTGATGATGAGTATTTTCATTTTCCTTCTTAAAGAATGGGCTAAAGTTAGGTATATTTACACGAAATGAACTGGAAGAGCCTGATAAAGGGCTTCGGGTCGTATCTTAAGCTGGAACGCTCCCTTTCTGCCAATACGGTGGAAGCCTATATACACGATATGGAAAAGCTGGAACAGTTCATCCAGCTGCGTAATTATAATCTCAGTCCGTTACAGATTGAGTTAACCCATTTACAGGAATTTATCCGGTATATTGCCGAATTGGGATTAACGCCCACATCGCAATCGCGTATCCTTTCCGGCATCAAAGCCTTTTACAAATACCTGTTGATGGAAAACCTCCTCAACGATAATCCTTCCATGCTTCTCGAATCTCCCCGGATAACCCGTAAGCTACCTGATGTATTGAGTGTAGAAGAGATTGATAAACTGATAGGCGCTATAGACCGGAGCACTCCGGAAGGAGAACGGAATAAGGCCATGCTCGAAACGCTTTACAGCTCCGGCTTGCGGGTATCGGAACTGGTGGGATTAAAGATCTCCAATCTGTTTCTGGATACGGGCTTTCTACGTATCACAGGTAAAGGAGACAAGGAAAGACTGGTGCCCGTTGGGAGTGTGGCACAAAAACATATTCTGCATTATAAAGAAGAAGTCCGATGTCATATCACCCCTAAAAAGGGATCGGAAGATATTCTCTTTCTGAGTAAACGGGGCACAGGTATTACCCGGGTGATGGTGTTTACCATTATCAAACGCCTTGCTGAACACGCACAGCTTAAAAAGAAGATAAGTCCGCATAGCTTTCGTCATAGTTTTGCCACGCATCTGATTGAAGGAGGTGCTGATTTGCGTGCCGTACAGGAAATGCTGGGACATGTCTCCATAACCACTACGGAGATTTATACGCACCTGGACAGGGAATTTTTGCGATCGGAGATTATCCGGTTTCACCCCAGGAACAAGGAAAAGCAGCAGTAGGCAGCGGCTGGCGGGGCCAGCCGGAACCGTTAATCCTTTTTCTTCTTTTTATACGGATTACGACAGTCTTTGGCCAGGTCATCCGCATCGCTGAAACCTAAATCAGCGGCTTTACAGAAATCATCGCAGGCTTCTGCATCGTTTTTGAGATTATCGCGTTTTAGAACTCCGCGTTTGTAATAATTTTCTCCGTTCGATGGTTTAATCCGGATGGCATTGCCGTAATCGAAAATAGCAGATGCAAACTGGCTCTGGCTTTCGCAAGATTGTGCCCTGTGCAGATACGCTTCATAGCTGTTTGAATTGACTTTGATCACTTTGCTGAACTCATCAAAAGCTTTCTGGTTATCATCCTTACTCTGGTAAGCGATCCCAAGATTCAGATGTGCTTCCATGTTATTAGAATCTTTTTTCAATGCCATTTTATATTCCATCAGTGCTTCATCCAGCTTATTGAGACCGAAATAGCATTGACCTTTTCTTACATATATATTGGCCGAATCCGGATTTATTTTGGCCGCAATATCAAACTCTACCAGTGCTTCGTCATAGCTTTTTATATTCAGTTTGGTAACACCCTCTTTGTAATGACTTAAGCTGTTGTTCCAGCAAAAATTATCTTCATAGGCAATACGTCCTTTATCATATCCCAGATCGGCTGATTTGCGCAGATCCACACACTGATGGTCCTTATCATCTTTCGGATACTTACTCATTGCCCGTTCATAATAGGCTTCTCCCATTTTAGGGTTCAGCAGAATAGCTGTTTCAAAATCCTGCAATGCTTCTGTTTTCTGATTCAGCGCCTTCTCACACATTCCTCTTCCATAGTAGGCAGAGGCCCATTCAGGTTTAGGATCAGGGGCGCGACCGTCATCGGCCAGGGCTATTTCATAAGCCGTCATTTTACTGTGTTTCTCATTCTTTTTGATGTATTCCTCGGCAGCCTTTTCATTTATTTTGACAGACGATGAATAATCAGCCATAGCACCGGAATAATCTTCTGATTTGCGTTTTTTATCTCCGCTGGCAATAAGATCGGTGGCAGATTGTGCTTTAATCACCTCTGCGGCTGTCTGAGCCTTCATAAGGCTTGCTGAAAAAGAAAGAATAAAGAGAGAGAGTACGGTTTTAATCATTGTGTGATTTTTTGCAAAGCTATTAAGTTTTAAGAAAATTCTTGTACTTGATTTAAAGGAACAGGACTTACCTCCCCGTTCCGGACATGAAAAAGGGTATAATTAAGATGAAGTTCATTAAAAACAGATGCCAGACGATCGTGATGGGTATCGGTTATAAACACCTGTCCAAAACGGGCATCCCGGATCAGACCCATCAATTTTTTAACGCGTTGCTCATCCAGCTTGTCGTGTATATCATCCAACAGCAGCAGGGGCGCTTCTTTGCCCGGTACCTGATTGCGGATAAATTCAAACTGAGCGAGTTTCAGCGCAAGCAGAAACGTCTTTTGTTGCCCCTGTGATCCGTCTTTCTTAAGCGGATATCCATTCATGCGGAAGTCGAGATCGTCGCGATGTATCCCTGCTGTACTGTGTTCAACAGCCCTGTCGCGGGGAAGTGCTTTATCCAACACCTCCCGAAAAGAGCTTTTGTGAAGATCGGAATCGTAGATCAATTCCACCTGCTCCTTACCGGAAGCCAGCAGGGAATAATATTCACGGAAAATAGGAACAAAGTCATCGGTAAATTTTTTGCGTATCTCAAAAACCGGATTGCCATAACTGATCAGCTGATCGTCCCATATTTCAAGAGAATCCTTGTCAAACCGACCGGAATGGGAAAACGATTTAAGCAAAGCGTTACGCTGACTGAGTGCCCTGTTATAAAGAATGATCTGCTCCAGATAGCGGTGATCGTATTGAGAAATAACGCTGTCCAGGAATTTACGACGGGGTTCACTGCCTTCTGTAACCAGCTCCGAATCGGCCGGAGAAATCATCACCAGGGGAAATTTGCCGATATGATCGGCAAGGCGCTCGTATTCCTTGTCATTTCGTTTAAAAACCTTTTTATGTCCCCGCTTAACCCCACAGTATATGGACTCTTCCTTGCCATGTTCATCAAACACGCCTTGTATAACAAAGAAAGGAGCATCATGCCGTATATTCTGGCTATCAACCGGGTTAAAATAGCTTTTACAAAGCGACAGGTAATGAATAGCATCCAGCAAATTGGTTTTGCCTGAGCCATTATCACCTGTAAAACAGTTGATTCCGGGTCCCGGTTTAATCGAGGCCTCCTGATAATTCCTGAAATCGATTAGGGTAAGTTCCTTGAGAAACATGGCTAAAATTAAACATTGAAAGGAATCGGGAAACACTTGGGAAAAAGGATTTTCCAAGAATTACTCACAAAGAAGGAGAAAAAGAAGCGGGTATTTGCGGGATATTATGATGAAAAAAGCAATAGTTCTAAAATTTGGTTATTTTTGCAGGCTTAATTTTATTTAAATATCAAATGACTGAAGAAAAAGACGAACCGATCCTGGACGTCGAGCAAGCGCTGGGAAAGACGGAGCAATATATACACGACAACAGAAAGAGCCTGAGTATCATAGTAGGAGCCGTATTCCTGCTGGTAGGAGCTTATTTCGGCTGGAAATACCTCTATATGAAGCCTATGGCTGAAGAGGCACAAACCAAGATCTTCTGGGCTGAAAAGTGGCTGGAAAAAGATTCTATCAACTTGGCTATCAACGGACACGGTGATACCTTGGGTTTTGCCAAAATGGTGGATGAGTATGGAAATACTCCTTCCGGTAATCTTTCTCATTATTACCTCGGTATTTGTTACCGTCAGAAAGGCAATTATAAGGAAGCCATTAAACAATTCCAGGATTATGACGGCAACGACCTAATTTCCAGCGCTATTGCAGTTGGATCAGTAGGTGATTGTTACCTGGAGCAGGGCAATAGCGAAGAAGCCATCAATTATTATATTAAAGCTTCCGGTCAAAACAAAAATGCCTTTACAGCACCTATCTATCTTAAAAAAGCCGGTCAGGCTTATGAAGGAAGCAAGAATTATGCAGAAGCGGTGAAGTATTATGAAAAGATAAAAACGGAGTATGCCGAATCGCCCGAAAGCAGGGACATTGATAAGTATATTGCCCGTGCAAAAACAAAAGGAAATATTAATTAAACGAATTCATTGAATGTCCCGCAAATTGCGGGACATTTTTTTAACCCCTTCACGATGGCCTCTTCTCTCAAAAGTTTGTCCGACCCAGGTAAAAAAACTGTTCCTTCTGCAAAAGGAATGCGTTTCGCCCTTATTGTTTCCGAATGGAATGCTGAAATCTGTCAGGCCCTTGAAAAAGCAGCACATGTTTCCTTGCTCAAATACGGTGCTAAACCAAAAAATATTCTTGTAAAATATGTTCCAGGCAGTTTCGAATTACCCCTGGCAGCACAGCTTGCAGCACAGGTGCATGAAATAGATGCCGTTATTTGTCTGGGATGTATTATCCGTGGCGAAACCAGCCATTTTGATTTTATTGGAGATGCCGTATCTACCGGCATCATGAATGTAGGTTTGATGTATAACAAACCCGTTGTATTTGGGGTGTTAACGACTGAGAATCTGAAACAAGCCAAGGAACGCTCCGGAGGCAAACATGGCAACAAAGGAGATGAAGCTGCTCTTACAGCAATCCGTATGGTATCTCTGAAAAAAAGTGTGAGTAAATAAGCGCCTGAGAAGACACTTTAGCTCTTGCTGCAGCGGTTTAAAGAATCCCCTGTCCTTTATTCTTACCAAACAGCCTGTTTCCATAAAACCAGGCTACACTGGCCATTCCTACCAGGAAGGGATAACCGGCATAATTTTTTATCTCCTCATGATGGAAAAATTCGCAACACATCCAGTATGCATTAGCACCTATCCAGAAACAAATGGCCAGATTGATGAAAAATTCATCTTCCACCCTGGTTTTCCAGGCTAAATAGATAGCTACCAGCATGGTAGGAAATATCATGCAAATACCAAATACCTTCCATTGGAGCATCCAGCAGGTATCTTTCATGAGCCATAAAGGGATATGAACATTCTCCCAATGACGTATATTTTTGGACATGGGGCGAAGATAGGGAATTCAGCAAAAAGAGAGCCCTCCATTGTTTTAACATAAAGATAACCTTGGTTTTGACTAATTCGGTCAGGACGGATGTACCTTTAAGTTGTAAAACAAATCGCTATGAATCAGATATCCAATTCACACCCACAGTGGAAAAAATACAGGGCTTTGGTAGATGAAACGACCGAGTTGGAGTACGAAATCATTAATGTGCTTTCTTCCGCCCTTTGCAGAATTGAAGGAGATGGTCAGCCTAATTCAGAGGAAAAACAATTGCTTTCAGTGATGAAAACAAAGCTGAAAACAAAAATGGATGAACTCAATGTCCTCAAGGAAGAAGTGGCCGATTTCCTGAAGAGTGAACGCCTTTTACATATTAGCAAGGGACTCTAACAACTATTATTCCCCTTATATTTTCTCTTTGTCACGTTGTGTGACATATACCTTATTCCATAGCTTCTCCTTAAGCTAACACATCACTAGTTAGCTGATTTCAGAAAAGCTTTAATCTTGGTAATCTCCACATCAGTCAGAATAGCTTTCTGACGCATGTGTTCGGCAGCGGCATCCCACTGATCATCACTGTATGTTTTAGGATCCGGAGAATTATGGCAACGGATACAATTCTCTCCCCACAATTGAGCTCCTGATTTGTTTGCAATTGATTCCGGTACTTTACAACCGTTTATCATTACAATAAAAATACTGGTGATACCCATAATCACGGTAAGCGAGATAATCCGGGTGCGGCTTTTCTTTTTCATGACAGTTTTTTTATCGTTAACAGATTAAAAGAAATAAATCAATCGTGCTGTATAGGTTGTGATGGTAGGCCCGTTGGTCATCTTAAGCTGATCATAGGCTATATTCAGCGGTGTCTTCCAGGTAAACCAATATGTGAGACAGATGGTGGTTTGTTGTTCTGCATTTTCTCCCCATGGTGCAGGTGTATTGCTGGTAGCTCCGATATAACCTGGAGGTGTATAAGCGCCCAGACGAGCCCCTAACTCCAGATTGCGTATAATTTCATTGTCTATTCCGGAAGGACGAACCGTTATACCCGCATACCATCCGCTTAACTGATTATTAAAACCCGGAACCAGCAGGGTTGATTTACTAGAATCTGAAAACCAGGGATAATTGAATTGCTGTGTCTTGGTATAATTATATTCTGCCTGTACACGAACCATCACCGGATTAAAAAGGTGGTAATAGTTGATATCGGCTGCTAGTGAGTAGCTGCTTATATTTTCGTAGGCCGAATTCAGACTACCTGTTTTACCGGCTACCTGACCTGATACATCCAGCTGCAGATTGGAGTTGGATAAAGGAAGGAAACCAATTGATCCTCCAATTGCCTTGTTATTATTATTATCGGTGTAGTTACCATAGTTCAGTGATCCCGTGGCATTGGCATTCCCATGTGTGCTGCTATCCACAACCAACTGAGGTCCGTTGGACAGATACAACTGATAATTGAATTTCGAATATCCTGCCTGTATACCCCCTTGAATACCTATACCTGTTTGCGTTTGCGGCCCTCTGTTCATTCCAATCGGATCGGTGCAATAGCGGTTTGTAAAATCATCCATCACTCCCATATACAAACCATATTTGGGGCTGAAATTTCCTCCAAACACAGAGAGCCATGGAGTGGCACGGTAATACACTATCATTTCATTTAAGTTAATGGCAGCTCCTCCTCCCATCGGGTTCACATCCACTTCTACCTGCGCATCCAGAAAAAGGCGGTTATTTACCTTCACCAATGGCATGAGCATAAATGCATCGGGAAAAAATGTATGAGAAGATGTATTGGGCGTACCCTGCAGCTGTGTTGCTATCTGGCTCCACGAAGCCTGAGCCTTACCGGCCAGTAAAAACTTGGTGCCTCCACCCTGAGCCTTGTTCGGTATTTCTGCCGGTGCTACCGTGCTGGAATCCTGCTGTGCATAAGCCGAGCTTATATATCCGGCACAAAGACCAGCCAGGAGCATGATCCTTCTTATCGTACCTGTTTTAGTTTTCATATTTCTTTCTTTAATATTTATGCGAGGTTATCTGACATTCCTTACGAAGTACTTATTGATGGTACAAATGTGTCATCATTTACCCTCCTGAATAATGATCTTATCCAGTTGGGGAGATGATTGTTATCATACCGCTCCGGAAAGTTTTTCAACTAAGAAAATTTGACTTATCTTTCTTTATCCGGACATACTTGATTGTGAATAGGGGAAATCGGTACTAATAAGATAAGATTAGAGTGCTCTCCATAATCAGGTCTCTACGTATAAACACTTAGTTTTAATAGGTGTCAGACTACTCACAATCAATAGATTAGCTATTATTTAGGGAAATAACCGCTACTCCGGAAGGATTTGTATTATGTGATAATGGCTTGATGCGGAATCATTAATATTGGACATTGTAATCGGAAAGCAATTCAATACCTAAATGATTTTCTAACAAAAGCCGGGATTGGTATTTGATAATAATTAATATACATTCGATTAATTATTTGTTGGGAATCATTACCGGGCCGTATTTGTAAGTCGTTTAAAACACTATCTCCGTTCTTATTTATTCGCATCAG